>JAKAJI010000148.1 GCA_021813825.1 Acidobacteriota bacterium | reverse complement strand
GTTTGCGGCGGCGGGCGAGGCGTTGCGGACGAGGGTGCGGGCGTGGACGGTGGCGGATTCGGGCGTGATGCGGGGCGTGGTGACGAAGGTTCCCCAGAGAGCGACATGGATGGGGTGGACGGCGGTGAGCCAGGTGTGGCGGTAGATACCTGAGCCGGAATACCAGCGGCAGCTTGGCTGGGGCTCATTGTCGACTTTGACGGCGACGACGTTGGGCGCGCCGAAGTTGAGATAGGGAGTGATGTCGTAGGCGAAGGTGATGAAGCCGTAGGGGCGCTTGCCGAGGTAGTGGCCGTTAAGCCAGACTTCGCTGTTCTGGTAGACGCCGTCGAATTCGAGAGAAACCTTGCGGTCGCGATAAAACGCGGGGACGGTGAAATGTTTTCTGTACCAGCCGATGCCGGTGGGGGCGTAGCCGCCGGCGCCGCCGCTTGGTTCGGAGCGTGAGAAGGGGCCTTCGATGCTCCAGTCGTGGGGGAGGGTGAGTGTGCGCCAGTGCGAGTCGTTGAAGGAGACCGCATCGGCGCCGGGGGCTTCGCCTTTGAAGAATTTCCACTCGGCGTCGAAGGACTCACGGATGCGCGGGGCGGACTGGTCCTGCGCTTCGGCGCCGGGCGTGGGGTCGAGCAGAGTGGTGAGGGAGGCGGCTTGCAGGGCACGGTTCAGAAGGCCGCGGCGGGTGAGGGCGTCGGTCGGTTCGGTCAAATGAGTGCTCCGTGACTTAGCGGGTGGCGCTATTTTCGGCGGACGGAGATGACGTACCAGGTTGTGGCCGGGTCTCCGACCGGGAAGTTCCATCCTATGCCTGTTTGGCGGGCGGTGGTTGGACGCCGCGGGCAAGAGAGGAGGGGGTTTTGTGCCGAGGGTTGGTGGTATTTTAGTGGTATGCGGAGAAGTCTATCCTCGTTAATGCCAATTCTTCTCGCTGCGCCCGTGATCGCCGTCGGCGTCCGGGCTGCCAGCATTCCTGCCTCGAATGGGGCGACGAGCCTGCACGGCGAATATCTGGAAGCGCGGACGGCCGATGTTTACACCGGGCCGTGTTTTGCGAATTCCGAAGTCAGCCAGACCGGAGATCTTGCGGTGATGGGCTGGAAGATTGAGCAGGGCACGTATCATGGCGTGGCGCTCGACGGACTGGCGGTAATGGGCGTGCTGCGCGCGAGCAACACGCTGGGCGATGTGACGGCGAGCGCGTATCCGGTGAAGAGCGTGCTGATCGTGGACTCGCGGGCGACGGAGGCGCAGCAGCGTGCGCTGACGGCGTTTGCCAAGGAGATGGGCGGCGACCTGTTTTCCGAAGTGGTTCGGGTGGACGTGCAGCCGATCGATTTCACGATGGCGAACGCGAGCGTGCACAGCCGGGAGCTTTGCATGAAGGCTGGCAAAGAAGCGGAGGTGGCGACGCGTCCGCTGAACAACGGCGACCAGATTTGCCACAACGAAGAAGTGTGGTATCCGCCGTTGGCCGGCCACGTGGATCATGCGATGGCGGCGTACACGGTGGCCGACGGGTTCCAGGGCAGCGAGTTGGGCACGGTTTGGTCTTTCCCGAACCGGCGCAGTTCGTTTGTCGGGACGTTCCGTTTGGGCGAGTAGTGGAGTGACGGGGCGTTCGGAGGGAGCGCCCCAAATTACTCGACGTCCTGGGTGAAGCAGCTTTCCCAGGCGCGATCGAGGAGATCCGCGGTGAGGCGGTACTCCAGGCCATCGAAGTGGATCATGTCGATGGCGTGGCTGACGACGTCGCGCGGGTGGCAGCGGCGGTAGGGGCGGTGCGTGGCGGCGTAGTGGCGCGCGATGAAATCATCGAAGTCCTGCGGATTGAAGGGTAGTGAGTTTGCCTGGCAGAATTTGTAGAAGATGTCGCGGTACTCGGGTGTTTCCGGACTGCGAAGTAACATTTTGTACTGGATGCGGCGGAGGAAGGCCTCATCGCCAAGCTGCTCCGGTTTCAGGTTGCTGGAGAAGATAAGGAAGGTTTCGAAGGGGACCTCCATTTTGCTGCCGCTGATGAAGGTGAGGTAGTCGATGCGGCGCTCCATAGGTACGATCCAGCGGTTGAGGATCTCGGCGGTGGAAGCGGCCTGGCGGCCGAAGTCGTCGATGAGGTAGGTGCCGTTGTTGGCCTTCATTTGGAAGGACGCGTCGTAGACGCGGGAGACGGGGTTGTAGCTGAGGTCGAGTTGGGAGAGAGTAAGTTCTCCACCGCTGATGAGGAAAGGGCGGCGGCACTTGACCCAGCGGCGGTCGTAGCCGGCGCCGGCGGAGAAGAGGGAGGCGGAGGAGTCGTCTTCGATGGGGCGGTGCTGAACGGGGTCGAAGACGCGAATGATGTTGCCGCGGCAGAGGACAGCATGGGGGATGTAGACGGGGGTGTCGTCGAGGTTCATGAGCGCCTCGGCGAGGTAGGTTTTGCCATTGCCGGGCTGGCCGTAGATGAGGATGGACCTTCCGGCGCTGATGGCGGGGCCGATTTGGGAGAGGACGTGGGGTGTGACGACCATGTGGCGGTAGGCTTTGGCGAGCTTTTCCGGAGTGAGCCAGCCTTCGGGGACGCGCTGGCGGCGGACCTGTTCGACATATTGTTCGACCGGGACCGGGGCGGCGCCCATGTACTGGGTGTGCTCCATAAACTCGCGGGCCTGAACGCGGCCTTCGTCGCTCAAGGCGAAGACGGCTGTGACGCCGGCGAGGCCGAGGGCGCGCTTGATGACGGCGAGATGCTTGCGTTTGAGGGTTTCGAGGGGGCCCTCGATGAGACTGAAGCGGAGGCCGATGGCGAGGCTGAGATCCCAGCCGGACATTTCGCCGCGCTGGAAAAGCATTTTGGTGATGATTTGTTCGATGAGTTCGGGGCTGAGGCCGGCCTCGTCGAGGGAGTCCGGGGGACGGGGCGAGAAATCGAGGGTGGGGGTTTGGCCGCGGAGGGAAGGATCGGCGGCGGAGAGAAGAGAAAGATCGACTGCGGCGCTCATGTGTGGTGACACCTGTCCCTGAAACCAGCGTGCGATGGAATGGGCGGGGAGGCAATCGGGGGAAAGACTTAGCGGGGGTCGAGGGGGTTTTAAGGACGATCCGGGTCGGGCCCGGCTACCGTGTATGGTCGAGGAGGTGGCTGGCGACGATCTTAGCGCCTTGCGGGGTGTTGTCGAGAGCACGCGTTTGAAGAAGTAATTCGAAATAGGGCAGGGGATCCAATCGATCGAGCCCGAGAGCCGCAAGAGCAAGCCGTATGGAATCCGGGTGGGCGAGGAAATCCCCTGCCGCTTCCATGCTGACCATATTTATTCCACCGATGAGGAGGACGCCAGGGCGGCCACTGGAGTTTGGGACGAAGGCGACGCGAGCGTAACCGACACCATCTTCGCGTTCGGCGTTGGCCGCGGAGTAAAGGCCGGTCTCTCCTGGGCGGGGCTTGTGGTTGAGGAAGCCGACTCCGTGGCTCTTGTCGCGAACGGAGCGAAATTCGAGTTGGTCTTCGAAGAGGGAGACCCACGGTGTGGAGTAAGGATTGCCGAGGACAACGTGCCAGCCACTTTGAAAATCGCGGAGGGAGACGTCACGAGCATCGCGAACGAGAATGGGAACGCGTTGGCTGGCGGTTCGCTCGATGCTGGCCAGGAGGGTGAGATCCCCGAGGCGGGTTATGCGGTGGGTGCGGAGAACATTCCAGAGCCAGGTGACCCTCGGGTCAGTGGTGCCTACCGGTTGCAAGGGCCGGTAGTTCCAGGCGAGATACTCGTCGAGGTCATAGGAGTTGCCGTTCGTACTTAAGCCCCGCATGAGCGACAGGGAGAAATCCGAGACAACGACGTGGACGGGAGTGTTCGCCCGGGAGAGCAAGACACTCAGGAGGCTGGGTGCGGTGTCTGGGACGGGAGGGGCGGGCGAGGACCGGCGGAGCAAGACGACGACCGTGAACAGGAGCGCGACATTAAGAAGGATTGCGGCCGAGAGGGCGAGGCGCCAGCGGACAGGGAGAGGCTGCGAGGGGTGGGAGAGAGGTGGGGGTTCGGGCGGGATGGGCTCGCGTGGGTGGAACGCGGGGATGTAGGCGCCCTTGGGGATTTCCAATTGGATCGGCTCGAGGCGGCCTTCGTCCTCGAAGTACTCCTTGAGCTTGGTCCGGAGTTGGCGGGCGCTGACTCGGACGACGCTGTCTTCGGTAGGGACGAAGTCGGCTCCGCGGCCGAAGATGCGGTGGGCGATTTCGATTTCGTTAACGGCGGACAGGTCGCCCTGGACCGTCCGCTCGGTTACAAAGAGGAGAAACTCGCGCAGGCGTGGGGATTTTGAAAAGGCCCGGCTGGCGGCGATGCGTTCGGCGAGTTGCGATCGGGGATCGCCGGGCGCCGCAACCGCAACTTGCGATTGGCCATCCTTACTTGTCATACCGTTAGACACACGTAACTAACAAGATTCTCCGCGATGGAACATTGTACCTCAGGGCTGGGAGCCCTAAGATCCGGAGAGTGCGCCGCGGGGAGTTGGGGCGCAGGCGAGAGGGGGAAGGGACATGTTGCGCAAGTTGCTCAAAACCACGTGGACGATAACAGGCCTAGCCGTGATGCTGGCGGGGATTTGGGAAGTGCGAGCAGTGGGACAGGTGTCAACAGCGACCGTCACAGGGACGGTGCACGATCCGACGGGCGGGAACGCGCCGGGATCGGAAGTGACGCTGACCAATGTCGCCACAGGGATCCGCCGGACGACGACAGCGAACGATGCGGGTAATTATCTGTTCCTAAGCGTGCCGCCGGGGCGGTACACGCTGGAGGCGAGCCACGCGGGATTTGACACGCTGCATGTGCAACCGTTTGTGCTGGAGGTGAACCAGACGGCGACGTTCGATTTGAAGCTTTCGCTAGGACAGGTGCAGCAGACAGTGAGCGTGACGGCGGAGGGCGAGGCGATACAGGCGTCGAGTTCGGAACTGGGGTCGGTGGTGGAGCAGAAGAGAGTGGTGGACCTGCCGCTGAACGGGCGGAATTTCACGCAGCTTCTGACGCTGAGTCCGGGGGCGTCGCCGGCGAACGTATCGCAGAACAATGGCGGGGGCTTCGCAAGTTACGCGGTGGGTGTGGTGAGCTATCCGGCGTTCAACGGGCAGAGCAACCGGAGCAACCTGTTCCTGCTGGACGGGATGTTGGACACGACCCCGTTCACCAGCACGTACACGGTGCCGCCGATTGTGGACGCGATTGAGGAATTCAAGGTGCAAACGCACAACGACCAGGCGGAGTTCGGGCTGGTGACCGGAGGCGTGATCAACGTGGTAACGAAGTCGGGGACGAACGAGTTTCATGGGTCGGCGTGGGATTTTCTCCGCAACGATGCATTCGACGCGCGCAATTACTTCCGGCAGAGCGTGACGCCGCTGCGGCAGAACATGTTCGGTGGGACGGTAGGTGGTCCGGTGATTCACAACAAGACGTTCTTCTTTCTGGCGTACCAAGGCTACATCCAGCACACGCCGGCGAATCAGCTTTACCGAGTTCCGACGGCGGCGAACCTGGCGGGGAACTTCAGCGATTGGCCGCTGCAGATCTACGATCCGGCGACGACGACGGTGAACGCAGCGGGTAAGCTGGTGCGGACACCATTTCCGGGGAATATCATCCCGAGCTCGCGGTTGAACACGGGGTATCTTGCGTTCCTGAAGGACACCGTGCCCGCGCCGATTGCCACGGGTGTGGCGAATTTCAATCAGCTTGATTTGACGCCGAACGACACCAACCAGCAGGATTACTCGGCGCGGATCGACCATACGTTCAGCGAACGGGACATGTTTTCGGCGCGAATGAGTGGCGAACGGTACTCGATTACCGGTTCGGGCGGACGACAAGGACTGACGAACAGTCTGACTTATAGCCCAATTAATGCAGAGGCGAATTGGGTGCATACGTTCAGCGCGAGTAGCATACTTCAGGTGCAGTTTGGAAAAGCGCTGGAGCCGAAACAGTCGGCGGTCCGGTTTGCAGCGGGGACGAACACGATCGTGCAGGATACAGGTTTTGCGAAGGAGTTCTGCTGCTCGTACCGGAGCGGGAACTCGCTGGTGCCGAACGTATCAGTGAATCAGTTCTTCAGTGGCGGGGAGAGCACGGAGGATGCGACTTATGGCGACTCGACGCAGTATAAAGCGAATTACTCACTGATACGCGGGAATCACGAGTTTAAGTTCGGCGGGGAGTGGGATCAGCTCGCGTTCCAAGATATTCTGAACGATCTGACGGTCACGTTCGACAATACGGGAACGGCGAATCCGCTGAACCTGGGCGGGACCGGCGATCCGTTGGCGTCGTTTCTGCTGGATGTACCTTCCGGGGCGGAGCGGCGGGACTTCTACAAGACGACCCGGCCGGGCGGCATCATGGGTTTCTATGCGCAAGACACGTGGAAGGCGACGCAGAAGCTGACGGTGAATATCGGGCTGCGGTACGACGCGACGTTTATTCCACCACTGGGGAATGTGCAGAAGCGGAGCATTTACATGGGCGACCTGAACTTGCTGAACGGGACGTATCTGCTGCAGGCGAATCCGGGATCGTGCGCCAGTCTTGGCTCGGCGCCGTGCATTCCGACGCCGGACGGTTCGCTTCCCGCGAACGTGGTGCTATCGCCGAATCAGCGGTTATTGAATAACTGGACGGATAACTGGCAGCCACGGGTCGGGTTGGCCTATCGGTTGACGGATAGGTTAGCGCTGCGATCGGGATTTGGAATGTTTTTCGACAGTTACTCCGGTGTGGTCCAGATGGATCAGAATATGGGAGAGACGTGGCCGAGCATCGGGCGGCAGTTGACGAATAACCTGAATGAGCCGACGTTGACACAACCCTTGCCGACGATTTCGGGCAAGGATCCATATCCGGGCCTCGCGCAGCCGGCGGCGAATCCGTTCCACAGCGGTGCGTACTTTGCGGATCCCAACTTTAAGAATGCGTACTCAATTCAGTGGAATATGGGTTTGCAGTATGAACTGGACCCTAACACGGTGTTCGAGGCGGACTATGTTGGGTCAGGGGATCGAAGGCTGGACATTGGAGGATATTACAACGTGGCAATGACGCCCGGGCCGGGGAATCCGACTGCGCGGAGTCCTTTCCCTTATATCGCGCCGATGAACTTCGACCGGAGTTGGGGACGAAGTGACTACGAGGCGCTGCAGCTTCAGTTCCGACGGCGATATGCGAACGGGATGGCGCTGACAGTGGCTTACACGTGGAGCAAGGCGATCTCGATCGGCTGCGATGGGTTTTTCGGCGTGGAGGGATGCAGCGTGCAGGATCCGTATCATTTCAACAATGACCGGAGCGTGGCGAGCATTAACGTGCCGCAAGACCTGAGCGTGAACTGGTTGTACGAACTGCCGTTCGGCGCCGGGAAGGCGTTTCACACTGGGAACGCGGTTGTGGACCAAGTGATCGGCGGATGGCAGGTTAACGGGATCGGCAGTGTGTATTCGGGTCTGCCGGTGAATCTTACGCTGAATGGCGACATTGCGAATACAGGCAATGCGAACGGGTACATGCGTCCGAACGTGGTGGGGAATCCGTCGCTGGGGACGCAGAGCGTTGCGGAGTGGTTCAATACGGCGGCGTTCGCGGTTCCGGCGGCATACACGTTCGGCAACGCGGGCCGGAACCTACTGCGCGGGCCGGCGATGGTGAATTTCGACTTCTCGCTGTTCCGACGATTCGCACTGCCCTTCCATGAGGGCATGGCGCTGGAGTTCCGGGCCGAAGCATACAACGTGCTGAACACAACTCATTTCGGCAATCCGGTATCGAACCTGAGCAACGTGAACTTCGGGCGTATTGTTTCGGCTTTTGATTCGCGGGAGTTACAGCTTGCGGTGAAGTTTGAATTCTAGTCCAAGGGGAATGGGATGAACCGGCGATGTTTTGTGCAGACGGTGGCGGGTGGGGCGGTGGCGGCGGGTGGGGCAGCGAGTGCGGGACAGGGTGGAGGAGCGAGGCGGCCGAACTTTCTGTTCTTCATGGCGGACGATTTGACGTACCGGTCGATACACGCTTGGAACAACGAGGAGGTGCGGACGCCGAACCTCGACCGGTTGGTGGAGCGGGGATGCACGTTCACGCACGCGTTTCACAACGGGGCGTGGGACCCGGCGGTGTGCGTGCCGAGCCGGACGATGCTGAACTGCGGGCTTACCTCGTTCCGGGCGCAGCGGCAGTTGGATTCTGTTCCGACTTGGGGACAGACGCTGGGAAATGCGGGGTACCAGACATACATCGTCGGGAAGTGGCACCTGGATGCGACGGTGTTGCAGCGGAGCTTTCAGGAGATGGGGCCGGTGGGGTTGGGGATGTTTCCGTCGACGGCGGATGCTTATGACCGGCCGTCGCCGGGGAACCATTGGACGCCTTGGGATAAGAGTCTGAAGGGACACTGGATTCACACGGACCTGTGGTTGAACCGGAGGGTGGACGAGGTGGATCACACGAGCGTGGTGTGGGCGTCGCAGGCGGTGGATCATTTATTGAACCGGGCGGCGAAGCGGGAGCAGCCGTTCTTTATGTATGTCGCGTTTAACGCGCCACACGATCCGAGGCAGTCGCCGCGGGAGTTTGTGGAGATGTATCCGGCGAGTAAGATCGAGATTCCGCCGAATTACCTGCCGGAGCATCCGTTCGACCAGGGCGATCACCGGATCCGGGACGAGATGCTGGCGCCGTTTCCGCGGACGAGGGCGGCGGTGCAACTGCACCGGAGCGAGTATTACGCGATTCTCACGCACATGGACCGGCAGCTTGGGCTGGTGCTGGATGCGCTGGAGCGGAGCGGCAAGGCGGATAACACCTATGTGATATTAACGGCGGACCATGGCCTGGCGGTGGGGCAGCACGGGTTGATGGGGAAGCAGAATATGTACGACCACAGCATCCGGATGCCGCTGCTGATTTCGGGTCCGGGAATCGCGCGCGGGCGGCGGGTGGATGAGTTAGTTTACCAGCACAGCCTGTTTGCGACGACTTGCGAGCTAGCGGGGATTCCGGTTCCGAAGACGGTGGAATTTCCGAGCATGGCGGGATATCTGCGCGGCGAGGGTGGGGCGCAGCACGACGCGATCTTCAGTTACTACCGCGGGTTTCAGCGGGCGATCCGGACGAAGACCCATAAGTTGATCGTGTATCCACAGGTGAAGGTGACGCAGTTATTCGATATGGAGAAAGACCCGTGGGAGATGCATAACCTTGCCGAGGATGCGGGTCATGCGGCTCTGCGGAAGGAGTTGTTCGCGAAGTTGCGGCAGATGCAGAAGGAGATGGACGATCCGCTGGAGTTGGCGGGTTAGTTAGCGGCGCCTGGGAGGAGTTTCTCGATTTCGGCGGCGACCTGGGCGGCGAGGATGGCGACACCGTCCTTGTTGAAGTGGACGTCGTCGGAGTGGAACTGGGGATAGGGCTGCATGGCCGTCCAGAGGTCGTCGATGGGGACGTGTTGGGCGGTGAAGAAGCGCTGGGCGATTTGGTTGCGGGCGGTGATCCGGGCGTTCGTGGCGCCGGGGTCGCGGTCGACGCGGACGGGGGTGGTGGAGGCCCAGATGAGTTTCGCGTTGGGGGCCGATTTGCGGATGACGCGGAGGAGTTCGGGCAGATACTTCTGGTAGTCGGCTTCCGAGTAGTCCCAGCCGTGCATGCCGATATTGAAGTGAATGATGTCGAAATTCTCTTCGGGGATGAAGGTGGCGAGTTGGCGGAGAAGCGCGGGATCGCCGACGGCTTTGGATGTGGCGATGCGGGCGCAGAAGGCTCTTCCTTTGAGTTTGGCTTCGACGGCGGGGTAGTAAGAGCGGGTGATCGAGTCGCCGATGAGCAGGACGCGGGGGAGGCCGGTCGAGTTGGTGTCGGGCATCCAGACGTCGCACCACTCGATTTTCTCGCGGTGGATGGGACGGTCCGCCGGGAGGGCGGATTGTACCAGGGTGACTGCGAGAGTAAGTGCAGCGGCGGAAGTTAGTGTCCGGAGAGTAAGTATCACTTAGTAAGTATACAACTAACGCGGGGTGATGAGGCCTCCGAGTTTGTCTTGCTCGCTCGCGGTGGTGCGGGGGAAGCGGGTGGCGAAGGCTTCGAGGTATTTCAGGCCGGAGCCGGTGTTGTAGATGACGATGCGTTCGTTGCGTTTCAGGAAGCCGGAGGCGAGGAGTTTGGAGAGGGCGGCGACGCAGGCTCCGCCCTCGGGGGCGATGAACATGCCCTCGTCGCGGGCGATGGCGAGGCTCGAATCGAGGATTTCGTTGTCGCTGACGGCGACGGCTGTGCCTCCGCTTTCGCGCACGGCGTTCAGGACGAGGAAGTCGCCGAGGGCCTTGGGGACGCGGAGCCCGCTGGCGATGGTTTCGGCGCCTTCGTAGAAGTCGCTTTTGGCCTGGCCGCGTTCGAAGGCACGGACGATGGGCGGGCAGCCTTCGGCCTGGACGGCGATCATTTTGGGGCGGGCGGTGCCGATCCAGCCGAGCGCCTCCATCTCGGCGAAGGCTTTCCACATGCCGATCATGCCGACGCCTCCGCCGGCGGGATAGAAGATGGCGTCGGGGAGGGTGAAGTCCATCTGCTCGGCGAGTTCGTAGCCCATCGTTTTCTTACCTTCGATGCGGTAGGGCTCTTTGAGGGTGGAGACTTCGAACCAGCCTTCGGCGTCTTTGCGTTGGGCGACGATGCGGCCGCAGTCGCTGATGAGGCCGTCGACGAGGGTGACGTGCGCGCCGGTGGCTTTGCACTCGATGAAGTTGGACTGGGGGACGTCGCGCGGCATGAAGATGTGGG
>JAKAJI010000147.1 GCA_021813825.1 Acidobacteriota bacterium | reverse complement strand
GTCACCGCCCCGGCCGCCATCAACACGAGCGCCGCAAGAAACGAAGCCGCCGCAAGGGTGGGTACAATCGTCCCGCCGCTCAGCCCCGCATAGCTCCAGCACCGCGCGACAAAGCCCGAAAGCAGTAATGGATAGCCGGGGTGCGTCCCCTGCAACCGGGCCGAATAGGCAAACTGCGCCGCCGCGTCCGGAGCGGCCAGGAACCGTGCGCGTAGATTCCAAATGGCCCAGGCATCCCAGTTTCCTTCCGGATTCGCCGCAATGAGGCTGGAAAATGCCGAACCGGCGCACAGCGCGCCTGCGCCCAGCATCGCCGCCAGCGGCCAGGCGGCCAGCCCGGCTCTCTTCGTACCGGCCCCGGCGGCTGATCGCCGCTTCCTGGTGCGCCAACCCAGCGCAAGCACGGCCGCATCCACAAGCAATTCCGCTACCGGCGAAACCCGCGGCGAGGCGGGCGCCACCATCACGCGCAGCACAAACAAAGCCGACGCCGCACCCGTTCCCAGCGCAGCGCCGCACCCGGTCCGCCACGCCACCGAAGCCCACCGCGGCTCATCCGGGTCCCGCTCGCAAAACAGCCACAGGGCCGCCACGCCCACTGCCACCGCCCAGAGCCACGCCAGAACGTCCATCGCCTCAGCGCCCGCTCTGGCGGAAGATCACCACGCCGTTTCCCAGATCGCGCACGAGGCGAAGCGCGGGGGTGGCGATCGCCGCCTGCTCGCCGGCCGGGGTCGAAAAATTCCCCAGCACCCACTCCGCGTTCGGCCCACGCTCCAACAGCAGCGGCGCCAACGTGTACTGCGCCGTGCCGAACAGCGTGGCATCGAGCGTGGAACCCGCCGCCGCGTCCGTCACGTAGCCTATGGCTTTTATATCCGGGGGCAGCGTGGGGATTACCTGCGCAAGCCGGTCCGCCTGCGCCTGGACCATATAGGGATCACGCGGCGCGTCATTTACGGTGGGGTCCGTCGCCGCGAAGATGAGCATACCCACCAGAGCGAGCAGCCCAGCGGCCCAAATGCCATATTGAGCCCGCATACGCGCCCGCTAGCGTAACATGGGCGCCGGTAGGTTTGACACCTTCTTTTTCAACCCGCTATAGTGAAGTTTGCACCCCACCACAGGTGTGTCCCAGGGCTTGCGTGCGCGAGCGAGCGGCGTGGCCGGAGAATAAGAACATATGCCGAAGAGAACGTTTCAGCCCAACAACCGCAAGCGCGCCAAGACGCACGGGTTTCGGGCTCGCATGAAGAGCAAGGATGGCCGTGCCGTGCTTTCGCGCCGGCGCGCCAAAGGCCGTCACAAGCTGACGGTGAGTGACGAGCGCGTAGTCCGCTACGCCGATTGAGGCGCCGGAAGGTGCGGTGACTCCGCCGCCGGGCTGGAAATATCCCAAAAGTGCCAGGCTCCTCAAACCGGCCGAGTTCCGTAAGGTCTACCAGGATGGGATTCGCATCTCAGGCCCCCTGTTCGCGGCGTTCTGTCTTCGCACCGGCCGCGCCAACGGAGAACCCGGTCCGCGCATCGGATTCACGACGCCTCGGGCCTTCGGCCGCGCGGTGGAACGCAACCGCGCCCGGCGCCGCATCCGCGAGGCTCTGCGCGTGCGCCTCGATACGGTCGCGCCAAACTGGGACATCGTCATCAATCCAAGGCGCGCCGTACTCGATGCAACCCACGACGAATTGGTCCGCGAAGTGGAGCGCTTGTTGAGCCGATGCAAACCGCGGTGACTCTCCTTCTTCGCTTTTATAAACGGTGCATTTCGCCGTTCTTGCCCTCAGCTTGCCGTTTTTACCCTACCTGTTCCGAATACATGCTCGAGGCCGTAACCCGCTACGGCGCCGCGCGCGGCGTCTGGATGGGCCTCAAGCGCCTGGCCAAGTGCCATCCGTTCCATGCCGGAGGTTTCGACCCGGTTCGATAAGCCGGTCGCGTCATTCATGCCTGATTCCCCAGTAAAGCCCACCGCACCCACGCCGGGCGGCAAGCGCCGCGACCTTCCCATGGAAGTCCGTATGCTCATCGCCTTCGTGCTGATGGGCCTGGTCCTGTATCTCACGCCGTATTTCTACAAGCCCCCGGCCGAGCCTAAGCCCGCCGCGCAACCGGCCGCGCAGCAGGCCAAGAAACCGGAAACCGCCGCAGCACCCGCCGCCGCGCCGAAGCCGGCCGAGCAGGCGCCCGCCATCGCTGGCGACCGCGTCGCCTCCTCCGAGCAGACCTACACGGTCGATACAAATTACTACCACATTGTCTTTTCCAACCGCGGCGGCGTCGTTCTGAGCTGGATGCTCAAAAAATACAAGGACAGCGCGGGCAAGCCCCTGCAACTTGTCGACACCTCCACCGTAGGACTCGTCCCGGCCCCGTTCTCGCTCACCTTCCCCGGCGGCACACCGAAGCCCGACCCGAACACGGCCCTCTTCGTCGCCACGCCCGCGCCGAACGGCCTCGGCTTCGACTTCGAGTTTTCCAGCGGCGGACTCGCCGTCCGCAAGTCCTTCCGCTTCGAGGCCAACAGTTATCTCTCGCGCTTCACGAGCGAAGTCACCGACAACGGCAAGCCTGCGCCTCATCTCATCGCCTGGCGCGGCGGCTTCGGCGACACGCAGGTGATCAACGCCGCCGCCGTCGAGCACTCCCTCTACTACGAAACCGCCGCCGGCAAACTCCGTGTGAAGGTCGGCAAAGACGCCAAGAACGGGCCCATCTCCGCCAAGGGCGACTTCACCTTCGCCGGTCTCGAGGACTCTTACTTCGCCGCTGTCTTCCTCCCCGCCGACAACACCTCCATCGAACTCGACAGCTACGGCGACAACCTGCCGCGCGGCACCGAAAAGAAGATGGAGCCCCACGTCGGCATGGCCGTCGGCGGCGACAGCCTCAACCGCTTCACGCTCTTCGTCGGCCCCAAGGACGTCGACCTGCTCAACACCGTCGACCCCAAGCTCAAGCAACTGATCGACTGGGGTTGGTTCGGCATCATCGCCAAGCCCCTTTTCCTGGTGATGAAGGCCCTGAACAACCACTACATCCACAACTGGGGCTGGTCGATCATCATCATCACCATCCTCATGAATATCGCGGTGCTGCCGCTGCGCTTCTCCAGCATGAAGTCGGCCAAGAAGATGCAGGCCCTGCAGCCCCAAATTCAGGCCATCAACGCCAAGTACAAAAACGTCAAGCTCAACGATCCGCGGAACGCCGAAAAGAACCAGGAGGTCATGGACCTCTACAAAAAACACGGCGTCAACCCCGTCGGCGGTTGCGTACCCATGCTGCTGCAGTTGCCGCTGCTCTACGCCTTCTACAAGGTCCTTGGCGTCACCATCGAACTCCGGCACGCTCCCTGGCTCTGGGTCACCGATCTTTCCCAACCCGAGCACCTGCCGATCCGCATTTTGCCGACCGTCATGATCATCACCCAGTTCCTGGTCCAGAAGCTCACGCCAAACCCCACGACGGATCCTTCCCAGGCCAAGATCATGATGTTCACCCCGCTGCTGCTCGGCTTCTTCTTCTACTATCAATCCAGTGGCCTGGTGCTATACTGGCTGACTAGCAATCTGGTGGGTATTGTCACGCAGTGGATGATGAACCGGACTAGCGCCCCGGTTGCCGTCGCGCCCCCACCACCGCCATCGCAGCCGCGCAAGAAGCTCTCCAAGGCATGACCGAACGTGGATAACCTCAAGTACACCATCGCCGAATACGGCCCCCGCATCGAAGCTTTTCTTGGCCCCCTGCTGCGCATCACAGGATTCGAGTTGTATTTCGACCTCGTTGAAGGCACGCACGCCCGGCCCGAGTTCGAAGACCCCGAACTCGTGGTCCGCTTTAGTGGCGATGACGTCGATCTGCTCCTCGCCAACCGCGCCGAGCTTCTGCTCGCTCTCGAGCACCTCACCATGGAGGCGCTCCGCATTCCCAGCGAGGATCACTCCAAGCTCTGCTTCGACGCCAACGACTACCGCCTGATGCGCATCGAGGAACTTCGCCTCAGCGCCATCACCGCCGCCGAGAAGGTCAAGAAAACGCGCGTACCGTTCCATTTCAACCCGATGAGCAGCCGCGAGCGCCGCATCATCCACTTGAGCCTCCGCGGAGAGACGGACGTGCGCAGCGAAAGCACCGGCACCGGCCCGATCCGCCAGGTTGTCATCGTCCCCTCCGAGATGACCACCGTACCCGAGCCGATCCGCCCACCCGAGCCGCGCGAACCCGCCTTCGGACGACGCAACGGACCTCCGGGCCGCAGTGGACCTCCGGGCCGTGGCGGCCATGATCGCGATCGGGGCCGTGACCGCAGGGACCGCGGACCGCGCCGTTCGGGTCCGCCGCGCGGCCGGTAACACAAGCGGCGCGACTTCGTGCCAGATCCTTCTACCTTCACCTCCACTTACTCGACCGGCGACACCATCGCCGCCATCGCCACCGCGCCGGGCCGCTCCGGCTTAGGCATCGTGCGCCTCTCCGGCGCCCAGGCCCGCCACATCGCCGCGCGCGTGCTCGACTTCCCTGCCGCCCCTTCGTGGCAGCCCTGGACCGCAACGCTGGCCCGCCTCACCGCACCCGATGGCGGCGCCGTCGATCGCGTTGTCGTGACTTACTTCGCCGCTCCCCGCTCCTACACCGCCGAAGACGTCGTCGAAATCGCCTGCCACGGCGCCATGGTCGTCCTCCGGCATTGCCTGGCCCGGTGCGTCGAAGAAGGCGCCCGCCTGGCCGGCCCCGGCGAGTTCACCCTTCGCGCTTTCCTGAACGGACGCATCGATCTCGCCCAGGCCGAAGCCGTCCGCGACCTCATCGAGGCCACCACACTCTATCAGGCCCAGGTCGCCGCGCAGCAAGCCGAAGGCTCGGTCTCCCGCCGCATCGCCCCACTGAAGGAACAACTGCTCGAACTCATCGCCCTCCTCGAAGCCGGCATCGACTTCGCCGAAGACGACGTCAGCGTCGCATCAACCTCGGAAATCCTCCGCCGCATCGAACCGCTCCGCGTCATGGTCGCCTCCCTCGCTTCGAGCTTCGCCTACGGCAAACTGGTGCACGACGGCTTCACGCTCGCCATCGCCGGCAAGCCGAACGCCGGCAAAAGCAGCCTCTTCAACCGCCTCCTCGAACAGAACCGCGCCATCGTCACCGAAATTCCCGGCACCACGCGAGACCTCGTCAGCGAAACGCTCTCCCTCGAAGGCCTTCCTGTCCGCCTCGTCGACACGGCCGGCATCCGCGACTCGGTAGACCGCGTAGAGAAACTGGGCATCGAACGAAGCTATCAAGCGATCGCCGACGCCGATCTGACCCTCGTCGTTCTCGACTCCTCCGTCCCGCTCGATGCAACTGACCTTTCGCTGATCGAACGCGCCCGCGCGCGCGGCCGCTATCTGCTCGCCGCCAATAAATCCGACCTGCCCTGCCTCGCCGAACTGCCCGAAGAGGCCGTCCGCGTCTCGGCTTTAACCGGGGAAGGCATCGGCGTGCTCCGCGCCCGCATCCGCGCCGAAGTCGCCCCGCCCGCCTCGCTCGAAAGCGGCTTCATCACCAGCCTCCGCCAGGAGCAGCTTTTGAAGGAGACCGAAGCCGCGCTCAAGCAGGCCGCCGCCGCCACCTCCGCCGGCCTCCCGCACGAGATGCTGCTCTTCGATCTCTACGCCGCCCTCCGCCCGCTCGACTCCATCACCGGCGCCACCACGGCGGACGACATCCTCAACCGCATCTTTTCGACCTTCTGCATCGGCAAGTAGGCGTAGTTCACCCCGCAGCCCGGCGCGTCGGCGAAATTCCGCCCACCTCGCCCTCCGCGATGGCCAGGTAATCCGGCCGGTCCGCCGCGCTCACATGCCGGTAGCTTGTAATCACTTCCCCGTGAAACACAAGGAACACACCCGGCATCTGAAAGCCATCGCCCTGGAGCAGGCCGATCCCGTGCCGCCGCAGAATTCCCGCCTCGAATCCGCGGATCCACGCCTTCGGCCCGAACAACTGCCCCAGCCGCCCGCGCGCCAGGCCGAACGCCCGGTACAGGTTCTGGTTCGGGTCGCTCACGCGATCGATGTCTGCCAAACCGTACCGCGTGAAAAACCGCTCGGCGGCGGCCTCCGAGCTCATGTGGACCAGTGCGATGCGCACACCAAGCGCCTCGATCGCCCGCCTCTGCGCCGCAAGGTCCGCCAGCGCCTCGCGGCAGAAAGTGCAGCCGAAGTGCCGCAAAAACACCAGCATCAACGGCGACTCGGCAGAAAGATCCAGTAGCGTCGTGCCCACCTGCGTTCGCGCCCGCAGCGCCATCCGCTGGATCTCCGGCGAAGCGATCCGCCGCCCGTCCAGCGAATCCGTGTAAGCCTGCCACAGGATCGCCGCAAACGGCCCCCACCAGATGAGGTCGTTCGGAACCATCGCCCAGCCGAAGTTCCACGGCAGATGCCCCTTCCAAGCCGCCCAGGCGAATCCCACCGGCCCCAACACCTTACTCGTCAACCCCGCCATCACCACAGGCCAGTGGCGAGTCGGATCGAATCCGGCGGCAAAGTAGGCCAGTCCGTATATGCCCACGGCCATCCCAAGCCACTGCCACAACTCCGGATACCGCGGCGCGTCCATGCCGGCAAGCTGAAACGCCGCCTGCGGGAAAAGAATCGCCCACATCCCGAAGGCCACGTTATACAGCGCCGCCAGCCACAGCGTGTACTTCATCCAAGCCGGAGTCTGTTTTTCGCGAGTCATGCCGAGGTGCCGGACCTATGTCGCTCCTTAAGATGTTCGATGCCACCCTGCGCGCTTCGCGCTCAAGAAATATTCTCGCGCGGATCCCGGCGCAACGATGACTCTCGAATTGGAAATACTTTCAGGGAAGTCTTTACGAAACCTCCGGCGCCGGTATATCCTGAAAGGGACCCAAAGCAAGTGCCGGGTCCAATCTCTGGAGAAAGGAGGCCCATCGATGTCCGACGGCAGTGTGAGTATATTGCGCGAACAGCAAACTGACGCCGAATCAGCCGAGCCTCCGTCTCCGATGCCCGCCTGAATTGGCCGCGTCTGCTTCCCGCGCCATAACTCGAACGGAAACCCAAGCAGCTTGAAGTGCGCCGCCGCCCTTAGGTGCGGGCCGAGCCCACTTCTCCGTATCTACTCTGCCGCCTCGGCTGGGAAAAGGCCATGGCGAACTTGCTCTATCCCGGCGCTCAGGCGCCGCCGGCACAACCAAAACTGAAATCGAAGCAGGTCTCCAGTAAGTGGGCCGCGCACGCGCTCACCTTCCTGATGGTCTTCGGCCCCGGCCTGATTGTCATGGAAGCGGACAACGACGCCGGCGCCGTTTCCACGTACGTCGAAGCCGGAGCGCGCTACGGCACGCGCCTGCTGTGGTTGCTTCTCCTGCTGCTTCCGATCTCTTATTTCGTCCAGGAGATGGTCGTCCGCCTCGGCATCGCCACCGGCGAAGGCCACGCGGCCATGATCTACCGCCGTTTCGGCAAGTGGTGGGGAAGATTCTCGCTGGCCGACCTGCTGCTGGTGAACTTCCTGACCCTGGTCACCGAATTTGCTGCCATCGCGCTCGCCGTCGACCAACTCGGCGTTCCGCCCGTCTGGGGCGTGCCCATCGCGGCCGTGGCGCTCACCGCGCTCGCACTTACCGGCAGTTACCGCCGCTGGGAACGCATCGTGCTCTTTCTCTGCCTGCTCGATCTGGCGTGGTTCGCCATCGCATTCCGGATGGCGCCGCCGGCCGGCGAGGTGGTGCGCCACGCGCTCCTCCCATTGCCGCCCGAATCCGGCCTGACCGCTTCCTGGCTCTTCCTGGTGATTGCCATCGTCGGCACAACCATCGCGCCCTGGCAGTTGTTCTTCCAGCAAAGCTGCGTCGCCGACAAGCGCCTCCGCTTCGCCGACCTCCGCTGGGCCCGGCTCGATACCTTCATTGGCGCGGTGTTCACGATTCTCGTCGCCGGCTGCATGATGCTGGTGGGCGCCGCCGGGTTCGAGCGGCATTGGAACTTCACGGATCCCGCCCAGATGGCCGTGCAGTTGGGCGCGCTGTTCGGCCCGATTGGGAAGAACGCGATCCTGCTGCTCATGATCAACGCCGCGGTGCTCGGCGCCACAACCATTTCGTTGTCGAGCGCCTGGGCCTACGGCGAAGTGCGCGGCTGGGCGCACAGCTTGCAAAAGCCGGTCCGCGAAGCGCCGGGTTTCTACGCCGTTTACGCGCTGTGCGTGACGGCGGCCGCGGCCGTCGTGCTCATCCCGCGTGCACCGCTCCAACTCATCATTCTCAGCGTGCAGGTGCTCGCAGGCCTGATGCTGCCATCGGCAATCATCTTCCTCCAGCTTCTGTTAAGCGACCGCGAGTTGCTCGGCGACCGCTTCGTCAACCGGAGCTGGAACAACATAGTCAACTGGACCATCGTGGTGCTCCTGTTTGCCCTGTCCCTGCTGCTCGCCGCGCAGGTCGCAGCGCCGCGATTATTTCCCAACGAGTAGAAGGAGGCAAGAAATGCACGTAGACTTCGATTGCAAAGAACAGGAAACACGGACGACATTTCATGTGGTGCATCCGCTCGACGACGCGCCTGAGCAGAAAGTGGATCTCGAAGCCCTCGGCCCCATGCGCATGACCGCCATCGTGCGAATTTGCCTTCTGGCTCTGCGCGGCTATCTGCTGCTCATGTTCGGTCTGCTGGGGTTTCGCGTGCTCCAGCTTGCCGGCTTCATCCGCGGTTGAAGCACGCGCCATTTTCCAACGAAAGGAGGGGACGACAATGCGGACAACGTTGCTGCAGTTCGCCGGTGCGGTCCGGTCGGGAATTCTGCGGTTTCTGGGCGTAGAATTGCCGATCGGCGCCGGCTTCGGGCTCCGCACCCAATAACGCGGTTCGCCCCTCGAACCCGATCCCGCCGTTGTGGGACACTTCGACAGACGGATTCGAGGGGCCATTCGATTGCATCTGACCATTGAGCAGGTAAGTAAGGCCGATCGCGGCAAGACCCGGGCTCTGCGCGATTTCAGCCTCGGCATCAGACCCGGAGTGCTTCGCACGCTTTGGTCCTCGCCACGGTCCTGCTTGCTATGGCCGCGCTTACGGGCCGCAAGCCGCAGTTAATCCGGTCGCAGGCCTGGCATCGCCGATCGCATCTTCCACTTCTTCTGAAACCGGGAGCGCCCGGGATACGTTTACCCTTCATCTGAAGGTGCGCAAAGTCTACCAAATCGCTGTGTTGGCGCTGGTGCTGTGTATGGTCAGTGTGCAGACCGTCGGCGCGGTAGACCAGCACGAGGACAACCACGGCAGCCCGCACCATCAGTGCTGCCCCATCTGCCAGGCCGGCCAGATGGCTGTCCTTCAGACACCCGTTACAACGTTCGATGCGCCCGCCGGCGCCAAGTGGCGCGAGCCCATGAGGGAAAGAGCCCGGCGGACCCGGCCCGTGCCGATTTATTCGCCGTCCCGCGCTCCACCCGCCTAACCCCGCTTTCCGCCTCCGCCTGAACCCAACCGCAGCGCCGGCCGTTCGCGACCCTGTGCCCGCCGCTGCTTTTCAGAAGCGTCATCGGTCAGAAAGGATTTAGCTGGGTGTCAAAGAATCATCAGTCGATAGCTATGGTCGTCCTACTGTTCTCGGGGCCTCTGTGGGCACAGCCCGCTGGTGCTGTCCGCGGAACCATCGTCGACCCCTCGGGCGCCGCCATCAAGGCCGCAACGGTGGAAATCGAGAATCCCGTCTCTCACTACGTGCGCGTTGCCCTCACCGACGCGCAGGGACGTTTCGTCTTCACCAATCTTCCGTTCAATAACTACCACCTCACCGCGTCGGCTGCCGGCTTCCAGGTTGCCTCCGTGGACGTGAATATCCGCTCCGCCGTGCCCATAACCCTCAACACATTAACCCTACCGCTCGCCACGGCGGTGACCACCGTGACCGTATCGGAATCCGCGGGCGACCTCGTCGAAACTGACCCATCCACTCACACCGACATCGACCGCCAACTTATCGACAAACTACCGCTCGAAAGCGCTTCTTCATCCCTCAGTTCCCTAGTGACGCTTGCCTCGCCCGGTGTAACTGCCGACTCCAACGGCCTGTTCCACGGCTTGGGCGATCACGCGCAGAATTCCTTCTCCCTCGACGGCCAGCCGATCACCGACCAGCAAAGTAAAGTCTTCTCCAACCAGATCCCGACAGACGCCGTACAGTCCATGGAAGTCATCGAAGGCGCCCCGCCCGCCGAATACGGCGACAAGACAAGCCTCGTTATCGTAGTAACAACCCGCTCCGGCCTCGGAGTAACGCAACCCCACGGCGACGTGACCGCGTCCTACGGATCCTTCGGATCCTCAAACGGCGCCTTCGACCTCGCCTACGGCGGCAACAGTTGGGGCAATTTCATCTCCGCCAACGGAATGGACACCGGCCGCTTCCTCGACACGCCGGAATTCCAGATCTTCCACGACCACGGCAATCAGCAGAACGTGTTCGACCGCCTCGACCTGAAGCCAACCGAAAACGATAGCGTCACCGTCAACCTCGGCTTTAGCCGATCCTGGTTCCAGACGCCAAATTCCTACGACTCCCAAACCGCCGACGCCTGGTCCGGCCTTGTCGTAAACAGCGGTGGCCTCGGCCCCAACGGCCTGCCCGTCGGCCCAACCGACCAGCGCTCGCAAATCCAGACCATAAACTTCGCGCCGTCCTGGAACCGCGTCCTCAATTCGAGTACCGTCTTTACCCTCGGCGCCTTCGTCCGCCGCGACGCTTATAACTACTATCCCAGCAATAATCCCTTCTCCGACTTCGTCCCCGATCTCCAGCGCCAGACCGTAAGTCAAGCCCGCAC
>JAKAJI010000146.1 GCA_021813825.1 Acidobacteriota bacterium | reverse complement strand
GCTTGGACGCGCCTGCTCAGCGTTCCCTACCGCGACCCCAAGGGAGACATCCTCATCGTCCTCGGCGGCGACAGCCTCGACACCGGCGTCATCGGCGTCACCTCCTATTGGCGCTGCATCTACGCCGTCCTCGCCTGGCGCTCCGGCTCGTTTCACCAGGTGCTCGTCAGCGGCGGTCCCCCCAAGACACCCGTCTCGGCGCCCATGAAGGCCTTCCTGGTCAGCCAGGGCATCCCCGCCGAAGATATCACCCTCGAAACCAACTCCACCTCCACCCGCACCAACGCCGTCGAAGCCGCGCGCCTGCTCGCCCACACCCCCGGCGTCAAAGTCCTCCTCACCAGCGACTATCACAGCCTCCGCGCCGCGCGCGCTTTCCGCAAAGCCGGCCTCGACGTCGTGCCCTGCTACTTGCCCGACGCTCTCAAGCGCGTCAACTTCTGGCCGGAGCGCTGGCGCGTCTTCTGCGACCTGTCACTGGAAACCACAAAATTCGCCTGGTACAAACTTCACGGCTGGATCTGACCAGACCTTTACACGCGCGCCATCGCGATCTCGGTGTGCGAAAGCCGGTGCAGCCGGTCCCACAGCGAGTCTGGATCGTCGTCGAACACCAGCCCGCTCCGGGCGGTCAATATCCGCCACGCCCCCAACTCAACCTCCGCCTCCAGTTGCCCCGGCGCCCATCCGCCATAACCCAGGTACACGCGAAAATGCCCCGGGTCCCGGCTCTCGGCCAGCGCCTTGTCAAGCAAAGGCTTTGTCGCAACCACGTAGATGTCTTCGCTGACGTGCCGGGCGCCGTCCACCGCCGTCGCGCTCCGCATCAGCGCCAGCGCCGCCGAACTCTGCACCGGCCCGCCCGAGTACACCGGATCCGAGCCGATCTTCGAACCCGCCGGAAGCGTCAGCACCTTCTCGAGCGTCGCCTTCGTCCGCCGGTTGATCACCAGCCCCACCGTGCCCTGCCCGTTCATCTCGATCAGCAGCACCACGGTCTCGGCAAAATTCGGGTCCCGCAACTCGCGCGAAGCCACCAGCAGCTTCCCTTGCCCCAGGCCCTGCTCGCCGGATTCCTGGGCCCGCACCAGGCCGCCCAGCGCCATCCACAACAGCGTCCGTCGCCGCATCTTCCGCCTCCCGCGCCTTTCGGGCGCCTGACGCCTATTTTTCCACTTCAAGCGCAACCGTGACGGTCGCCTGCACCTCGATCTCTCCCGCCTGCACCGGCGTCTCCGCCTTCATCGACATGGTCGCCATCATCCGCACCGGCCGCGGCGCGGCTTCCCCGCTTTCGGCCTCCGCCAACCCGATCACACGCACGCCCAGCGCCGCCGCGATCGCCTCGGCATTCGCCCGCGCCCGCTTCGCCGCCATCTCGAGCGCCTTGCGCCGCAGTTCGCTGTCGTCCTTCAACTCAAACCGGATCGACCGGATCTCGTTCGAACCCGCCCCCGCCGCCGCGTCGATCACCTGCCCCACCTTCGACACATCGTCCATCGTCACTTCCACCGTGTTGCTCGCCCGGTAGCCCCGGATCTTCGGCGGCTGGCCCGCCTGGTAGACGTAGTTCGGCTCGAGCGCGTAATTCACCGTCTTCAGCGTCCCCGCCGCGCCCACCAGCGGCTTGTATTTCGCAATCACCGCCGCGCTCTGCTCGGCGTTTTTCTGGGCCGCCTCCTCCGCCGTCGCCGCCTCCGTCACCACCCCGATGTCGATCCGCGCCCGGTCCGGCGGCGCCGTCACCACCGCCTCGCCCGAGGCCCGCACCACGCGCGGCCGCGGCGTCTGCGCCCCGGCCAGCAGCGGCAACACCAGCAACCACGCCACGCTACGCATACCACCAGCCTACTCGAACCCTCCCGCCGCGCGATACTGGTGTCGATGTCTCGCGCGCGCCGGGCCAGGCTGCCCGCGACCCTCTTCCTCTTTGCCGCCGCCCTCGCCCCAGCGCTCCTGCGCGCCCAGGACCCCTGCGCCGGCACCGCCGCCGGCTCCTCCTGCGACGTCGTGCTCGACTTCAGCCCCGCCGAGGCCGCCGCCCACCCCGACCCCTATCGCGACCTCGAAGTCTACGCCGAACTCCGCTCCCCCCGCTTCACCACCTACCGCATCCCCGCCTTCTGGGACGGCGGCCAGAAAATGATCCTCCGCCTCACCCCCATCGTCGACGGTCTCTGGACCTACCGCATCTCCGGCGGCCTCTCCACCCTCAACGGCGCCGAACGCAGCTTCCAGTCCACCCCCAGCAACTTCCCCGGCTTCGTCCATGCCGCCAACGTCCACCACTGGCAGACCGCCAACAAAAAAGCCCACCTCTGGCTCGCCGACATCGCCGACCGCCTCGCCTTCGTCCCCCGCGCCCAATTCGACGCCCGCCTCGCCCAAACCGTCAAAGACAAATTCACTCATCTGCGTTTATCGCTGCTCGGCAACGCAGGCGACCGCTCCCTCGTCTTTGAAAACGGCCGCCCGAACATCGAATTCTTCCACGAACTCGACCGCCGCATCCGCGCCATCAACGCCTTCGGCATCACCGCCGACCTGCTGCTCGCCGACACCCCCGCCGACCTCGTCGCCCTCACTCCCGACGCCGCGTCCCGCCGCCTCCTGCTCCGCTTTCTCGCCGGCCGTTACGCCCCCTTCAACGTCACCTGGGAAGGCTTCCGCGAATTTGAAAACTACCCCGGCAGCCGCGCCCTCCTCAAAGAACTCGGCGACGAACTGAAACAGTTCGACGGCTACCAGCACCCCCGCTCCACCGGCGCCCTCCGCACCTCCGCCCCGCTGCTCAACGACGGCTGGATGACTTTCATCATCGAGCGCAATACCGAACCCGGCGACGACGCACTCGCCCAGATCGAACACCAGCTTTACGCCGTCCCCTTCATCGGCATCACCACCGCCAAACGCCTCTGGGACGCAACCGCCGACGGCCAGTACCCCATGTTTGAAGGCCGCGAGCAGTTCGAGGCCAAGATCTGGTACGACTTCATCTCCGACTCGCGCCACTGGGAACTCGAGCCCTACTACTACGTCGATGGCGGCCGCGCCATCGCCCTCGAAGGCGTCGAATACATCCTCTTCATCGACCACCCCGGCCCGCCGGTCGAAATCGAGGTCGAAAAACACAGCTACGACGTCGCCTGGCTCAACCCGCTCACCGGCGAAACGCAGTGGGAAAAGAAGAAGTACCACGGCGAGCACTACACCGGCCAACCGCCCGATAACTCCCACCCCTGGGTGCTCCGCGTCTCGCGCGAAGGCGAGAAAGAATCAATGCTTCAGTCTTATTACTTCGAATCGAAAGACATCGCCATGCAGGAAGTGGAAGGCAATCCCGACAAGCTCGTCTACCAGATCACGCAGCCTTCCGCCGACACGCTGCCCACCGGCAAATCCATCCCCTTCGAGGCCCACCTCACGCGCCAGTCCCGCGCCACCCGCACCATGCTCTATCTTTGGACCGGTGAAGTGCCCGGCGAAGGTGACGGCTTCCGCGTGCTGGCCACCGGCGCCCAGGGCGAATTCACCATCCCGCCCCACCTCGGCGTCCATTACCCCGCCAACATGATCCTCCGCCTTTACGGCCTCAACGCGAACGGCAAGCTCTACGAAGTCGACCGCGGCTACGGTCTCAGCCAATGATCCTCGCGCTCGACACCGCCGGCGAATTCGGCTCGCTCGCCCTGTATTCGGAAGGCGCCGTCCTCGAAGAAATTCCCCTCTACGCGCCCGAAGGCTTCAGCGGCATTCTCTTCCCGCAGATCGAAGCCCTGCTCGCCCGCCACGGCGCATCGTACCCGGATATCCGCTGCTTTGCCGCCGTCTCCGGGCCCGGCGCCTTCACCGGCCTCCGCGTCGGCCTCGCCGCCGCCAAAGGTCTCGCCGAAGCCACCGGCGCGCCCGTCGTCGCCCTCTCCCGCCTCCGCCTGCTCGCCTCCTTCGGCACGCACCCTCTCCGCGCGCCCCTGCTCGACGCCCGCCGCGGCCAGATCTACGGCGCCCTCTACGACGCCCAAGGCAACCTTGTCACCCCGGAAACCGTCGACGTCTTCTCCTCCTGGCTCGAAACCCTGCCGGCCTCCCGCCTCGAGTTTCTGGCCCACGATTTCACGCCCTTCGCCGCCGCCATCGAGGCCACGCCTTTCGCCAACTCCCCCGTCACCCTCGTCCCCCGCTCCCTCGCCGGCGCCCTCGCGACGCTGGCCGCCATCGAACTCACCCTCGGCCGCGCCCAGGACCCCGCCGCGATCGACGCCAACTACGTCCGCCGCTCCGACGCCGAACAGATGTGGACCACCTGAGTCCCGGCTCCTTGCTTCCGGCTCCTTGCTTCTTCCTCCTCCCTCCCCGTTCTATATTGAAGACAGCGAACCGCAATCTCGCCCTCCGATAGATGCCTGGCCGCAAAATTCTCTCCACCGAACTCCGGCGCCGCCCCACGCGGTTCCTCCTACTCGCCGCATTCGGTGGACTTCTTCTCCTCATGGCCGTCGCCGGTTTCGACTCCATCGAGGTCCTGCGGGAAATCCAGACCCGCAACGACGCCATCCGCCGGGACTTCCTCCATCGCAACCGCCTCCTCAACCAGATCCGCTCCGACCTCTACCTCTCCGGCACCTACGTCCGTGACTATGTTCTCGAGCCGGAAAGCGAAGACGCCGAAAGCCACCGCCGCAGCCTCTCCCGCGCCCGCCACGACATGAACGAGGCCCTCGATGCCTACGCCGGCCTCATCGCCCCCTCGCTCACTGGCCCGTTCAACAGCCTCCGCCAGGAGATCGATGAATACTGGCGCCTGCTCGAACCCGCGCTGAACTGGAACGTTGCCGAGCGCCGCGCCCGCGGCTATCACTTCCTAAGCGACGAAGTCTTCCCGCGCCGCACCGCCATGCTCGATATCGCCGACCAGATCGCCGCGGTCAACGAGCAGCAGTTGAATGCCGGTGACAGCCAGGTCGCCGAACTGTTCGCCCAGTTCCGAATCCGCCTCGGCCTCACCCTCGCCGGCACCCTCCTGCTCGGCCTCGTGCTCGCCGGCTACAGCATGAAACGCATCCTCACGCTCGAAGCCGAAACCTCCGAACGCTTCCGCGAAATCTCCCTCGCCCGCGAAGAACTGAAGGAGCTTTCCGCCCGCCTCGTGTCCGCGCAGGAAAGCGAACGCCGCGCCATCTCCCGCGAGCTGCACGACCAGGTAGGCCAGTCGCTCTCCGCCCTGCTCGTCACCCTCGGAAACCTCTCCGCGGCCGTGCCGCCCGAACTCGCGCCCACCCTCAGCCCGCAAATCGCAGCCATCCGGAAGCTGGCCGAAGGCACCGTCGCCGACGTCCGCAACATGGCCCTCCTGCTCCGCCCCTCCATGCTCGACGACCTTGGCCTCGTCCCCGCTCTCCAGTGGCAGGCCCGCGAAGTCGCCAAGCGCACCGGCCTCCGCGTTCACGTCGCCGCTGCCGGCCTCGCCGAAGACCTCCCCGACGAATACAGAACCAGCATCTACCGCATCGTCCAGGAAGCCCTCCACAACTGCTCCCGCCACGCCGAGGCCACCACCGTCCGCGTCGTCGTCCGCCAGGAAGCCAACTCGCTCCTGCTCACCGTCCAGGACGACGGCAAGGGCTTCAACCCCCAACTCGAGCGCGGCCTCGGCCTCGTCGGCATGGAAGAGCGCGTCGCCCACTTAGGCGGCACGCTCCGCATCGACTCCCGCCCCGGCCGCGGCACCCTGCTTTCCGCCGAACTCCCGCTGCCCCATCCCGAACCCGCACTTGCTCACTCCTGATGACCGACATTCGCATCCTTCTCGCCGATGACCACCGCGTCCTGCGCGCGGGTCTGCGCCTCCTGCTCGAACGCCACGCCGGCCTCCAGGTCGTCGGCGAAGCCTCCAACGGCCGCGAAGCCGTCGAAGCCGCCGCCGCGCTCAACCCGGACGTCGTCGTCATGGACGTCGGCATGCCCGTCCTCAACGGCATCGACGCCGCCGCCCAGATCGCCGCCCGCTTCCCCCACATCGCCACCATCGTCCTCAGCATGCACTCCGACGAAGGCTACCTCCTTCGCGCCCTCAAGGCCGGCGCCCGCGGCTACCTGCTCAAGGACTCCGCCGAAGCCGAACTCGTCCAGGCCATCCGCAGCGTCCACGAAGGCAAGGCCTTCTTCAGCCCCGCCCTCAGCCGCATGCTCATCGACGACTACATCCGCCAACTCCAGCAGCGCGGCGGCGAGGACAGCTACGAACTCCTCACCCCGCGCGAGCGCGAAATCTTCCAACTCCTCGCCGAAGGCCGCTCCAGCAAGGAAGCGGCCCAACTCCTCAACCTGAGCCCCTACACCGTCGAAACCCACCGCGGCAACATTATGCAGAAGCTCAACCTGCACAGCCTTCCCGAACTCATCCTCTACGCCGTGCGGAAAGGAATCATCGCCTGAGCGCCCGGGCGGCCCTGTTCACGCCCGCCGCGCTCGCGCTTGCCGCCCGTCTTCCCCTCCGCGCCGCCGCCGCCCTCGGCCTACCCAACGAGGCCCTCGTTCTGCTCGAGGCGGCGCGCCTCGCCTCCGCCCTCGCCTGCGCCGCCTTCGCCCTCTGGCTCGTATTCCGGCCTGATCCCCGCCGTCTCCCTTCGGCCCGAATCGTCGCCGCCGCATCCGCCGCCGCCCTGCTCGCCTTCGGCCTCGCCCAAACTTCGTTGCTCGCGGCTCTCCTTCTCGGCTTGCTTGCCGGCCTCGCAGCGGCCTTTTCCACCAAACCACGCCCCGCCGGCCGCGCACGAAACTGGATCCTTGCCGCCGCCGTTCTGGCTGCTCTCTGCCCCACCGCACCCCTTGAGCGCGTCCTCGCCGCCCGCCAGATCGCCCGTCTGTCCACCGCGCCCAACCTCGTCCGCCTCATCCCCTATCTCGACACCGCCGCCTCCAACGCCGTCCCCGCCCCGCGGTCTTCTCTTGCGAGCGCTCTTTCCACGCTCATCGCGCAATCCGGCGATGCGAACGCGGACAACCTCCCCTGGCGCGCCGCGACCGCCCTTGTAAACTACCGCTGGGAAGCCATGCCCGCCCCCGTGCCGCCGCCCCCGCCCGGCGCCCTCTGGCGTCCCTCCGGTCTCCCCCGCTGGGGCACGCTCGAATTCGACGTCCTCATCCCTCCCGCCGGAACGAATTCCCCCACCGTCTTCGCCCACGCCCGCCGCCCCGGCCTCCTGCCTCTCGACGGCCTCGAACTCCGCGACACCGCCCTCGATCGCATCCCCGTCTTCTACGCCGGTGGCCCCCTCTCGCTCGACCGCGTCACCTTCAACCACTGCCGCATCCGCATCCAAAACAACCCCGCCGGCCGCGCCTTCGCCACGGCGCTGCTCGCCCCCGAGGTGAATTTTCACAGCCCTGCGAAATAGCGGTCCTTACCGCAGCGGGATGCGAAACAGATTCGCGTGCGTGGATGACTTGATGTAAACGTAGGTCGAAGGGCTCGGGCCCGGCGCGACGCTGCTGTGCTCCAACGTCTTCACACCGGGCGCGTTCAACCACTCCGCCGGATCGTGCACCGCCTTCTCCGGCAGCGGCGGCAAAACCTGTCCCGGCGGCACGGGAATCGCAGCCGTCTTGCCGGCAGTACCCGTGCGCGTCGCCCCGGCGATCTCGACGTAAAGATAGCGCCCATCGCGAGACCAGGTAAACCCGTACGGCCCGTCACAGATTCGCCGCGTGCTGCCGTCCTCGAGTGACAAAGCCACCTCGGCGGCATTCGATCCGCTCGGGCCACCACCCAGATCGGCGGCGATGTTGGCAACGCGCCGGTCGGGAGAAATGCCGTTGATCTCGATGATGCGGCCCGCGTAGGCTTTGTGTTTGCCCGTGCCGTCGCGCTTCATTGCGCCAAGGTAGAACGTATGGCTCTCCGTGAACCGGTAAAGCACCTCGTCGCCGGCGGCGAAGAACGGACTGGTCGCACCCTCCGCCGCAATCCGGCGTGGCGGAGAGCTTCGATCGAGCGATGCAATCCACACTTCCGACGGCGTCCCCGCCGGCTCACGCGAGTAAACGGCCTCTCTTTCGTCATTCGAAATATCGAACGAACCCATCGAGACGCCGGGAATCACCACTTCGCTCTTCCCGCTGGCGATGTCGGCGCGCCACAACTCAGCCGGCGACTCGGGCGATTGGCGCCGGAGCAAAAAATAAACATGCTTCCCATCCCGGCTGAACTTGGGTAGCACCGGGTCCACGTACCCTTCGCTCGAAAGAGGCCGCTCGCCCATCGAGTCATGAATCCACAACGAGTTTTGGCGGGTCATGATCGAAGTGATCAGCGACCGCCCATCCGGCGCCATGGCAATGCCCTCTTCTTCCGTCGAGCCGGAAGTCACTTGTTCCGGCTTCCCATCGGGGAAACGTTGGCGCCACAAATGATACTGGCCGGCGACCAGGCCGTTCAGATACACCCATTTCCCATCCGGGGACCACGCCGCGGCCACGCAAGGAGCGTCCGCCGGCCCGACCTGCCTCCCCCGCGAGCCGCCGGAAAAGGGAATCACGCGGCATGGCTGCCAGGCGGAAACCATTTCCACTAATAACAGCCACTTCTTATCCGGCGATGGATACGAGTAGTGCGCCATGCCGCGCTGCATCTCCGGTTCGTAAATTTCGCGCAGCCCGCTCCCGTCCAGGTTCGAAGTGAAAATGCCCATGTGGATCCCGCCCGCCGGGATCCGCGAAAACAACAACCGGCCGTCATCCACCCACGTCAGCCCGGACGCATTCGGCAACAGCAGTTCGGAATCGCCGCCCAGCGCCGAAGCCGTGTAGGTCCGGAAGAGAGCGGGCGGATCGGGGAAAACACTATACGCAATGCGCGAACCGTCCGGGGAGAACGCAATGCCGTATTTCTGTCGCGGATCGTGCGTCACCTGCACGGGCTCGCCATCGGGCAGCATCTTCAGCCAGATTTGATCGGGAGTTTGGAAGGGATTCGCGCTGCGATAGAAGGCGAGCATCCTGCCGTCGGGCGACAGCACGGGATTCACGGCCGAGTCGGTGAAACTGGTGAGCTGCACATAAGACGCCGGCCCGCCGGCTGCCGGCGGTTCAGCGTCAGTCCCCTTCGAGCGAACCGAGAGCCACGCCGCGAGCCCGAGCAGCAAGACCGAGGCGGCAGCGACCGCATAGCCAGGCCGCCATCGAAGCCTTCCCGGCGGCGCGGCGATCCGGCCGGCAAGCATCGATAACTCGCGCGAAACTTCGCCGGCGGACTGAGGACGCTTCGCCGGATCCTTTTCAAGCAGCCGGCTCACCAGCCCATCCAACTCCGGCGGAACGCCGGCCCGCTCCCGCGACGGCGCCGGCACCGAGGGAGGCGCCCCGCTTGAAAGCATCCGCCCAAACGACGCGCCCGGGAACGGAAGCCGCCCCACCGACATCTCGTACAACACCAACCCCAGCGCGAAAAGATCCGTGGCCGCCGCCTGCTCCTGCCCTTCCAACTGCTCCGGCGCCATGTAAGCCGGCGTGCCAACCACCGCGTGCGTCTCCGTGATCCCGGTCGCCGAAATCATCTTCGCCAGCCCGAAATCCAGAACCTTCAGGCCATGCCTCGTCAGCATCACATTGGACGGCTTCAGGTCGCGATGCACAATTCCCAGCGCATGCGCCTCGGCCAGCGCGCCCGCAATCTCCGCCCCGTACCGGCAAACTTGTTCCGGCGCGAGCGGACCTTTCTTGATCTCAGCCGCCAGCGTCGAGCCCTCGAGAAACTCCATCACCAGGTAATTCGGCCCGATGTCGTGCAGCGTGCACACATGGGGATGGTTCAGCGTGGCGATGGCGCGGGCTTCCCGCAGGAACCGTTCGCTATAACGCGCGGAGGCGATCTTGATGGCTACCGTGCGCCCGAGTCGCGTATCAATCGCGCGGTAGACCGTGCCCATGCCGCCCGCGCCGATCTGCTCTTCGATCTGATACGGACCCAGCCGCTCTGCGCCTTGCACACGGGTTGCCGTATCCTCCTCCGGGTCCCAGGTCGGCATCGTGTCGAGCAGTTGGTCGCCCGATTCCACTGCGAGCATCCGCTCGACGCGCTCGCGAATCTCGGGTTCGCTACCCGCCAGCAGCGCCTCCCGCTCGCCCGGCGCACACTTCCGCGCCGCCTCGTACAGTTCTTCGATCCGCCGCCACCCCTCCGGTCCCATATGCGCGGATCTTCACATTCTACGCCACTTTCGGCCCAATCTCGCTGCCCCGCTGTTCTATACTTTCTTCAAGAACGCGCCCCGGAAATGCCCGACTCTTCCACCGCCGACACCACGCAACTGCTGCGCGCCTGGGCCCAGGGCGATTCCGCCGCCCTCGAACAACTAACCCCCCGCGTCTATCGCGAACTCCGCCGCGTGGCTGCCCGCCTGCTCCAGAACGAGCGCCCCGGCCATAGCCTCCAAAGCGCCGATCTCGTTCACGAAGCCTATCTCCGCCTGGTGAACGCGCGCGAGTTGGACTGGCAGCATCGGGCGCACTTCTTCGCCGTCTCCGCCACCCTCATGCGCCGCATCCTGCTCGACCGCGCCCGCCGCCGCATCGCGGCCAAGCGTGGCGCCAAAGCCCAGCCCCTCGATCTCACCCAGGCGCTCGACGTCGCGCAGGTGAAAGCGCGCGAACTCGTCGCCCTCGACGACGCGCTCAACGCCCTCGCCGAGGTCGATCCGCGAAAGTCCCGCATCGTCGAACTCCGCTTCTTCGGCGGGCTCAGCGTCAAAGAAACCGCCGAGGTGGTGAAAGTCTCCTCCGATACCGTCATGCGCGACTGGAAAATCGCCCGCGCCTGGCTCCTCAGCGAGTTGGCCGCTCAACCGGCCGCCAAAACCGGCCGCCAATAATTTTC
>JAKAJI010000003.1 GCA_021813825.1 Acidobacteriota bacterium | reverse complement strand
GTGCCTGCGCGGCGACATCAACGAGACGCTGCTGGCCGACCGGTACGAAGAAGCCAAGCGTCTGGCGTACGAGTACACGGACCTGTTCGGGCGGGAGAACTTCTTCCTCGAGTTGCAGGACCACGGACTCGACAAGGACCGCGCGGTGCTGCCGCTGATCTACCGCCTGGCGTCGGACACCGGTCTGCCGCTGGTGGCCACCAACGACGCCCATTACCTCGAACGCGACGACGCGAGGGCGCACGAGATCCTGCTGTGCATCCAGACCGGCAAGACGATGTCGGACACCAACCGGATGCGCTTCGACCGGCCGGACTTTTATCTCAAGAGCCGCGACGAGATGATGACGCTGTTCGGCGAGGTGGAGGACGCGCTCGACCGCACGTGGGAGATCGCGCAGCGCTGCCAGGTGTCGCTGGAAAAAGTGAAGGAGCCGTTCCCGCGTTTCGACGTGCCGGAAGGTCACTCGACCGACACGTATTTCGAATACGTGGTGCGGCAGGGTTTCGAAGCACGGCGGCCGAAGCTCGAGGCCATGCAGAAAGCCGGCCTGCTGAAGCACGACCTGGCCGAGTATGCAGAAAGGCTCGACCGCGAAATCGGGATCATCCGGCAGATGAAGTTTCCGGGCTACTTCCTCATCGTCTGGGACTTCATCCGGTTCGCGAAATCGAACGGCATTCCGGTCGGCCCCGGGCGCGGCTCGGCGGCGGGCAGCCTGGTGAGCTATGCCATGGGCATCACCGACGTCGATCCGCTGCAGTACGGACTGCTGTTTGAGCGGTTCCTCAACCCCGAGCGCGTGTCGATGCCCGATATCGACGTGGACTTCCACACGCGGCGGCGCGGCGAGGTGATTCAGTACGTCACCGAGAAGTACGGCCGCGAACAGGTGGCGCAGATCATCACCTTCGGCTCGCTGGCCGCGCGGGCGGCGATCAAGGACGTCGGGCGCGCGCTCGACATGACCTTCGGCGAGGTGGACCGGGTCACGAAGCTGGTTCCGAACCAGCTCAACATCAAGCTGAAAGACGCGATCGCGCAGGAGCCCGGGTTTGAGGAGGCGGCGCGGAAGGACCCGCGGGTGAAGGAAGTGCTCGACGTCAGCCTGCGCATCGAGGGGATGGCGCGGAACGCGGGCATGCACGCGGCGGGTGTCGTCATCAGTCCGGTGCCGCTGCGCGAACTCGTTCCTCTCTACAAGACGAACAAAGACGAAATTGTTACGCAGTACGACATGTCGGGGCTGGAGAAGCTGGCGCTTCTCAAGATGGACTTCCTCGGCCTGACAACGCTCGACATCGTCTACGACGCGCTCGAAATGATCGAGGCGCGGACCGGACGGAAGATCTCAATTGACGATCTGCCGCTCGACGACGAAAAGACCTACCAGATCTTCTCGCGCGGGTTCACGAGCGGCGTGTTCCAGTTTGAATCCGCCGGGATGCGCGACATACTGCGCAAGTATCAGCCGACGCGCATCGAGGACCTGTGCGCTCTGAACGCCCTTTACCGTCCCGGCCCGATCCAGGGCGGCGTGGTGGACGACTTCATCGACCGCAAGCACGGCCGCAAGCAGGTGGTGTACGACTTCCCGGTGCTCCGCGAGATTCTCGAAGAGACCTACGGGATCATGGTCTACCAGGAGCAGGTGATGCAGGTGGCCAACCGCCTGGCGGGCTACTCGTTAGGAGAAGCGGACCTGCTGCGCCGCGCGATGGGCAAGAAGAACGCCGCCGAGATGGCCAAGCAGCGCGAGCGGTTCCTGAACGGGGCCAAGGAGCGGGGATTCAACGAGAAGAAGGCAGGCAAGACGTTCGACCTGATGGAGCAGTTCGCCGGCTACGGCTTCAACAAGTCGCACTCGATGGCCTATGCCTATCTGGCTTACGTCACGGCATACCTGAAGGCCCACTACCCGCAGGAGTTCATGTCGGCGCTGCTGACATCGGAAACCGGCAATACGGCCAAGGTGGTGAAGTACATTAACGAGTGCCGCGACATGGGCATCGCGGTGCTTCCGCCCGATATCAACGTTTCCGGTAAGAACTTCACGCCGAGCGAGTCCGGCATCCGGTTCGGGCTGGGCGCGATTAAGAATGTCGGCGGCGCGGCGATCGAGTCGGTGGAAGCTGCCCGCGCCTCGGGCGGCCGCTTCCAAACGCTGTACGATTTCTGCGAGCGCGTGAATCTTTCGAGCGTGAATCGCCGGATGATCGAAAGCCTGATCCGTGCCGGGGCGATGGATTCACTCGCCGGGAACCGGGCGCAGTTGTTCGCGGCGGTGGAAGCGGCGATGGAGACAGGCCAACGGGCGTGGAAGGACCGGGAAAGCGGGCAGGCGGGTTTGTTCGGGGATTTTGGCGAAGGCGGCGCGCCGGCGGAGGCGCCATTGCCGGACGTGCCCGACTGGACGAAGCCGGAGAAGCTATCCGGCGAGAAGGAACTGTTGGGCATTTACGTCACCGGCCATCCGCTCGATGAGTTTGAAGACAAGATCGCGGAGTTGGCGACGCATTCCACCGAAGGGTTGGAGGAGTTGCCGCGAGGAACCGACGTGGCGATCTGCGGCGTGCTGACGGGAATCCAGAAGCGGCGGAACAAGGAGGGTAAGCTGTGGGCTTCCATGACGATCGAGGATCGTAAGGGGAGCCTGGAGGGGATGGCGTTTGCGGCGCAGTTCGATGCCGTACAGTATGCCCTGGTCGAGGACAAGCCGATGCTGGTGCGGGGCCTGATTCTGCCGGAAGAAAACGCGGCGCCGAAGGTGTCGATCCAAAGCCTGGTGCCGCTCGAGAATGCCCGGGTGAACCTGCCTTCGCTGATCTCGATTCGCGTGGGCTTGGGTTCGAATGGCGACGCTTCGGGCCGGGCAGAGGAGTTGTCGCGCCTGTTCGAGCGGAAGCGGGGGGAGTCGAACGTGCGTCTGCGTTTGGAGAAGACGCGCGATTTTTCCGTTATCCTGGATGTTGCCGCCAAGGTGCGACCGGATAAGGAATTCCGGGCCGAGGTGGAGAGAATCTGCGGACCGGATTCCGTGGAAGTCCTGGCCGGCTAAGGCCGGACCGAACAATGCCCGACGAACAGCCCCAACCTACCCAGACCGCACCGTCCAACCCTGCCTGGGAGCGGGTGCAGCTTGCGCGGCATCCCAAGCGGCCGCATGCGCTGGACTATATTCAGCGGATTTTCACCGGATTCATGGAGTTGCACGGTGACCGGGCTTTTGCCGACGACGCGGCGATCGTGGCCGGTTTCGGGAAGTTCGACGACCGCCCGGTGGCCGTGATCGCCCAGCAGAAGGGACGCGACACCAAACAGAAGTTGCACCGGAACTTCGGTATGCCGAAGCCGGAAGGATACCGCAAGGCCATGCGGATCATGCGGTTAGCCGAAAAGTTCTCGCGCCCGATCATAACTTTTTTGGACACGCCAGGCGCCTATCCGGGGATTGACGCCGAGGAGCGTGGACAGGCCGAGGCGATTGCCGTGAGCCTGCGCGAGATGTCGCGGCTCGAAGTGCCGGTAGTGTCCGTGGTGATCGGGGAGGGCGGCAGTGGCGGAGCACTGGGCCTGGGCGTGGCAAACCGCGTGTATATGCTCGAGAACGCCTATTACAGTGTGATCACCCCGGAAAGCTGCGCGGCGATCATCTACCGGGATTCGGGCGAGGCGGCCCGGGCGGCGGCGGCTTTGCGGCTGACCGCGCAGGATTTGCTGGGACTGGGACTCATCGACGCTGTGATTCCCGAGCCTCCCGGAGGGGCGCAACTCGATTACGACGCGACTGCGGCAGCGATTCAACAGACTCTGCGGGGCGCGCTCGATGCGCTTCGGCCGATGAACGCCGCTTCGCTCGTCGAGGACCGGTACAACAAGTTCCGGCAGATGGGGAATCTATTTCTGAGCCAGGAGGCCGGATGACGGGCAAGACCAAGGCTGTGATTCTCGGCGTGATTGTCGCCGCGGGACTGCTGAGCCTGCTGGTTTTCTCGAGTATGAATCTGGCCAAGTACAAGGCCGAGGTGTGCGTTACCTTCAACGGGATGACGCAATGCCGGACGGCGGCGGGGGCGACGGAAGAATACGTCATCCGGGCCGCGACTTCCGACGCCTGTTCGACGCTGGCCAGCGGCGTGACGCAGTCCATGGCGTGCGAGCAGTCCCCGAGCCAGTCCATTCACTGGATTCGAAAGCCTTAGCCCGGGCGCTAGAGAAATTTCTCCCCTCGGCCGATACCTTATAAGGGAGAACCTTGCCGCGTATCGTCCAGACAGAGCCGAAAGCGGAGGAAAAGGGGCGAGCTATGCTCTGGCAGCCTGTGCCGGTGGGTTACGCGCTGCGACGCTATGGCTTGAGGGACTTCCGGTCGTACCTGCTGGTCACGGCTTGGATTGCGGCGTGCCTCATCTGCATTGCTTCGCGCCACATCGATGCGACTCCGACCGTCGTTCTCAGCCCGATCGGGCGGCACCTGCGGTTGTCGATCTATGTGCCGAACCTGGTAAGCCAGGCGCTGATGCTGCTGCTTGGCCCGGGCTGGGCGCTACCGGCCGCTTTTCTGGCTTCCATGCTGGGTCTGTTGCACGAGGGTTTGCCGCGGACGGCGTCTCTTTCCATCAGCCTGGTTGATCCACTGAGTGTCGGCGCGTTAGCGGTGGTGTACCGTGCGTTCGCCCTTCCGGTCGATTTTCGCTCGCGAAGGTCGTGGGGATGGTTTGCGGCGGCGGCCGCGCTTTGCGCCTTCATCACCGCGAGCGGGTCCGTGATCTGGAGCGAGGTGAACCGTTTCGGTCCTCGCGATACGTTCATGACGTGGCTGGGCTGGATCTTCGGCTCGTTCCTGGGCTCAATGTTCTTCGTCGGCCCAGCGATGGCGTTGGTTCTGGCGCCCTGGTACCGGTTTCGCGGACGAATTCTGCCGGCGCCAACGTGGCGCGGCTCCTCATTCCGGCTCTTGATTGCGACTATCGCGGGCGTCGGCCTTACGCTGGCGGCATTTCTGATGGCCTCAAGCAAGCTGGCCACCGAGCGGCTGGAGGTGGTCCTCGGGCAGAATCTTACGCCGGAGGTGAAATCTGCCGTTTGGGAAGCGGTGGCGAGCTGGCGATTCAGCGCGTGGAGCGGCATCGGGATTGTGGCTTTGATCACGGTGGCCGCCGTGGCGATTGCGTACTGGTGGTCGGGCGTGTGGGAGACGCAGAACCGTGTGCTGGCGGAGGCTTCCCAGCGGGCCCAGGACGCGCTTCGGGTCAAGAGCACGTTCCTGGCGACGGTCAGCCACGAGCTTCGCACGCCGATGAACGGGATTTTGGGGATGCACGAACTGCTGCTGGAAGGCGGACTCAGCCCGGAGCAGCGCTCGTATGTCTCGATCGCCGAGCAGTCGGCGCGGCATCTGCTGAACCTGCTGAACGAGTTGCTGGATCTTTCCAAAATCGAAGCCGGGAAGCTCGAGATTTGCGACGCGCCGTTCGACGTGCGGGAACAGGTAGAGTTCGCCGGGGGTTTGCTGAGGCCCAAGGCGGAGGCCGGTGGTCTGGCGCTGCGCCTGTTTGTCAGCCCCGGCGTGCCGCGGCGCATCATCGGTGACGGGGACCGGTTCCGGCAAATCCTCCTGAATCTCATTGGCAATTCGGTGAAGTTCACCCGCGAGGGGTCGGTCGACGTGGAGCTCGAAGTTGTGTCCGGCGGGCGCAAGGGACCGATGCTAGTCATTTCGGTGACCGACACCGGGCCGGGGATTGCGCCGGAGGTGCTGCCGAAGCTCTTCCAGCCGTTCGCGCAGGGCGACATTTCGCTTGTTCGCAAGCACGGAGGTACCGGCTTGGGACTGGCCATCTGCAAACAGCTTACGGAGCGAATGGGCGGAACGATCGAAGTGGAGAGTTTCCTTGGCGAGGGGGCGACGTTTCGGGTCCGGCTGCCGCTTCGAGTGGCTGATGATCAGGAGCCGCCGCCAGCGCAGCTCGAGAAAACGCCGGCGTCCTCCGTTCGGGAGGTGCTAGGGGCTGACGTGCTTCTGGCGGAAGACAACGCGGTGAATCAGTTGGTTGCCCAGCGATTCCTGGAGCGGCTGGGCTGCACAGTCACGATCGCCGCCAACGGTGGCGAGGCGATCGAGCAATGCCAACGAAAGAGCTTCGATGTCGTCCTGATGGACTGTCAGATGCCCGACATCGACGGGCTCCAGGCGACGCGGAAAATCCGGGAAAATGAGCCGGCCAATGGGCGGAGGGTACCGATCATCGCGATGACCGCCCATGCGGAAGACGCCTGGCGGGAGCGATGCCGCGAGGCAGGGATGGATGATTTTCTGGGCAAGCCGGTCGATTTCGAAGAACTCCGCAAGACCATGCTGCGGTGTCTTGGCTCGGAAGACACGGCGGTCTGAGGGCAGCTTCGAAGTACTTAAGAAATTGTAAATCCAATTACTTAGTAGCCGGAAAGCGGCGCCCGCCGGGTCCTTTTGCCGAAGCTCAGGGAATTCGCCATGTTACCCTGGGGTTTCCAGAACAAATGCGAGCCCGTTTTCGTCTAACAGAGACGGGGAGACATTCCGTTGAAGCGCAAGTCCAAAGTACTTCTGATCACGGGACTGGCCGTGCTGGTTGGCGGAGGCATTTTCGCCAGTGTAAAAATCAACCAGCGCGGCATCGTTACAGTCCAGACCGGTAAGGTTGCACGGGAAGACCTTACATCCATCGTTACCGCCTCGGGCGAGATCAAGCCGAAGGATTACCACAACCTGGCGGCGAACGCGATGGGTCCGCTGACGTCGATTTATGTGAAGGAAGGCGACCGCGTCCGCAAAGGGCAGGTTGTGGCGCAGATTCAGGACAAGGAACCGGAAGCGGACGTGACGGCGCAAAACGCGGCGATTCAGAGCGCACTGGCGGACTCGGCGGCGTCGGAAGCCAACATGAAGGTGCAAGAGGACGGCGTGAGGAACGCGCAGGCTACGCTGGACAAGGCGAACGCCGAATTGGAGCGCACGAAGATCAACATGCAGCGGTACAACCAGTTGATTAAGGATCAACTGGTGGCCAAACAGGATTACGACCAGAAGAAGGCCGAATATGAAACGGCGGTGGCCGGCGTGGCGGAAGCCAGTTCCCATCTGGCTCAGGTGAGAGCGCAGCTTGCCCAGTCGCGCGCCCAGCTTGCCTCCTCACAGCGGCGGGTCGCGCAGCTTGAAGCGAATCTGACGCGAGTGAAGAACGTGTTGGCGGACTACGCGGTCGTGTCGCCGATCGACGGGGTGGTGACGGACCTTCCCGTTCGCGTGGGCGAGACCGTGGTGCCGGGCATCCAGAACTCGGCGGCGAGCACGGTGATGACGGTTGCCGACATGTCTCTGATCACGGCGGAAGTGAAGGTGGATGAAACGGACATCGTGAACGTGAAGGAAGGCCAGCAGGCCGAGGTTACGATCGACGCGATTCCGGACAAGACGTTTACGGGGCACGTGATCGAGATCGGGGACACGGCGATTCTGCGGTCGAGCGGCGTGGCGGCGTCGCAAAGTAACACATCGAGCCAGGAAGCGAAAGATTTCAAGGTCGTGGTCGCCCTCGACAATCCTCCGGATGAGATTCGCCCCGGTCTGTCCTGCACGGCAAAAATCACGACCGCGACGCGACGCAACGTGATGGCGATTCCGATTCAGGCGCTGACGGTGCGCATGAAGCGGGATCTCGACAAGCCGAAGCCGGGCGACCCGGTGCAGCTTACTCCGGCGCAGCAGCGCGAAGGACGCAAGGAATTACAAGGTGTGTTCGTGGTAAACGCCGGCCGGGCCGTGTTCCGGAAAGTGGAAACCGGCATCACGGGAACGACCGACATTGAAGTTCTGAACGGGCTGGAGCCTGGCGATCAGATCGTGACGGGCAGCTATCAGGTGATTCGTACTCTGCGCAACGACTCGAGAGTCAAGATAGACAACAAGGCCCCGACCCAGACCACGGAAGCAAGCTGAGCCCGCGACACGAATGGCCACCGCTACACAAGAACTCATCGAGCGCGGCGAACAACTCAAGCGCGACGGAATCGTCATCCGCACGTACGATCTGTGGAAGACCTACATCATGGGCGACCAGGAGATCCATGCGGTTTCCGGTGTGGATATCCAGATCCGGCGCGGCGAGTATGTGGCGATCATGGGGCCGTCGGGGTCGGGCAAATCGACGTTGATGAACCTGATCGGCTGCCTGGATTCGCCGACCAAGGGACTGTACTACCTGAACGGCAAACTCGCCAGCGACATGGACGATGACGAGTTGGCGCGGATTCGCAACAAGGAGATCGGCTTCGTTTTTCAGACCTTCAATCTGCTGCCGCGGGCGACGGCGCTGCACAATGTCGAGTTGCCGCTGATCTACGCGGGTTTGCCGGCTGAGGTGCGGGCGGAGAAGGCCCGGATGGCGTTGCGGGCGGTCGATCTTGAGCAGCGCATGTATCACAAACCAAACGAGTTATCTGGTGGCCAGCGGCAGCGCGTCGCCATTGCGCGGGCGCTGGTGAACAATCCGTCCATCCTGCTGGCGGACGAGCCGACAGGTGCGCTGGATACCGCCACCGGGAATGAGATCATGTCGCTTTTCGAGCGCCTCTATCAGCAGGGGAACACCATCGTCCTGGTGACGCACGAGCACGACATCGCCTTGCATGCCCACCGCGTGATCCACATCCGCGACGGCAAAGTCGAAAAAGACGAAGCCATCAAGTAGGCCGCCCGGCGAACGGCCACACGCTTTCAATCGTTTTACTCAACATCCATGACTTGTCGCCCGCGTTGAGGAATTTCATGTCGTCGCGAACGACGGTCAGCGCCTGGCGGTAACTGACTTTCGCGAGACAAATCGGCCAGTCCGTGGCCCACATCAGGCGCTGGGGGCCGAAGTGTTCGTGGAGGCGCTGGACGTATTTTTGTGCATCGAGGAACGGATACGGCTGGCGGGAGATGGACCAGGTGTGGGAGATCTTGACGAAGAGCCTGGGATAGCGCGTGAGGGCGATGAGTTTCTCGAGTTCCTGCGGCTGGTCAATGGGGCAGTCGGCCATGTGGTCGATGACGATGGTCAGATCGGGGAAGCGTTCGGCGAGGCGGGCGACGTCGGGCATCCGGTTGATGGTGGTGAGCAGCGTCATGGGGACTTTGAGTTGCTCGCAGCGCTTCCAGAGCGGCGGCATGAGAGGGCCGCGGATCCAATCGCCGGAGGCGTCGCCGGCGGGGCTTAAGCGGACGCCGTGGAAGCCTTGTTCTTCGGTGAGACGGGAGAGGTGGTCGGGGGCGGCGGGGTCGAGCGGATCGACGCGGCAGACACCCTGGAAATACTGCGGATACTGCCGCAGGACGTGCGCGAGGTAGCTGTTGTCGTAGCGGTAGTGGATGACCTGGATGATGACGGTTTTGGCGACGCCGTTTGCCTGCATGAGAGCCAGGAGCATTTCCGGCGTTCGGTCTTCGGCGGGCGGGTGTTTCGTTTCCTTGGCGAAGGGGTAGGCCGGGTCGTGCTTCCAGACGTGGACGTGGGGGTCGAGGATGCGGTAGGCGGGCGGCGCGGCGGAGGCGCCGAGACCGGCGCCGAGGCCGGCCAAAAGCAAATCTCTTCTTCCGGTTTCAAACATAAATGGGCTCAAGAGTTTTGGCAATGTAGGCGCCGCAGCGCTGATAGCTGGCCTTGGGACCGTGGCGCGCGATGTCGAGATCGACGCAAATCCAGCCCTGGTAAGACGCGGACTTAAGCACGCGGTGGCAGGCGGGGAAGTCGATTTCCCCGTCGCCCAAATCGAAGATGGCCTCGCGGAAGCCCTGGGGGAGCGCGGCGCGGCGGGCATCCTTGTAATCAAGAAGTGTGATTCGGGACCGGTAGCGGTCGAGCGTAGCGGCGGCGTCGCCGCCGGCGAGATGGATATGGGCGGTATCGGGGGAAAAGTGGAAGCGGCGCGGATCGGTTTGGGCCATACAGCGGGCGATTTCTTCCGGCGTCTGGACCATCTGGCCGAGGTGGTTGTGCAGTCCGGCGCGGAAGCCCATTTCACCGGCCAGGTCTCCGAGTTGGTTGAAGCTCTCGCACATAGTCTGGAACGCCTGGGGGGTGAGCGCGCCGGGTAACTTGCGGTTGGGGGAAAACACGACCAGATCCCGGGCGCCGAAATCGCGCAAGAATTCCATGGCGGCTCGGGCGTTGGCGAAGATGGTGGGACGGGCGGAGGCGTCCTGGAAAGCGCCGTTGAAGGAGATGGTGACGATATGGAGGCCACGCTGGTCCACTTCCTTGTGAAGTTGCGCCGGGGTGAGGTTGTAGGTGTCGAGGATGCGCGGGAACTGGGTGAGGCGGGCGCCGATGAAGCCGGTGTCGCGCATGCAGTCCAGGATGTCGGTGAAGGGTACGCGCGGGAAGTAGTTCCAGAGGTTGGTGCCCAGGGCCCAGCGGACATTTTTGTTGGCGGGGAGTTGGGAGGCGAGAGCGGCCCGGGCCGCGGCGAGGGCCGCCAGGCGGCGCAGGAAAGCACGGCGTTGCATATCTCGGGAGAGCATAGCGCAGTGGTGCGCGCGACGGGCGTGCGCTAGGAACCGGGTTCGGCTACGAAGCGGTAGCCGACGCCGCGGACGGTGACGACGTGGCGGGGATTCGAGGGGTCGTCTTCAAGATAGCGGCGGAGGCGGACGATGAAGTTGTCGATGGCGCGGGTGTCGGTGTCTTCGTGGAGTCCCCAGACGTCTTCCAGGAGGGCTTTCCGGGAGACGGCCTGGCCTTCGTGTTCGATGAAATAGCGGAGAACGTTGGCTTCCATTATGGTGAGCGGGATCGACTCGCCGCGGGCGTGGAGTTCGAGCGCGCTGAAGTCGACCGACTTTCCGGCGAACTGGAAGATCTGGGAGGAGGTGGGCGCCGAGGAAAGTGAGCGAAGCCAGTCGCGGCGGCGGAGGAGTCCTTTGATGCGGGCCATGAGGATGGCGAGGTCAAAGGGCTTGGGGAGATAGTCGTCGGCACCGGAGGCGAAACCGCGAAGCACGTCTTCCGGACGGCTGCGCGCGGTGAGCATGAGGGTGGGGACGTAGTGGCCGGCGCGGCGCATTTCGGTCATGACGGTGAAGCCGTCGATTCCGGGGAGCATGACGTCGAGCACGACAACATCGAAGGAGGAGGCGGCGAGACGCTCCAAGGCGGTTTCGCCGGTTTCCGCCGTTTCGACCTCGTACCCTTCGGCCTCGAGGTTGAAGCGGAGACCTTCCGCCAGATGCTGTTCATCCTCCACGATCAGGATCCGGCTCATGAGGCAAGGGGAAGCTGAAGGACGAAAGTGCTGCCGCGACCGGGGCCTTCGCTTTCAGCCCAGGCGCGGCCGCCGTGGCGCTTGGCGACCGAGCGGACGATGAAGAGGCCGAGGCCGGTTCCTTTGACGCGGGCGGCCAGGGAGCCGGGAGAGCGGTAGAAGCGGCGGAAGATGCGCTTGAGGTCAGACTTCGGGATGCCGATGCCACGGTCCCGTACGCGGAGGGTGGCAAAGCGGCCATCGACGGCGGCGGTCTCGATCGTGACCTGGACACCGGGCCCGGAATATTTGACGGCGTTGTCGATGAGGTTGGTAACCGCGGCGCGGACTTCTTCCGGATCGCCTAATACGGCGAGAGCGGGTCCGGGTTGAAAGACGACCGACTCCGGCGGCACGTGGTGAGCGTTGCGGACGCGAGCCAGACATTCCTCCACGACGGGGCCGAGTTCGATGCGGGTGCGTTCCAGAGTTCGCGGCGAGGCGCCGAGGCGGCCTGTGCGAAGCACCTGCTCGATGGTCGAGAGCAGGCGGCCGCTGTCTTCGAGCATGATCCGGTAGAACTCCTGGCGGCGGGCCTCGTCGACGTTCCGGGTTTGAAGGGTTTCCAGATAGAGGCGAATGGAGGCGACGGGCGTTTTCAACTCGTGCGTGACGGCGTTGATGAAGGCATCGTGTTGTTCGTTCCGGCGAATTTCGCGCACGAGAAAAATGGTGTTCAGAACCACGCCGCCGATGATGACAGCGAGCAGGAGGATGCCAAAGAAGAGAAGGATCCCGTGACGCCAGTTGAGAAAGACCCAACCGACGTAGAGCAGGATGGAGATGATAATGAGCCCGGCGCCGAGCGCGATGAAGAACGCGATCGACTTGCGGCGGCCCGCGGCGACCATACTTTCAGCTTACGCGACGGGCTGGAGGCCCCGCAGCGCGCGTGTGAATTATGCCGCTTCGCGTTCGGGAAGGACGACCGTCGTGTCGACGCGGGCGACCTGCACGCTGTGCACGAGGCCGACGGCGCGGAAGAACTTGAGCGTGATCCAGGAGATGTCGAACTCATACCAGGCGAGGCCGTGGCGCGCTGAAACCGGATGGGCGTGATGGTTGTTATGCCAGCCCTCGCCGAATGTCATGAGAGCGACCCACCAGTTATTGCGGGAATCGTCACGGGTGGCAAAGCGCCGGCTGCCCCACATGTGAGTGGCGGAGTTGACCAGCCAGGTGGCGTGAAGGCCGACGACGATCCGCAGGCAGATCGCCCACAGGAAGAGCGGTAGTCCTCCGATCGAGTAAACCAGGGCGGCGAGGGCCACGATCGGCACCCAGTGATAGTTATTCAGCCAAACGTAGAAGCGATGCTTGGCGAGGTCCGGAGCGTACTTCGCCATGAGCCGTGTATTGGAGTGTTTCGACTCGCCGACAAGGATCCAGCCGACGTGAGCCCACCAGGCGCCGTCGCGGGGGGAATGCGGATCGCCGTCCCGGTCGGATTTCTGATGGTGAATGCGGTGAGTGGCTACCCAGAAAATCGGTCCGCCTTCGAGCGTGAGAGTGCCGCACAGGGCGAAGAAGTATTCGACCAGCAGGGAGGTCTTGAACCCACGGTGCGTATGCAGGCGGTGGTAACCAAGGCTGATCCCGAAACCGACGGCTATCCAGTAGAGCACCACGGCAACTGCCAAGTTGCGCCAACTAAAGCAGAAAAGAGCCGCAACGGCGCCAATGTGGAGGAGCGTGAGAACGATGATGGTGAGCCAGTTCATCTTCTCGCGGTCGATGAAGTAGGGGGTTTCGGTGGTCAATGGGTCTCCGTAATGAGAGAGAGAAGCGTCAAGTCCCAAAGTATCAGGCGATGGCTAATATTTTTGTAATAGTTGTGTAATATCAACGAGATAGCAGGACCGGCGGGAAAGGGGGACTCAGCCGACGTACTGGACTTCTTCTGTGAGCACGAGGCCGAAGTGGTTCAAAACACGCTGTTTAAGCTCGGCGATGAGGGCTTGGAGATCGTCCGAGGCGCCCGTACCGGTGTTGTAGATCAGGTTCGCATGGTAAGAGGCGACCTCGATCCCGCCGCGACGCAGCCCCTTGGCTCCGGCCTGTTCGAGGAACCAGGCGGAGGGGACTTTGCCTTCGCGGATGACGGATGCAGGGACGCGGGCTCGGACTGCGGAGGGGAGTTCGGCGAGGATGAGGTTCTTGAAGATGCTACCGGCACATTTCATTTCGGGCGGGTACTTCTGGTTTCGGGTCGCGAGGATGCCATCGGCAGCGGTACGGAGCGCGGCAGCGTCGCCGGGAGGGAGGCGGAAGGCGGCGGAGAGGATGATCCAGTCCTTGCGGCGCTTGAAGATGCTTTCGCGGTAGGCAAATTGACAGGCGGCGTTGTCGAAGGTGCGGATGGCGCCGGAGTCGAGAAAGGTGGCCGATTCGAGGGTTTCTGAGACCGAGTGACCGTAGGCGCCTGCGTTGCCGTAGACGGCGCCGCCGACGGTTCCGGGGATGCCGGTCATCGTGTGGATGTTGGCGAGGCCGAGATCGATGCTGCGATCGACGAGAGCCTGGAGATCGGCTCCGGCTTCGGCATGGAGCAGTCCGGCTTCGGGCTGGTCAATGCGGGAGGCCGTGTAGCGGAGGATGAGGCCGTCGAAGCCGGAGTCGGAGACAATAAGATTCGAGCCTCCGCCGATGACGTTGACGGCGAGGCCGGACTGGGCCGCCGCGGCGAGAGCCTGGCGTAGGGCATCGGGCGTAGACGCTTCGGCGTAAATGCGCGCGGGGCCGCCGATCGAGAAGCGGGTATGGCGGGCGAGCGGTTCGTGCTCGCGGACAGCGAGGCCCGGAACCGACCGCAAGACAGCAGCGCCAGAGACGGGAGCAGTCACCATTTCAAGGTATCAGGAGGGGAAGTTGAGTCCGCGATTCGAGGGGTTCCCGGCCGAGGGGCTGCAATTTCTGAAGGCCCTGAAGCGGAACAACAGGCGAGAGTGGTTTCAGAAGCGGAAGGAGATTTATGACACGAAGGTGAAAGAGCCGATGGTGGCGCTCGTGGATGCGCTGAACGCCGACTTGGCCAAGCATGCGCCGGAGTACATTACCGATCCGAAGAAGGCGATCTTCCGCATTTATCGCGACACGCGGTTTGCGCACGATAAGACGCCGTACAAGACGCACGTGGCGGCGGCGTTCGGCACGCGCGGGATGAGCGGGCACACGGGAGGGATGCTTTACTTTCACGTTTCGCCCGAGGTGGTAGAGATCGCCGGGGGGATCTATCATCCGGATCCGCCGTCTCTGCGGCGCGTGCGGGAGCATCTTTGCGAACACCACGGGGAACTGCGGGAGATTGTGGCGAACCGGCGGTTGCGGCAGGCGATGGGCGAAGTGCGAGGCGATACGCTGACGCGTGTGCCGAAGGGGTTTGCGGCGGATCACCCGGCGGCGGAGTGGATCAAGATGAAGGACTGGATTTTCGATGTGGAGCTCGACAACGCGGTCGCCACGACGCCGAAATTGTTTGAGGAAGTGCGCGTCCGGTTCCGGCTGATGATGCCGTTCGTGCGTTTTCTGAATCGCGCATTTGGTGTGGAGCGGGGGCCGCTGGTGCGGGCCGAGGACCTGTTCTAGTTCTTAGAGGGCTTGGGCGGCGCAGAAGCCCGAGGACCAGGCCCACTGAAAGTTGAAGCCGCCGAGTTGGCCGGTGACGTCGACGACTTCGCCGATGAAGAAGAGCCCGGGAACGCGGCGGGCTTCGAAGGTGCGGGAGGAGAGTTCGGCCGTGTCGATGCCGCCGGCGGTGACTTCGGCTTTGTCGAAGCCTTCGTCGCCGGCGGGGAAGATTTGCCAGCGATGAATGAGGCGTTCGAAATTTTCGAGCGCCGAGTTAGTGAAACGTTCCGGAGCATTGTGCTCGAACCAGCGATTGGCAAGGCTCGCAGGCAGCACAGCGCGGAGGGCGGCGCGCGCGGCGTTGGCGTTCCGCGGCACACGGTTTTCGAGAAGCGGGCGCATGACGTCGCGGCCCGGGGCGAGATCGATCGAGACGGCTTCGCCGGGCTTCCAGTACGAGGAGATCTGTAAGATTGCGGGGCCGCTGACGCCGCGGTGCGTGAAGAGCATTTTTTCGCGGAAGGAGGCGGGGCCGAAGGAGGCGATGACTTCAGCGGCGACACCGGCCAGACCGGCGTATCGGGCGAGGTCTCGCGGGGACAAGGTCAGCGGGACGAGGGCAGGGCGCGGTGGCACGACGCTAAGTCCAAATTGGCGGGCGATGTCGTAGCCCGCACCGGTGGCGCCCATTTTCGGGATCGACGGACCGCCGGTGGCGACTACAAGTGCGGGGGCGCGGTATTCGGCGTTTTCGGTGCGCACGACGAACCCGTCGCGGTGTTGGATTTCGCGGATGTCTTGCTTGACGCGGATGGTGACGCCGAAAGCGGCGCAATCCTGCTCGAACAGGCGGAGGATGTCGCGGGCAGAGCGGTCGCAGAAAAGCTGGCCCAGCGTTTTTTCGTGATAGGGGATCCCGTGCGATTCAACGAGACGGATGAAGTCGGCGGGCGTGTAGCGGGCAAGCGCGGCTTTGGCAAAGTGAGGGTTCGAGGAGAGAAAATTCGCGGGCCCGCAGTGGAGGTTGGTGAAGTTACAGCGGCCCCCTCCGGAGATGAGGATCTTCTTGCCCGGCTTTTCGGCGCGTTCGAGGACGAGAACGCGCCTACCGCGGAGCGAGGCTTCGCGCGCACACATCAGTCCGGCCGCGCCGGCGCCGGCTATGATGGCGTCGTAAGATTGACCGGGGTTCATCGCCGTCCATGGCCGTTATAATAGCGGTGTGGCGCAGTTGGTTGGCATATCGCTTCCGGAGCCCGACACAAGCGCGGCGAGCTTAGACGAGAAAGAAGAGAAGCTTTTCGCCCGCCTGCGCGAATTGGGGCGCGTGATCATCGCGTACTCGGGCGGCACAGACTCGGCGTACCTTGCCTGGGCGGCGCACCGCGTTCTGGGCGAAAACGCGGTCGCCATCACCGCGGATTCGGAATCGATTCCCACCTCGCACAAACGCGACGCCGAAGCATTTGCGCGCCAAGTGGGGTTCCGGCATGAGTATGTCGAAACGCGGGAGTTCGACAACCCGGACTACGTCCGCAACGACGCCAATCGCTGTTTTCACTGCAAGGACGAGTTATTCCAAACGCTCGAAGCGTTGGGCCGGGAGCGAGGTTTCGAGCATATCGTCTACGGTGTGAACGTGGACGATCTGGGCGATTACCGGCCGGGGCAGCGGGCGGCGAAACTGCACGGTGTGAAAGCGCCGCTGGTGGATGCGGGGCTGACCAAGCGGGAGATCCGCGAGTTGTCGCACCGCGCCGGGCTTTCGACGTGGGACCGGCCGGCGGCGGCGTGTCTGAGTTCGCGCGTGCCTTACGGGACGGCGGTGACGCGCGAGGTGGTGAAGACGATCGAGCAGGGCGAAGAGGAGGTCCGAGCGCTGGGCTTCCGGCAGTTCCGGGTGCGGTTTCATGGGGAACTGGTGCGGATTGAGATTGCGCCGGAAGAAATCGAACGGGCGCTCAGCGTCGAAATGGCGCGGGCGTTCACGGCGATCTTCAAGCCGCTTGGTTTTCACTACGTGACGCTCGACCTCGAAGGCTACCGCCAGGGTTCGCTCAACGAGGCGCTTCGACGGCCGGACGGCGCGGCGTAATTCGAAGCTTCAAGTTCGGCGGGGTCACGGAATCGATGTCGATTCCCGGGGGCAGGTTCAGGTTCGAGGACTTGATGGGGAGTGTCATTGTGCCGGGCTTGGCGCGAGCGAGGTCGAACCGGGCAACGGTGCCGGAGATCGAAGCGGACTCCAGCAGCCAGGATCTACCACGAAGTTCGATGGCAAGGCGTCCGCCGACATCCTCGTCGATATCCATGCCGGGCGGGACGTTGAGGAACTCAATCGGAACGCTGAGCGTGCGAATCGTGGTTCCGCTCGAGGTGAACGTCAGAACCCAGATCAGCGACGCGATGGCGGCGGCGGAAAGTTTGATGCGCAGGTTCGTGCGGACGGCATCGAGCAACTTCTTCGCCCAGGGGCGTTCCGTGCGTGCGCGGAGTTTATGCAGCCAGGCGACAAGGGCATCCTGACTGGGCATACGGCGGATTTCCTTGCCGCGCATGGCGGTGACTTCGCCGCGTTCTTCGCTGACGGCGAGCACGATGGCGTCGCAGCGTTCGGCCAGGCCCATGGCGGCGCGGTGGCGGGTGCCGAAGTAGAACGGCAAGTCGGAGCGCTGGGTGAGGGGAAGGATGACGTTAGCGCGGGTGAGGCGGCCGCTGTCGCAGAGGACCGCGCCGTCGTGGAGCGGGCTACTTTTCTGAAAGATGGTTTCGAGCAGGCTGGAGGTGACGGCGGCATCGACATCGATGCCGCCGTCGGTCATTTCGCCGATGCGGTCCGCCTGGACGATGACGATGAGCGCCCCGGTACGGGATTCGGCGAGAGAGAAGAGCGCCGAGGCGACGGCCAGATCGACCGGTTCAGGAGGCGGCGGGCGGCGGGTTAAGTGAAGCGCGGCGTCAAGGCGGAGAAAAGCGCGGCGCAACTCGGGCTGAAAGACGACGACGAGCATGACGACCGCCAGCAGAGCGGCGCCGTCGAGGAGAAGGCTCGTGATCACGAGGTAGAACTGGCGAGCGACAAGCGAGAGCGCGTGCAGGGCAAGGACAGAGAGAGCGATGCGCATCGCGCTCGCCTGGTTGGCCCACTTGAGGGCCAGGTAGAGCGCGACGGTGAGCACCAAATAATCCGGAATCGTCCGCCAGAGAAGATCACCCACTATTTATTCAGTGTAAGTGGGACACGGCGGCACGCGCGAGAGACCTGCGTCAACTTTGTAATAAACTTTTAGGGACATGAAACGGATACTTGCGGTCGCGATTTTCGCTTGTACGGCCCTTGCCGCGGCCGATCTGGCTGCGACGCCTCCAATGGGATGGAACAGTTGGAACCGGTTCCATCGCGACATCGACGACGCCACTGTCCGCGCGGTTGCCAAGGCGATGGTGACGAGCGGCATGAAGGACGCCGGCTACGTCTACGTCAACATCGACGATACGTGGGAGGGCACGCGGGACGCGCAGGGCAACATCCGGACAAACGAGAAGTTTCCCGACATGAAGGCGCTGGCCGATTACGTTCACTCGCTGGGGCTGAAGATCGGCATTTATTCGTCGCCGGGGCCGAAAACCTGCGCCGGATATGAGGGCAGCTACAAGCATGAGGTGCAGGATGCGAACACGTACGCGGCGTGGGGAATCGACTATCTGAAGTACGACTGGTGCAGCGCCTCCCGTGTATACCAGCAGGCCGACATGCAGGACGTGTACACGAAAATGGGCAACGCGCTGAAAGCGACGGGCCGTCCGATCGTTTACAGCCTGTGCCAGTACGGGCTGAATTACGTGTGGAAGTGGGGGCCGTCTGTGGGCGGGAACCTGTGGCGGACGACAGGGGACATTCAGGACAGTTGGCGGAGCATGTCCGAGATCGGATTCGACAAGCAGGTGGGGTTGGAGAAGTACTCGGGGCCGGGCCACTGGAACGATCCGGACATGCTGGAGATCGGCAATGGAGGGATGACGGACGTCGAGTACCGGACACACATGAGTTTGTGGTCGATGCTGGCGGCGCCGCTGCTGGCGGGAAACGACATCAGCACGATGACGGAGCAGACCAAGGAGATCCTGATGAACCGCGACGTAATCGCGATTGACCAGGATTCGCTGGGCAAACAGGGTTACCGCGTGACGAAGGACGGCCAGTTGGAGGTGTGGAAACGCGAGCTTTCGAATGGCGACATCGCGGTTGCGCTGTTTAACCGTGGGCCGGAACCGGCGCGCATGACGGCCCAGTGGAGCACGCTGGGCTTAAGCGGCGAGCACGAAGTGCGCGACCTGTGGGCGCATGCGAGCCGGGGGAAGCACTCGGATTCCTATTCGGCCGAGGTGGATGCGCACGGCGTGGTGCTGCTGCGGATCGCGAAGTAGGGATAAACCTGGCCAACCGCCTGCCGGGATGGGCCGGGACGCCCAGTTCGCATCCACGAGGACCGTCACGTTCGCTTCGGGATGCGACCCGGTGCGAAAACCGAGCGCCGTTGCGCTAAACGAGAGGTCGCTTTATGCAAGGGGGCGTCTCCTGCGGAGCATGTAGGTACAGAACCGGGAGCGATCCTCCTGCAGGCATTCTGCCGAAAAGGCGGGCGCCTGGTTTGGACCTGCTCACAATGACGGCGGACGGCGACGGTGCCAATCGGTCGCTTTCTGGAACGCCTTGCCAGCGTGGATCAGCAGGTTCTCCGAGTAGGGCTGACCAACGAGTTGGATGGCGAGCGGGAGGCCGTTGTCGAAGCCGCAGGGCAACGAGAGCGCAGGGAGGCCCGCGAGGTTGCTCGCCGGGATTAGCGCGCCGAGGCCGCTCGGGGCTGAGCTGGGCTGGGAGGGATGGGCGCCGGCAGGAGGACGGTCGAGGGGTTGATTCACCGGGGGCGCCACACCCAGCCGTGTGGGGGCGAGCAGGATGTCGCAGTTGGAGAACACGTTGCGCATGGCGTCCTGGAAGAGGCGGCGGATCCGCATGGCCTTCAGGTAGTCGATGGACTTGATGTCGAGGGCGGCTTTCAGGCCCGCGATCTGATGGGCGTCGGCGAGTTGATCCACACCGCCGCTCCGAATGAGAGGTTCGAAGATGGAAGCCGCCTCGGCGCCGAGGATGGTGCCGAGCATGGGGCCGTACGGGAAATCCGGCAGCTTCGTTTCGACGAAGGGGAACCCGAGGTTCTGCAACGTCTGGAGGGCGGCGGCGAAAGCGGGTCGGGCGCCGGGTTCCGGATGGATGTCGAAGTCGTCCGGGGCGTAACCGATGCGGATGGTGTTGAGAGGGTGATCGTAGTTGGAATCGTAGTAGAAACGGTGGCCGGAGGAGCCAGGATCGTCGAGGTCGCCGCCCGCGATGGCGTCGAGGATGAAGCCGCAGTCCTCGGCTGAGCGGGCCAGAGGGCCGATCTTATCGAGGGTCCAGCTTAAGGCCATGGCGCCGTGGCGGCTGACGAGTCCGTAGGTAGGACGGAGACCGGTGATGCCACAAAAAGCGCTGGGCGTGAGGATCGAGCCGGAGGTTTCCGAGCCGAGTGCGAAGACGGTGAGCCCGGCAGCGACGGCGGTGGCGGAACCGCTGGAGGACCCGCCGGACCAGCGGGTGGTATCCCAGGGATTGAGGCCGGGGCCGTGCAACGAGGCCGAGGCGAAACGATAGGATGGGCCGCCGGCGAGTTCGACCATGGCCAGCTTGCCGATGAGCAGCGCACCCGAGCCTTCGAGCTTGCGAAGCACGGTGGCCGTTTCAGGAAACGTCTGGTATTGATAAGGCTTCGCGCCCCATGTGGTCGGGAAGCCCTTGAGGCTGAGGAGGTCCTTCGCGCCGAAGGGGATGCCCTGCACGGGGCCGCGAAATCGTTCGCGGCGGATGTCTCCATCGACGTCCTTTGCGCGCTGGAGGGCGCGGCGAGTCAACGGCAGAGCCAGGGCATTGTACTTCGGGCCCAGGCGTTCGAGGCGCTGCCCGAACAGTTGCGCGAGTTCTTTCGCGGAGATTTCGCGTTTGCGCAGGCGCGAGTTCAACTCGCCAATGGTGGAGAAGAACAGATCGTCGTCGCCGCCGGGCATGGGAGAGTTCAAGCCCGGAAGGTGACAGCAGGTTCGGTGGCCATGGGGAGTTCGACTTGATCGAGAGCGGCGGCGGACCGGTGGTATTGTTGCCGCGTCTGTTCGACTTCGTCCGGGGCGTTGGCCGTCTGTGCGGCCGCCAACGGGGACAAAGCAGCGAGGGCAGCGAGTTCGCGCCGCGTGATGGCCGGCTTCATGCCCTTAGTCTAGCCCGCGGCAGGGTGCGGCTGCGTCAATGCTTCAACCGCGGCCTTCTCCATCACGGCGCGAGGTGCGCTTTCGCCGGTCCAGATTTCGAACTGCTGGGCGGCCTGTTCGATAAACATTTCGATACCGGGGATGACCTCGCAGTGCTGCTCACGGGCTCGGCGAAGAAGGACGGTTTCAAGCGGATTGTAGACCATGTCGAGGACGACATCGGCGGGGATATCGCCATCAAAGAAGCACTCGTTCGTGTGAGGCGACATGCCGAGGGGGGTGGCGTGGACGAGTGCGTCGAAACGGCGGCCAGTCAGTTGCGAGGGAGTGAGCACTTCAGCGTCGCAGGCCTTGGCAAGGGCGCGAACGCGGTCGATGTTCCGGCCGACGATGCTCAATTTTGCTCCGGCTTCCGACATGGCGTAGGCCGCGCCGCGGGCCGCGCCGCCGTTGCCGACCAGCAGCACGGACGATTTGGCGAGGCGCAGGCGTTTTTCCATCGGTTTCAAAACGCCTTGCGCGTCCGTGTTCGTGCCGCGCCATTTGCCCGCCTTGCGCCAGACGGTGTTGACGGCGCCGATGCGGCGGGCGAGCGGATCGACGGCGTCGAGGCAGCGCATGACTTTCTGCTTGTGAGGGATGGTGACGCTCACCCCGGCGATGGGCAACTGGCGGGCGAGGGTGAAAAAATCGCGGAGCTGGCCGGTTTTGACAAGGAACGGCAGGTAGACGGCGTCCATGCGGCGGGCCTGGAACGCACGGTTGTGCACCTGGGGGGAGATCGAGTGGCGCACGGGATCTGCGATGACGCCGTAGATATGGGCGTCCCGGGTGAACTTGCCGAGGCGGAATTCGTTGCGAAGGCGGCGTGAGGAAATCTGGCCAGGAGCGGTTCCTTCGGCGGCGATGGGGGCGGCATAAGTGAACAGGCCGCCAAATGCCGGCGAGAGGACACGCGTGGGGAAGCCGGCTTCGCCCATGGCAAGGACGACGACCGGAACGCGATGGGAGCCGCGGGCGATGGAGAGCACACGGAAGTTGTCGGAGGGTTTCCGGGCCGTAGTGACGATCTTGTATGCGTCGGCCGGAATCCGCGACATGCGGCGGACAAGCGCGTCCACCGATGGGGTGCCATCGAAATTGTGATACGAGACGATAAGAAAGGCCTTCGAGCACAGCTCTTCCACCAGTGAGGGGGCGGTTTCGGCGCTTTCGATTTCCAGGTCGACCGCACGAGCACCGGCGGCTACGGCTTCGAGAAGGATCCGTACCTCCTGGGCGATACTGCCATTGAATTTTCCATGGTTCTGGTGGCGGCGGCACGTCGCGAGAATAGCGCAGCCCGGATATTGTGCGCGGAACGTGCGGATCGCCGATACGCCGTCGGCAGGGTTGGAGAGGTGGTCGAGGCGGAACTCGAGAAAAGTTTCGCCAGCAAGCGCCTCGCGGTTGGCCTGTTCGAGGAGTTTCTCCGTGGAAGGAAAGCCGAGCGCGATGCAGACAGGAGGGAGGGAAGGCCGCTCAGCCATAGCGAAGAAGCCCACTCAGGGTAACACAACCATCACCTACCGGATCAGGTTTGGCTAGTTTGACCGGATGGTTGCGCGGAGGCGCGATCGGTCCATTCGCGGCCAATAGCGGCGGGGTCGGCGGCCTCGACGCGTTCACAGCCTTGCGCAAGTGCGGCGAGCACAGCATCGAGCGAGGAAGTGGGCGCGGCGAGTTTGATGCGAAGGCGGTCGCGGGCGTGCGTTTTCCAGAGGTCGATCGACTCGAGCGAGGGGATGCTCAGGAAATCGCACTCGGCGCGGCGCAGGATACGGCAGGTGAGCATTTTCAGTTCGTCGGTGAGTCCCGCAGGGGGCACAGAAACTTTGAGCACCGCCCCAAATTCGCGGCAGGCCTGGGTCATCTGAAGCAACTCGGCTTCGAGGTATTGAAACTGGCGGGAAGCGAGCTTACCGAAGTTGATGGGGGTTTCGATTTCCTTGGCCCCGCGCCGCAGAACTTCCCGTGCGGCGTAGAGTTTGCTTGGCGTGGTGGAGAAGCCGTAAGGGGCGTCAACGACCGAGCCGATGTGGGCGCCCGGGAAGGTGCGCACAGCCGCTTCGACGTCGCAGGGGCGAACGGTAAGACGGGAGATGCCGGAGCGGATCGCTGCAGCGCAGCCACGCAGCATTGCGTCTTCGGTGAGGGAAGGGTTCAGAAGGGAGTGATCGAGGTGCTGGCAGAGTTGTTCGAAGGAGGCGATCCCAGGCTGGGATGGAACGGGGGAAGGAGAGTCGGGGGTGGACAAAGCGGGGACTACTTGCGGCGGTGCGTGGAACCTGTGCTGAGGCCCAGTTCACGCAAACGAGCCTTGGCTTGCGTGGCCGCGTCACTGTCGGGGTACTTGCTGACAACCAGGCGAAACTCTTTCGCGGCGGCGTCGCGCTGGCCGAGTTTCATGAGGCTGTTCCCTTTCATGTAATGGGAGTCGGCTGTCTTGTTATTTTCCGGAAACTGGGTAATCACCGCATCGAAGGCCTTGACAGCCGTATCGTAGTCTCCCTTCTTGTAGAAGATATCTCCGATGTAGAACTGCGCATTTGGCGCGAACTGAGTGTTCGGGAAGCAGCGGACGTAATCGCTGAACTCCTGCATGGCGAGGTCGTAACTGCCTGCGGTGTAATCGCGGCGGGCGTTGGAGTAGGTGGTGTCGGCCTGGAGGGTGGCGGGGCAGCCCGCGGACGATCCGGAAGATGCCATGCCGCCTGGGCCGGGGGGCGCCGCGGTAGCGCCAGGGGCGGGCGCCGGGTTGGCGCCGATCTGGATCTGTTTCTGCAGATCCTGGATCTTGGCGTCCATTTTGCTAATCCGGCTGTTCATATCCAGGATGGTTTCCTTCAGTTCCTGGAAGGACTGCGCCATCTGATCGAGGCGGGAGTTCAGGGTTGCGATGGGTACCGTGGCCGAGTTCTGAAGATCTTTCAGAGCGGATTGTTGTTTGTCCGACATGACCGCCATCTGGGTGTTGGCGCGGTTCGCGCTGTCGAGCGCCTGCTGAATCAACGTCTGCAGCGTAGTGAATTTCTCCGTCTGCGCCGACTGGATCGCCTTGATGTCGTCCTGCATGCTGGCGATGTCGCGCTGCATCTCGGCGAACTGCTCTTTTTTCTGGCCATAGAGAGCGGGGACCGTCATCAATAGAACCAGAAATACACTCTTGGCTTTCATGTTGCGCTCCTGGAATGAGTGAGCCGTTATTTTCTCATGAGGCGGGCCGTTCTGTCGACGGCCCGCCTTTCCTTATACAGCTTAGCGTGATTGGGGCGCGTTTCGCGCGGGAACCCGTTACTGGCCTCCGGCCGAGAAGTGCACGTGGCGGTTCTTCTGGTAGCAATCCTCGGTGGCATCGGTGCAAACAGGCTTTTCCTTGCCGTAGCTGATGGTCTTGAGGCGATCCCCCGGAACCCCGAGCTGGACGAGGAAGTCCTTGGCGGCCTTGGCGCGGCGGTCGCCGAGAGCGAGGTTGTACTCGGCGGAACCGCGTTCGTCGCAGTTTCCTTCTGCGGTGACTGAGATTTGGGAGTCGGTCGAGAAAACCTTCTTAAGAACGTCCGCGTTGCCGGTGAGGACGGTGCGGGCGTCATCCCGGATATCGCTCTTGTCGTAATCGAAGTAGACGTCCTTCACCTGGCTGTTGATGATGTCCACCGAGGACTCGGTGGGAGCCGGCGGAGGCGGAGGCGGAGGCGTAGTGACATTGATGGTCACGCTCTCGCTGCTGGTGCCGCCTGGGCCCTTCGCGGTAAGGGTGTAGGTGGTCGTGTCGGTGGGGTACACCTGACGCTGGCCGGAACTCTGCACTGCACCCACTCCCTGGTCAATCGACATATCCGTGGCGTGGCTGACATCCCAGTGCAACGTAGCGGACTGCCCCTTCTGAATGGAAGTAGGCTCGGCCGAGAAAGAAATAGAGGGTTTCTCAGGCGGCGGCGGCGCCGGGGCCTCAGCGGCTGGCGCGGGTGCGGGCGGCGGCGCGGGCGCCTTCTTCTTACAAGCTGAAGTAAAGGTCAGGAGCGCAGCGGCCGCGACGACGGCCCCGACGTTCCGGACGTACAGCGAAATTCTGTGGCTCATCCTTGTTGTGTTCTCCTTGTAATCATCGACTTATCAACACGTTATTGTACTGCCTTACCCCATACAGGCTTTTCGTTGTTTCCCTGGGTGGTTAGCTGGTGCTGGCCGGTCCCATCCGCGAGCATGGTCCAAATCTGGTTGGTCCGGCCGCGGCGGGAGGAGTACACGATGTGCACGCCATCCGGCGCCCAGTTGGGGTTTTCATTCCGGCCGACACCGTGAGTTAGTTGCTGAAATTCACGGGTTCCGACATCCATGACGAAGATATTATAATTCCCCGGCTCGAAACCGCGCGTCCAGGCGAATGCGATGTGAATGCCGTCGGGGTTCCAGGACGGATTCACCGCCTCCCCCTCACCTGTAGTCAGGCGGGAGGCATCCAGACCGTTGGAATTCATCATGTAAAGCTGGGGTTGGCCTCCCCGGCCACTGACAAAGACGTACGTGGAGCCTTTGGGGTTCATCTTTGGCTCAACTTCGATCGAATTTGTTCCGGTAATCCGGCGAAGGTTGCCTCCGTCGAGGTCGGATTCGAAGATCTGGGAAACGCCGCCGGAGGCCGTGGAATAAAGTAACAGGTGCTGGCTATCCGGCGTGAAATCGGAGGCGGCGTTCATGGAGGCGTTCTGGTTGAAGAATGGGAGCCGCCGCCCGCTCTGGAGCGAAAACATGAAGATCTCCGCCTTGTTATGGAGAAAGCTCGTGAAAGCGAGTTTCGTGCCGTCCGGAGATACAACGGGGAACGTGGTGATGGACCGGTAGTCGGTGATCTGCTTCTGGTTGGAGCCGTCGTAGTCCATGGACCAGATTTCCTTGTGGCCGGTGCGGTCGCTGACAAAGTAGATCTTGGTTCCAGCGAGGCTGTGGGCGCCGAAGCGGGCGAGGATGTCGGAGGCGAACTGGTCGGCGACGCTGCGCGCGCCTGCGTCGTCCGGCGAGCCGAGATATACCTTTCCGATCAACTGGGCGTTGTGAAGGTCGGGCTGGCGTACGTCATAGAGCCAACCGAACAGGGCTAATTGTCCCTGCTGGATCGCGGTGTAACCGAAGGCCAGGTAATTCGCCGAAACCGGCGAGGAGGACCAGTCGGTCAGCCAGGGCGCGGTGGAGCCGGCAGAGGGCGGATGAAAGTCGGAGGGCTGCTGAGGAACATGAAGCGGCATCACCGTTTTCGGCACCATGCGGAACTGGCCGGAATCCTGCAGGTCCTCGAAGAGGCGGGCGTTGAAGGCGGCCATGCGCGCCTGGGCGTCGCCGGAGCCGCGAAAATCCGGCACAGCGATGGCGGGGCGTTCGCCACCGCTGATCTCGATCAGGTTGCGCTGGGGCTGGGCGAGCAGCGCCACGGGGCCAACTAAAACAACAAGTCCGGAAAGAAGTGTTTTATTCATCGTCGTAGCTGGAAAAGAATCTCCATGGGAGCCGAACTATATCCGCCCGGCAGGTTGGGGAACGGCGCGGCTTGTAGAATGGCCCGCTGCGCCGAGAAATCCACTGCCGGGTTGCCGCTGCTTTGCATCGTGCGAATGCCGGAGATCGAACCATCCTGACGGATTTCGAAGTCCAGCACAACCGGGGGCGCCGAGGAAACCCGCGCATCGACCTGGGTGGTGTCCCATTTCTGGGCGATGCGCTGCTTCACTAAGTCGAGATACCAGCCGAACTGATTGCCGAGGGCGCTGTTGGTGTTGGCTCCGATGCCGCCGGAACCTTGCTTTTGAACCATGCGTGTGACCAGCGCCTGGCCGAGCGTACTGGTGACCTGGTTGGGCAGTACAGGCTGTGGATGGAAGCGTTGGCGCTCCTGCTGGAGGCGCGCGAGGTTCTTCTGTTTCTTCTTGTCCTGGAGCTCAATGGCGTCTTTGTCGGGCGGCGCCTGGCGAGGCTTGGGCTGGACCTTCTCCGGGGCAGGAACCTGCGACTGCGTGTCGTTGGCGAGGGGATTGATATTCCCGGACCGGCCGGGAAGCGGAATACTGCGCACGGCCTCAATGCCAACGGCGCCGCCACCGAGTGGCTGCGGGCTGCCGAACAGACCGGTGTGCGTTTTCGCCCACCACCCGTAGGCGAAAAAGGAAAAGAACACGGCGGCGTGAACAATGACAGACTTCGCGAGGAAGCCGCGCAACGATTCCTGTTCGTCGAGGATATCGGCGTGTGGCATCAGCCCCTACCCGGGCTCTCTTCCGGCTGAAGAACGACGTTGACCTTCAGCTTGGCCTCATTCAATGCGTTGATTACTTGAGCCAGTGCGTCGAAGACCGTTTCCTTGTCGGCGCGAAGATAAACTTCGGTCGCGTTGGGGAACCGCTTCCGCACTTCCTGGCCGAGGAGGTTGATGTTCACCGGCTTTTCGTTGAGGTAGGACTCGCCGTTCTTCTTCACGCTGATGACGGGCAATTCACGGGTGCTGCTGGTGGTATGCCGGACCTTGGGCACGTTGACTTCGAGGCCGAAGTCCATCACGTGGGCGGTGAGCATGAAGATGATCAGAAGGACGAGGACTACGTCGACCAACGGGACGATATTAATCTCCGACATGGTGCCGCTGCGGTGGAAGCGCTTCCGGCCCATGCCGCCCGTTGGTTGGTCGAAGTTGAAGGCCACGAGATTACCCTCCGAAGGTGCGTTCCGCGAGGTTGAGGAATTCCAGCGCGAAGTCTTCCATGCGCGTGCCGAATTCCTTAATATCGTTGCCGAACAGGTTATAGAAGATCGCCGAGGGGATGGCGGCGGCGAGGCCGAGTGCCGTGGTAATCAGCGCTTCCGAGATGCCGGGGGCTACGGCGCGGAGGCTGGCCGAGCCGGATTGACCGAGTCCCTGGAAGGCTTCGATGATGCCCCAGACGGTGCCGAACAGACCGATGAAGGGCGATACGGTGGCCGTAGTGGCAAGGAGGTTCATATTGCGCTCGAGTTTCGCCAGTTGTTCACTCATGCCGAGCTGCAGGCTGCGCTCGAGGGAGAGCTTGTTCTTGAGCGTGCCCACGGTTTTCACTTGCCGGTCCACCTCACTGTAGCCGAAATCGAAGACAACAACCAGAGGAGAAATCGGGTATTGCTGGCTTGCGATGGCCGCGGCGTCAAGAGCGCTGGCCTTGCGGAAGGCGCGAAGGAACTGGCGGCTGGAGCGGCGGGCGCGTCCGAACAGACTCCACTTGGAGAAGATGACAGCCCAGGAAAGGACGGAAAGGATCAACAGGATCACCATGACGGCTTTCGCCACCGGACTTGCGGCCTGAATAAGATCCCAAAGACTGAGTTGTAAGAGGAAGAATGCAGCGGGCGCTGTTGGCAACCAGACTCCTTTCCAGCTTTCCTCTTTTATCATAGTCGGGGGGAGCATGTCTCGCCAATTAAAAACGTTTTTAAGCCGTTTTGTTTTTTTCGGGGCGGATACAATCGCGGGCTAGAATGAGGGGCGAGTGCTTGTTGAGTTGACGGTGGAAAACTACGCGGTGGTGGAGCGGGCGAAGCTACGTTTCCATCGCGGGCTGAACGTGCTGACCGGGGAGACGGGCAGCGGGAAGTCGATTGTGGTGGATTCGCTCGCGCTGCTGTTCGGCGGGCGGGCGGCGGCGGACGTGGTGCGCTCGGGGGCGGCGGGCGCTCGAGTGGCGGCGATCTTCGAGGCGCCTCAGGCGGCCGGAGCGAGCGCGATTCTCGAGGACGCCGGCATCGAAGTGGAGGACGGGGAGTTACTGGTGGAGCGGGAGGTGCTTGCCTCCGGCAAGAGCCGGGCCTTTGCGGGAGGACGGAGCGTCACCGCTTCGCTGCTCCGGGCGCTGGCGCCGTGGCTTGGTGACATTCATGGCCAGAACGAGCAGCAACAGTTGTTCCTGCCCGCATTCCAATTGGCGCTTCTGGACGCCTCCGCCGGGACACCGGCCGACGAAGTTCGAGAGGCGTTTCGCCAGTGGCGGGCCTGTAAGGAAGAGCTTGCCGCCCTGGACCGCGCCGAGCAGGAGCGGCTGCGGCTGGCCGACTTGTGGAGCTTTCAGAGGCGGGAGATCGAAGAGGCGGCGCCGGCGAGCGGCGAGGATGCGTCGCTTGAAGCGGAGCGGCAGGTACTGAAGAATGTGACGCGGCTGCAGGAACTAGCCGGCGCAGCCTACGATCTGCTGTACGATGCGCCCGGGAGCGCGTTCGCGCAGCTTCGGACGGCGATGCGGCGCCTGGAAGAGTTAGGCCGGATCGATGTCAGCCTGGCGCCGCTTGCCGAGACGCTCGCCGGGGCTTCGATCGCCGTCGAGGAAGCCTCGCGGACGCTAGGCGATTACCTGGCGGGGTTGGAGGCGGACCCGGCGCGGCTGGACTCCGTGGAGTCGCGGCTGGCTGCACTCGAGAAACTGAAACGGAAATACGGACCGGAGCTGTCCGGCGTGCTCGAGTTTCTCGAAAATGTGCGGAGACAGCTTTCGGCGGCGGAGGATGCAAGCGAGCGGCGCGCCGTGATCGGGAAACGGCTCGCGCAACGGGAACAGGCATTTCGCAGCGCGGCGGGACGGCTGACGGAGGCGCGGCGGCAGGCGGCCGAGGCGCTGGAGAAACGCATGAAGGAGGAACTCGGCGCGCTCGCACTCCCGGGGGCGGCGTTTCGCGTGGCGCTGGGTGAGGCGGAGTGGTCCGAACAGGGGGCGGATCGGGTGGAATTTCTGCTTTCGGCGAATGCGGGTGACGAGGCACGCCCGCTGGACCGGGTGGCTTCCGGCGGCGAACTTTCACGGATTGCTCTCGCCTTGAAGACGTGCGCGGCGGCCAAGGCGCCCACCGGGGAAACACCTCGCACGCTGGTGTTTGATGAAGTGGACGCGGGAATCGGGGGCAGCGTCGCCGATACGTTGGGACGAAGATTGAAGCGGCTCGCCGCTCGCGATCAGATCCTTTGCGTCACGCATCTGGCGCAAGTGGCGAGCTTCGCCGACCATCATTTTGTGGTCGAGAAGCGCGAGGTTGGCGGGCGCACGGTGGCCCAGGTGGAGGAGTTGTCCCCCCTGGAGCGGACGCGCGAGATCGGACGGATGCTGAGTGGGCAGCAGGTGACGCCGGAAGCGCTGCGGCATGCCGAGCAGATGATCCGCCGTGCCGGGAGCTAACTCCTCCCGGCACGATTGCTTCCAGAGGCAAAAACGGGCGGGGGAGAAAGCCTCCGCCCGCCCGCAAATGTTTCCGGATGGTTTCCGCGCTACTCTTCGCTGGCGCCCTGCTCGCCCTCGCGGCCTTCCCGCATGGCTTTGAGACGCTCTTCGCGGCGCTTGGCGCGGTCTGCCGCGCGGCGCACGAGTTCGGAGCCCACGAGTTCGATGATCGCCTGCTCGGCGCCGTCGCCCTTGCGCCAGCCGAGCCGCACCACTCGAGTGTAGCCGCCCTGGCGCTGGCCGAACCGCGTGCCGAGCTTTTCGAACAGCTTTTTCACGGCTGCGGGCGTTTCCAGAAAGGCCGCGGCCTGCCGGCGCGAGTGCAGCGTGTCGCGCTTGGCGAGCGTGATCATGTGCTCGACCAGAGGCTTGATCGCTTTCGCCTTGGGCACCGTGGTGATGACGCGCTCGTTCTCGATGACGTTGGTCACCAGAGTTTTCAGCAGCGCCTTGCGCGCGCCCACGTCGCGCTTGAGTTTGTATCCGCCTCGTCTATGACGCATTTGGCTATTCCGCCTCCTCGCCGATCAGATCGTCGCCGCCGGAGCCGGCTGTGAGCGGCGCGACAACACCGCCTGGAGCCACGAGCCGGCCTTGGGCATCGTATTTCATGCCGAAGCCGAGACCCAGATTGCCAAGGATCTCCTTAATCTCGTTGAGAGACTTCCGGCCAAAATTCTTAGTCCGCAGCATCTCAGCCTCGGTCTTCTGCACCAGATCGCCGATGGTTTGGATGTTGGCGTTCTTCAGGCAGTTGTAGGACCGGACACTGAGTTCGAGTTCTTCGACCGAGCGGGACAGCACTTCGTTCATCTGGCTGACGGCGCGGTCTGCGGGCTCTTCGCTGGTCTCGGCGATCTCTTCGAAGTTGATGAAGATCGTCATGTGGTCCTTGAGCAGCTTGGAGGCCTGGCCGATCGCATCCTGCGGGGAAATGGCGCCGTTGGTCCACACTTCGAGGGTGAGTTTGTCGTAGTCGGTGGTCTGGCCGAGACGCGCGCCCTCGACGGAGAAATTCACCTTGCGGACGGGCGAATGAACCGAGTCGATCGGGATGTAGCCGAGCGGCAGATCCTCGTCGAAATTGCGGTCCGCCGCGACGTAACCGCGGCCGGACTTGAGACGCACTTCGATGCTGAGCTTGCCGCCTTCGCTGACGGTGGCGATAGGCAGGTTGCGATCGAGCACCTCGACGTCGGAGTCGGTCTCGATCTGCCCGCTGACAACGAGGCCGGGCTGATCGACGGTGAGACGGGCCGTGCGGACCCCTTCCCCGGTCACCTTGAAGGGCACCTGCTTGAGGTTGAGGATGATGTCGGTGGCGTCCTCGACCACACCCGGGATCGGGCTGAATTCGTGAGCGACTCCCTCGATCCGGACCGCGGTGATGGCGGCTCCTTCAATCGAGCTGAGCAGCACGCGGCGCAACGCGGTGCCGATGGTAGAACCAAAACCGCGTTCGAACGGCTGCGCGGTGAACATCCCGTAGCGCTCGGTGAGCGTTTCGGTGTTGGCGGCGAGCCGTTTCGGTTTTTGAAACCCTTTGAACATATTTGACTCCTTGTTCCTCCAGGCGTTTTGCGCCGGCTACTTGGAATACAACTCCACGATCAACTGTTCGTTGAGCTGAATCTGCACCAGGTCCTCGCGCTTGGGCTGCGCCAGCACGCGCGCCTTCAGCGCATCGCGATCGACTTCAAGCCAGTTCGGGGCCGGAGCGTGCGCCGTGGCGTCGCGCGCGGCGAGAATCCCTGCGTTCTTCTTGCTCTTTTCGCGGATCTCGATCACGTCGTTTGGCTTGACCATGTAAGAGGGAATGTTCACCTTGCGCCCGTTCACTTCCACGTGGCCGTGACGGACCACCTGACGCGCCTGCGCCCGGCTCGTGCCGAATCCCATCCGGTAGATCACGTTGTCCAGGCGGCGCTCGAGCATGTTGAGCAGGTTGTCGCCGGTGACGCCTTTCATGGCGGCGGCTTTCTCAAACAGGTTGCGGAACTGGCCTTCCAGCAACTGATAGTAGCGGCGCGCCTTCTGTTTCTCGCGAAGCTGAAGGCCGTAGCCGACGAGTTTCGGCTTCCGGTCCTTGCCATGCTGGCCCGGCGAAAAGTTGCGCTTCTCGATGGCGCACTTTTCCGTATGGCAGCGCTCGCCCTTCAGGAACAACTTCATGCCCTCACGCCGGCATTGCCGGCAAACGGGGCCGATATATCTTGCCATTTACCTTTCTCCTGACTTGCAGTTAAGGTGCAGTTTACAAGCCCGCGCCAGGCGCCGGCTCTTCGTCCTGCTTGCCAAAAAACGCAACCGCGCCCGGAACGGGGAACGGCTGCGAAAAAATCAAACGCGGCGCTTCTTCGGCGGCCGGCAGCCGTTGTGCGGAATCGGCGTGACGTCCTTGATCGAGCGCACTTCGATTCCGGCGGTCGCCAGAGCGCGCACCGCCGATTCGCGGCCGGCGCCCGGCCCGCTCACCCGCACCTCGACCGAACGCAGGCCGCTCTCCTTCGCCTTATTGGCGGCGGTGAGAGACGCCTGCTGGGCGGCAAACGGAGTAGCCTTACGCGAACCGCGGAAACCGAGCGACCCGGAACTCGACCAGGCGAGCACGTTGCCCACCGGATCGGTGATGGTGACGATGGTGTTGTTGAACGAAGCCTGCACGTACACCACGCCGCTCGGAATATTCTTCTTCTCCTTCTTTTTGAAGGACTTCTTCTTGGTCGTTTTTGCTGGAGCCTTGGCCATTCTCGCGCTTCCTTAGGTCTTCGCCGACGCCTTCTTCTTGTTCGCCACCGTGCCGCGCCGCGGACCCTTGCGGGTGCGGGCGTTGGTGTGGGTGCGCTGGCCCCGGACCGGGAGACTGCGCCGGTGCCGCAACCCGCGGTAGGAACCCATCTCGATGAGGCGCTTAATGTTCATCGAGAGCTCCTTGCGCAGGTCGCCTTCAACGAAGCCCTCTGTTTCAATCAGCGTACGGATCCGGTTGACCTCGTCTTCGGTGAGGTCCGCCACCTTCTTGCCCGCATCCACGCCGGCACGGTGAAGCAGAGACTGCGAGCGGCTCCGCCCGATGCCATAAATGTAGGTTAGGCCGATTTCGGCCCGCTTCTTCGCCGGTAAATCCACACCCGCAATTCGCGCCATAGTTCTCTCTTATCCCTGCCGCTGCTTATGCTTGGGATTCACGCAAGACACCCGGACCACCCCGTGGCGGTGAATAATCTTGCACTTATCGCAGATCTTTTTTACTGATGCCCGTACTTTCATCGTCTCAACCTATCCTTCCAGTAACTTCACCAAGCGGCCCCGTCCCGGATCATGCGGTGAAAGCTCCACCTCGACCCGGTCTCCCGGCCGCACCCGCTCAAAATTCCTTACCGCCGCGCCAGCCGGGTGAACCACCACGACCGACTCATTCTCCAGCTTCACCCGGTACAACCGGCGCGGCAGAATTTCCATCACTACCGCAACCGACGTCATGGCGCCTTACGGCCGGGTCAACACCCACGGACCGTTTTCCGTGATCGCCACGCAATGCTCAAAGTGCGCCGAGTACGACCCGTCCTTGGCCACAGCGGTCCACCGGTCCGGCTTGACAGCCGTTTCCGGCCGGCCGAGATTTACCATCGGCTCGATCGCCAGAACCATGCCTTCCTTCAGGCGGGGATTCTCGTTCTTGCGGTCCACGTAATTGGGAACCTGCGGCTCTTCATGTAGCTTGGTCCCAATCCCGTGGCCGACATACTCACGAACCACCGAAAATCCGTTCGACTCCACGTGCTGTTGCACGGTGCCGCAGATGTCGAACAAACGGTTGCCAACACGTGCCTGGCCGATCGCCATCTCGAGCGATTCCTCGGTCACGCGCAACAGCCGCTTTACCTGCTCGTTCACTTCGCCGACGGGGACCGTAATCGCCGAATCCCCGAAAAACCCGTCAATCTGTACGCCGGTGTCGATCGAAACAATATCGCCCGGCTTCAGCTTTCGCTTGGCCGAGGGCATGCCATGAACAACTTCCTCGTTCACCGACGTACACAACACGAACGGATACCTCGAACCCGCCGCCGGAACGTAATAGTTCTTGAAAGCGGGCTTTGCGCCGGCATCTTTCATCATCCGTTCGGCTGCGGCTTCCAAATCCTGGGTCGTAACACCTTCGCCCACCAGGCCCGCCAGTTCCTGCAAAATCTTCCAGACGAGCAATCCAGCCCGGCGCATGCGCTCGAGCTCGCCCGCATTCTTGCGAACGATCATTGCCTAACTACCCTGCCCTCCATAGGGACAGGAAACAGAACTCGAAGTAGAGGCGCACAACACCAGTCTTTCGATTGTAGCGCAATTTTTCTGCCACTCCGGCTCCGCCTTAGGCGCTGGCGCTCCGGCGTCCACGAATCCGGCCGGAACGGGGCGTGAACCCCTCATAGTGGCGCATAATCAACTGCGCTTCCACCTGGTTGATCGTGTCCATAGCCACGCCAACCACAATCAGCAGCGAAGTGCCGCCGAAATAAAAGCTAACGCCGAGGCCGTCAAGCAGCCAACGCGGGAAATACGTATCGATCCAGTTGCCGATGAGCGGCAGACGCTGGAGCTTAATGCCGGCGATCATGATCTGAGGAATCAGCGAGAGCAGGGCCAGATACAGGCCGCCCACGACGGTGATCCGGGTGAGAATCTTGTTCATGTAGTCGGCGGTGTTTTTGCCCGGCCGGATACCGGGAATGAACCCGCCGAATTTCCTCATGTTGTCCGCCGCTTCGTTCGGATTGAAGATGATCGACACGTAGAAGAAGCAGAAGAACATGATCAACACGGTGAAGAGCAGGTAATAAGTTGGCGTGCTGCCCATCATCGAGTTGAGCATCGAGCTGAGGAAAGGATTGTTCTTAAAAAGCGGGACCTGGGCGAGCGACCCGGGGATCGCCAGCAGCGAAGAAGCGAAAATAACCGGGATGACGCCGCCCGCGTTAACCTTCAGCGGCAGATGCGTCGACTGGCCGCCCATCATCCGCCGGCCCATGACACGCGTGGCGTACTGGACGGGGATACGGCGCTCACCGCGCTCCACCAGCACGATGAAGGCGACGACGGCGATCATGACCGCCAGGATCAGGATCAACTGGAACGGGTTCCACTGCCGGGTGACGAAGACGTTGGTATAGATTTCGTTGATGGCGCGCGGCAGGCCGACCACAATGCCGGCGAAAATGATCAACGACATGCCGTTGCCGATGCCGCGCTCGGTGATCTGCTCGCCGAGCCACATAATGAACGCGGTGCCGGTGGTAAGACTGAGAATCGTCATCAGGATGAAGCCGATTCCCGGATTCAGCACGAAGCCGCCTTCGGATTTCTCAAGCGTCACTGCGATCCCGAACGACTGAACCAGCGCCAGAATCACCGTCAGGTAGCGCGTCCACTGCGTGATCTTGCGGCGGCCGAGTTCGCCTTCCTTCTGCAGCTTTTCGATCGTCGGTATGACGACCGCCAGCAACTGCAGAATGATCGAAGCCGTGATATACGGCATAATGCCGAGCGCAAAGATCGTCAGGCGGCGGAACATGCCGCCGCTGAACAAGTCGATATAGCCGAACAGCGTTCCGGAATTCCGCGCGAAGAACTCCGACAGCTTGTTGGCGTCAATACCAGGCGTGGGGATGTGGCCGCCAAGACGGTACACAGCCAGCAGGCCCAGTGTGAACAGCACCCGGTTACGCAGATCCGGCACCCGGAAGATATTGCCGACCGCTTCGAAGAACTTCGTCATAGCAACTCCGCTACCGCGGCTCTACTTCGCCTTCGCCGAGCGCCGCTTAATCGGGGCTGGTGGCGGAACTTCAATCTTTTCCACGCTGCCGCCGGCCTTCGCGATCTTGGCCGCGGCGGCTTCAGAAAACAAGTGCGCCTTGACGCGGATCGGACGCGTCAGCTCACCGGTTGCGAGGATCTTCAGCCCGTCTCCGAGCTTGCGCACCACGCCGAGTTCGAGCAGGCGGCCCGGATCGAACGTGTCGCCCGGCAGGATTTCCAGGCGCCCAACGTTCACGATCGCGTACTCCTTCCGGAAGATGTTGTTGAAACCGCGCTTGGGAAGCCGGCGGTGGAGCGGCATCTGGCCGCCCTCAAAACCGCGCATCATCGAATAGCCGGAGACCGACTTGGCGCCCTTGGCGCCGCGACCGGAATACTTACCGCGGCCGGAGCCCATGCCCTGGCCGATGCGCTGCTTTTTGTGTTTCTGCCCGGCCGGCGGCCGGAGATTGCTCAAGTTCATGGTTTGCTCTTTCCGCCTATTTCACCAGCGCCAGCAGATGCGGCACCTTCTTCACCATGCCCCGGAATCCGGGCGTGTCGGGCCGTTCGACGACCTGATTGATCTTCCGCAATCCGAGCGCACGGACAATCACCTTGTGCTTTTCCGGAGTGCAGATCGGACTGCCGATCAGCTTGATCTTGATCTTTGCTTCCGCCATTGGGTGCTCCGCCTACTGAACCTTTTCCGGCGCCAGGCCGCGCATGTCGGCCACTTCGGCCTTGTCGCGCAACTGCTCCAGGGCCGCGATCGTCGCTTTGACGACGTTGTGCGGGTTGTGCGAACCGATCGATTTCGTGAGCACGTTGGGGATGCCGACGGCCTGGATCACCGCGCGCACCGGTCCGCCGGCGATCACGCCGGTGCCGGCCGGAGCCGGTTTCAGCAGCACCAAGCCACTTCCGAACCGGCCGAGCACGGGATGCAGGATGGTCGTCTCCAGCACGTGGATCTTGCGCAGATTCTTCTTGGCCGCCTCAATGCCCTTTTTGATCGCCGAAGGAACTTCCTTCGCCTTCCCGGTTCCGTAACCAACGATCTTGGCGCCCGGATCGCCGATCACCACCAGCGCCGAGAAGCTCAGGTTCTTGCCGCCCTTCACCACTTTGGTGACGCGGTTGATCGACACTACCTGTTCCTTCAGGTTCAGGTTTGCGCTGTCGATGCGCTTTTGCGTAGGTGTCGCCGCCATGTGAGTTAAAACTCCAGTCCCGCTTCGCGCGCGGCATCGGCGAGCGCTTTGACGCGCCCGTGATACAGATACCCGCCGCGATCGAAAACAACTTTCGTGATGCCTTTTTCCCGCGCCCGCTCCGCCACCAGCTTCCCGATCTCCTTCGCGCCGGCCAGGTTGCCGCCGCTCGCCACGCCAGCTTTCTTTTCGGTGGAAGAAGCGGCAACCAGTGTCTGGCCTTTGCGGTCGTCGATGACCTGCGCGTAGATGTGATTCAGACTCCGGAACACGGCCAGACGCGGACGCTGTTCGGTGCCGTTCACCCGCTGCCGGATCCGCGAGTGAATCCGCCGGCGGACTTCGTCCTTGGAATGATTCGCCATTACTTGCCTCCGGCGCCGGTCTTACCGGCTTTCTTGCGGAGCACTTCGCCCGCGTACCTTACACCCTTGTTCTTGTATGGATCCGGCGGACGCAGAGCGCGGATGTTGGCCGCGACCTGCCCCACGAGCTGCTTGTCGAACCCCGACAAAGTCACCTGCGTCTGCTTCTCCACTTTCATCTCAATGCCGTCCGGCAGCAGAACCTCGATCGGATGCGAGTAACCGAGCGTGAACGTGGCGATTTTTCCCTTCACGTCCGCGCGATAACCGGTTCCCTGGATCTCGAGCTGCCGGGTAAAACCGGCGGAAACCCCTTGAATTGCGTTAGCCAGTAGCGCGCGCGTCAAGCCGTGCACCGCAGCGTACTGGTCGCCATCGCGCGTGATCTCGATCGTGCCCGCCTTTTCGCGGATGGCAACGCCCGGCTGTACCGGCACCGTAAGCTCGCCCTTCGGCCCCTTGACGTGAAGCTGTTCGCCAGCCTGCACGGTCACGCCCTTGGGGAGCGGAATCGGTCGTTTTCCTACTCTCGACATGGTGGTCTCGTTCTCCCGGCGTCCCTGCTACCAAACCCGGCAAAGCAGCTCGCCGCCGACGTTCTCACGCCGCGCCGCCGCGCCGGTCATGACGCCTCGCGGCGTCGTCAAAATGTTTATCCCCAGCCCGCCCAGCACCGGCGGAGCTTCCTTGCTGCCCACATACACGCGGCAGCCCGGCCGCGACACGCGCTCGATGCGCGAGATCACCGGCACGTTGCCCGGCGTGTACTTTAAGTAAATCCGGATGCTCTTCTTGCCGCCGTCCTCCGCCATTTTGAAGTTCGAGATGTAGCCCTCTTCCTTCAAAATGCGCGCGATGTCCATCTTCAGCCGCGAGGCCGGCACATCCACTTTCGGGTGGCGCGCCTGGAGCGCGTTCCGCACCCGGGTCAGCATATCGGCGATGGGGTCGCTCGTCGTCATTCGCTAAACCTCTCCAAATCCCAAGTCAAGCTACCAGCTCGCCTTGATCACGCCCGGCACCTCACCGGCCAGCGCCAACTGCCGGAAACAGATCCGGCAGAGATGAAACTTCCGCAGATACCCGCGCGGCCGCCCGCACCGGAAACACCGGTTGCGCTTGCGGCAGGCGAATTTCGCCTTCTTCAGTTCCTTCGAAATCTTCGCGGTTGTCGCCATCGCTTCTTCCTCTTTCGCTTCCCTACTGCCGGAATGGCATTCCCATCTGCTTCAACAGAGCCAGGCCCTCGGCGTCACTCTTGGCGGTCGTGGTGATGCAGACGTTCATGCCCTTCACCTTTTCCACCTTGTTGTAGTCGATCTCCGGAAAGATCAACTGGTCCTTGATGCCGAGCGTGTAATTGCCCCGGCCGTCGAACGACTTCGGCGACACGCCGCGGAAGTCGCGAACGCGGGGCAGAGCCACGTTCATCAGACGGTCGAGAAACTCGTACATGCGGTCGCCGCGCAGGGTCACCATGCAGCCGATCGACATGCCTTCGCGGAGCTTGAACGCCGCGATGGATTTCTTGGCTTTGGTCACCACCGGCTTCTGTCCGGCGATCAGGCCCAATTCCTGCACCGCGCCGTCCATCAGCTTCTGGTTCTGCGTCGCTTCACCGAGCCCGATGTTGACCGAAATCTTCTGGATCTTGGGAACCGCCATCGGGTTCTTGTACCCGAACTCCTTGGTCAGTTCCGGAACCACCCGCTTCATGTAATGCTGTCTTAGTCTCGCCGCCATGTTCTTCCCTGCCGCAGTTCCTTACTTCGCGCTCTTATCCAGCGGTTCGCCCGTCCGCCGCGCGACGCGCACGCGACGCGCCGAAACACCCGTGCCCTCCAGGCGGTAACTGATCCGCGTCGGCTGTCCATCGCTGGCGAGCACCATGATGTTGGACAGAGCGATCGGACCCTCGCGCTCGGCGATGCCGCCCTTAATCTGCTGCGACGGGTTCGGCTTGGTGTGGCGCTTCACCATCATGACGCCTTCCACCACCGCCGTCCCTTTGGTGCGGTTCACCGATAGCACACGGCCGGTTTTGCCCCGGTCGCGACCGGAAATCACCTTCACGACGTCGTCCTTCCGGATCTTCGTTTTGACCGGCTCAGCCGGGTTTCTCTTTCGCATCGCCACGTCAGATCACCTCCGGCGCCAGCGATACGATCTTCATGAACCGCTTGTCGCGCAACTCGCGCGCCACCGGGCCGAATACGCGGGTGCCCACCGGCTCCCCGGCTTCATTGATGAGCACGGCGGCGTTGGAATCAAACCGGATGTAGGTGCCGTCCTTGCGGCGGGATTCCTTGCGCATCCGGACGATCACGCACCGCACCACCTTCCCCTTCTTGATGCTGGAATCCGGGGCGGCCTCTTTCACGCTGGCCGTGATCACATCACCCAGGCCAGCCCGCAGCCCCAAGTCGCCGCCACGCGGCAAAATGCACTGCAGCTTCTTCGCGCCGCTGTTGTCAGCGACCTCGAGGATGGTTCTCATCCCGATCATGACTTCCTCCCGGCGCCCTTCTTGCGGACTTCCGGCGCGGCGCCGGCCGCTTCAAGCGCGCCACGGTCCACTCCGGTGTCCACTGCTTTCCGGACGATTTCGCCCAACTGCCAGCGCTTCAGGCGGCTCAGCGGGCGGCACTCGATGATCCGCACCACGTCGCCCACCTTGGCCTGGCTTTGCTCGTCGTGGGCGTAGAACTTCTTCCGCTTGGTGACAATCCGCTTGTACAGCGGGTGCGGCACCCGCCGCGTCACCTCGACGACGATCGTCTTGCTCATTTTGGCCGAGACAACCTGGCCTACCTTCTCGTTCTTGTTTCCCGTCTTTTGCGCTTCCCCGGCCATCGCTTACTTGCCTTTCTTCTTTCCCTTCGCCGCCGGCGTCAATTCCGGGTTGATCTCGCGCTGCCGCTGGATGGTCAGCATGCGCGCCTGATCCTTCTTGAGGGCGCGGTACTTCTTCAGCCCTTCCAATTGCCCCATGCCAATCTGGAAGCGCAGCCGGAAAAGCTGCTCCCGGGCATCACGCACCTCGGTGGAAAGTTCGGTCTCGTCGTAATCTCGAATCTTGTCGGCTTTCATCGCTCGTTTTCCATCCGCTGGACTACAGAGAGTCCTCGCGAGTCACCAGCTTGGTTGGCAGCGGCAGTTTCATCGCCGCCAGCCGCATCGCCTCGGCCGCCGTCTCCCGCGGCACGCCTTCCATTTCGAACAAAATCTTGCCGGGCCGGATCACCGCCACCCACTGCTCCGGCGCGCCCTTGCCCTTACCCATACGGGTTTCGGCCGGCTTCTTTGTGATCGGCTTGTCGGGGAACAACCGGATCCAAACCTTGCCGCCGCGCTTAATGAAACGCGTCATCGCGACGCGGGCCGCTTCGATCTGCCGGTCGGTAATCCAGCCGCAGCTCATCGCCTTCAAGCCAAAATCGCCGAAGGCCAACGACGAACCGCGCCAGGCCTTGCCGGCCATGCGGCCGCGCTGCTGCTTGCGGTATTTCACCTTCTTGGGCATCAACATGGCGTCAAATCTCCCTTAATCTCAGCCCTTACTCGCTCTTCGTCTCGCCGGAGCCCGGCTCGGTTTCCGCCGGCGCCTGGAACTCAACCTTGCGCGGCGGCGTCAGCGGCGGCAGAATCGGCCCGCCCAGGCGTTCGCCCGGAGGGGGCGCCTGCTGCAGCCCGCCCGCTGGAGCAGCTTCGACCGCGGGCGGCGCACTGACCGGAGCCGGACCGCGGCGCTCGCGGCGCTCCCGGTCCCGCGACGGCGCACGCCGCGGTTCGGGCTCGTGGCGCAGCGACACCCGCCGCCCGCCTTCGATAATCTCACCCTTGTACACCCAGCACTTGATTCCGATCACACCGTACGTCGTGTAAGCCTGGGCAAAACCATATTCCAGATCCGCCCGCAGCGTGTGCAGCGGCAAACGGCCCTGCAGATACCATTCGCTCCGGGCGATTTCGGCGCCGTTCAGCCGGCCCGACACGCGGACTTTGATTCCCTTGCAGCCAAAGCGCAGCGCCGAATCCACGGCTTTGCGCATCGCGCGGCGGAACGCCACGCGCTTTTCCAGCTGTAGCGCGATCGACTCGGCCACAAGCTGGGCGTCGAGCTCCGGCTTGTGAACTTCCTGGATGTCGATGAAGACTTCGCGCTTGGTCTTCGTCGCCAAGTCCTGTTTCAGTTTCTCGATCTCGGCGCCCTTGCGGCCGATAATGATGCCGGGGCGCGAGGTGCGGATCGTGATCCGCAGCTTGTTGCCCGGCCGGTCCACTTCTACCGAACTGACGCCGGCCGCCTTCAGCCGGCTGTGCAGAGACTTCTTCAGCTCGAGGTCTTCCTTGAGCAGCTTGGCGTAATCCTGCTTGGCGAACCAGCGCGAACGCCAGTTCTTTGTGACGCCCAGGCGGAATCCGTACGGATGTACTTTCTGGCCCATCGGCTATTCCTTCTCTCCCACCGTGACAACAATGTGCGCCGAGCGCCGCTGATAGCGGTAGGCGCGGCCCATCGGCGCCGGCCGGATGCGCTTCATCCGCGGGCCTTCGTTCACGTACGCTTCCGTCACCACCAACTGGTCCACGTCCACGTCGCTTGACTTGTTCTCCGCGTTGGCGATCGCCGAACGCAACACCTTCTCCACTACCGGCGCCATCCGCTTGTTGGCGCTCCGCAGGATGTGAATCGCCTCGCCCGCCTTGCGGCCGCGAATGAGATCCACCACGAGCCGCGCCTTCTGCGGCGACGTCCTGATATACCGTGCTTCCGCTCTCGCTTCCATCGTGTTTCTGCCTCCGCCGGACCGTTAGGCCGGCTTGGCGCCTTTCTCGGCCGCCGCTTTCGCCGCGTGCCCCTTGAACGTACGCGTCGGGGAAAACTCGCCCAGCTTATGGCCGACCATGTTCTCCGTCACATAAACCGGGATAAACTTCTTGCCGTTGTGCACCGCCAGCGTGTGGCCGACAAACTCGGGCCGGATCGTCGAGCGGCGCGACCAGGTGCGCACCACCTTCTTTTCGTTCTTCTCGTTCATCGCGTTCACCTTGATCACCAGGTGTTCGTCGGTAAACGGTCCTTTTTTAAGCGATCTGCTCATTCCCGTTCTCTCCGCCCTACCGCTTCTTCGCCTTCCGGCTGACGATCCATTTATCCGTCCGCTTGTTGTTGCGGGTCTTGAAGCCGCGCGTCGGCTGTCCCCACGGCGTCACCGGATGGCGCCCGCCGGATGTCTTGCCTTCGCCGCCGCCGTGCGGATGGTCGACCGGGTTCATCGACACGCCGCGGTTATGCGGCCGCTTGCCCAACCACCGCGTCTTGCCGGCCTTGCCGTGCGACTCGTTTTCATGCTCGACGTTGCCGACCTGGCCCACCGTCGCCATGCACTCTGCCTGTACGCGCCGCACCTCGCCCGAAGGCAGTTTCAGCAGCGCGATCCCGCCCTCGCGCGAGACAAGCTGCGCCTGCGCGCCGGCCGAACGGGCCATCTGCCCGCCCTTGCCGGGCTTCAGTTCAATGTTGTGCACGAAGGTTCCCGGGGGGATGTGGTTCAGCGGAAGCGCATTGCCCACGAGAATGTCGGCATCCGGACCCGAACTCACGCTGCGGCCCACCGTGAGTCCCACCGGCGCCAGGATGTAGCGCTTTTCGCCGTCGGCGTAATGCAGCAGCGCAATGCGCGCCGACCGGTTCGGGTCGTACTCGATGGCGGCTACTTTGGCCGGAATCCCGTTCTTGTCGCGTTTGAAATCGATCTCACGGTAGGCCCGCTTGGCGCCGCCGCCGCGGAACCGCGAGGAGACCATCCCCGTGCTGGCACGGCCGCCGGTCCGCTTCTTGCCTGTGGTCAGCGACTTCTCGGGCCGGTCCTTCGTGATCTCCTCCCGCGTCACCAGCGTGGTGAAACGCCGGGAGGGAGTCGTCGGTTTGAACTTTTTCATCGGCATGGAACTCGCTCCGCGTTAAATATCCGAATACTCGGGCATCTTTTCGCCCGCCTTCAACCGCACCCAGGCCTTCTTCGTGTCGGATCGGAAACCGGAGAACCGTCCCCGGCGCCGCAACTTCCCAACCGTGTTGCCCGTGCGCACCTCGTCCACCTTCACCTTGAACAGCTTCTCCACCGCCGACCGGATCTGCGTTTTGGTCGCCTTCGGCTGCACCTCAAAGCAAAGCGTCCGCTCGGTTTCCCGCTTCAGGTGGCCCTTTTCGGTGACCACCGGCTTGAGAATTACGTCGTAGATCGTCATTTCGCCAGCGCCTCCGACAGCTTCTTCGCCGCCTCTTCCGACACCAGCACCCGGTCGTGCCCGAGCAGGTCGTAGACGTTCACCTCACGGGCGGAAGTCAGCTTCACGCCCGGCAGGTTCCGCGAACTCAGGCTCAGATTGCGATTTTCACCGTTGTCCACCAGCAGCACCTTGCGGCTCACCTGGAGGGCCTGGAGAACCGCCTGCATGGATTTGGTTTTGTGGTCGGCAATGGTAAACGCCTGCACCACCTTCAGCTCGCCGTCCCGCAGCTTAGCGCTCAGCGCGGAGCGCAGGGCGCCCAGGATCATCTTCTTCGGCAGCTTGTAACTGTAGTCGCGCGGTTGCGGACCGTGCGTCGTACCACCGTGGCGCCACAGCGGCGACCGGATCGAGCCCATACGCGCGCGGCCCGTACCCTTTTGCTTCCACAACTTCTTGCCGGAACCGGAGACTTCGTGGCGCGTTTTGGTCTTGTGCGTACCGGCGCGTTCACCGGCCCGATGATGCCGCACCGCTTCGTACAGCAGGTCTTCGTTCACATCGGCCGCGAACACCGCATCGGACAACTCGAGTTCGCCGACCTTCTCGTTATTCAGATTCACTACGTCGACATTCGGCATCGCTCGTTACCTCTTGGCCCTTCGCACCAGCACGTAGCTGCCGTTCGGACCCGGCACCGCACCCTTCACCATCAGCACGTTGTCCTCGGCGTCCACCCGGACGATTTCCAGGTTCCGCACCGTAACCCGGGCCGAACCCATCTGGCCGGACATCTTCATCCCCGGAAACACACGCGAGGGGAAGCTCGACGCGCCAATCGAACCCGGCGCGCGATGGAACATCGAGCCGTGCGTGTCGGCGCCGCCGCCAAAGTGATGGCGCTTCACCAGGCCCGCATAGCCGCGTCCCTTGCTCACGCCGATGACGTCCACCTTGTCGGCCGGCTTAAACTCATCCACCAGAATGCGGTCGCCCGGTTTCGGGTCGCCATGACCGGGCTTGAGACGCAGTTCACGCAAGAACTTCACGCCCTCGGCCTCGGCCTTCTTCAGATGTCCCGACATCGGCTTGGTGTGGCGCGACTTCTTGGCGAACTCGAGCAACCCTACCTGCACCGCGTCATAGCCGTCGGTGGCCGGCGTCTTCCGCTGAACCACCACGCATGGCCCCGCCTTGAGCAGCGTCACCGGCACAACCTGCCCATCCGGCCGAAACACCTGCGTCATTCCGATCTTCTTGCCTAGAATCCCTGGGCTCATATTCTTCCTCCGGCCAACTTCGGCCGCCAGCGGCCCCGCCTATTTTCCCTTCCCGAATGCTTTGATCTCGACGTCCACGCCGGCCGGCAGATCCAGCTTCATCAGCGCGTCCACCGTGTCTTGCGTCGGCTCCAGGATGTCCAGCAACCGCTTGTGCGTGCGGATCTCAAACTGCTCCCGCGACTTCTTATCCACGTGCGGCGATCGCAGCACGGTATATAAATTCCTGACGGTCGGCAACGGGATCGGTCCCGCTACCTGCGCACCGGTCCTCTTGGCCGTATCGACGATCTCCGTCGTTGACTGGTCCAGGATTCGGTGATCGTACGCCTTGAGGCGGATGCGAATGCGTTCTCTGAGGCTCATGACTTTTTCCGGCGCGCCGTGAAAGGCGTGACGTCTCCTACGAATAGATCTCGGTCACCGTACCGGCGCCTACCGTCCGTCCACCCTCGCGGATGGCGAACCGCAGGCCCTTGTCCATGGCCACCGGCGTGATCAGCTCGATCTGCAGCGTCACGTTGTC
>JAKAJI010000145.1 GCA_021813825.1 Acidobacteriota bacterium | reverse complement strand
CGAAGATGCACGGAGCGGCGGCGGTGCTGATGGTGAACGACGTTGGGGCGCATCCGAAGACGGCGGACAAGCTGGAGCCGTTTGGGGAAGCCGAGGGTCCGGAGAACGCGGGCATCGAGTTCGCGCAGGTTTCGGCGGCGGTGGCGGATGCGATGCTTGAGACGGCGCACAGCACAGTGCGGGAGGCCGAGGAAGCGATCGACGCGAAAGAGCAGCCGCATTCGTTTGCGCTGCCCGAGGGTGTGCGGGTGAAGCTGCGGGTGGATCTGGACCGCGAGGTGAAGACGGTTCACAACGTGGTGGCGTATCTGCCGGGGGAGAAATCGAACGAGTATGTGATCGTGGGCGCGCACTACGATCATCTGGGGCTGGGCGGGCGGTTTTCGCTGGCGCCTTCGCAGACAGGGACGATACATCCGGGGGCGGACGACAACGCGTCGGGCGCGGCGGGGGTGCTGGAGATTGCGCGGCTGCTGAAGGATTCGCGGCCGCCGCGGCGGGGGGTGTTGTTTCTGGAGTTCGCGGGCGAGGAACTGGGGCTGCTGGGGTCGAGTTATTACGTGAATCATCCGGAGCTGCCGCTGAAGGACGCGGTGGCGATGATCAACATGGACATGATCGGGCGGATCCGGGACCACAAGGTGTATGTGGGCGGGTCGGGGACGGGGACGACGTTCGGGGCGCTGCTCAAGAGCGAAGAAGGGGCGGACGGGATTGCGACGGATCTGACGGAGCGGGCGGGGTATGGGGCGAGCGACCACACGTCGTTTACGGCGAAGCAGATTCCGACGCTGTTCTTTTTCTCGGGGCTACATGCCGATTATCATCGGCCCAGCGACACGTGGGACAAGATCGACGGGCCGGAGACGATTCATCTGCTGGCCTATATCAGCGACGTGGTGGACAAGCTTGCGGCGAGCGAGGAGCGGCCGAAGTTTGTGGCGGTGGCCGAGCCGCAGAATCCGCATTCGGGCTCGGGGACGGGCGGAGGGTCGGGCTATGGGCCGTACTTCGGGAGCGTGCCGGATTTTACGGAGTTGCCGAACGGAGTGAGGTTCGCCGACATCACGCCGGGGTCGCCGGCAGCGAAGGCAGGGTTCAAAGCGGGCGACATCCTAACGGAATTCGACGGGAAGCCGATACAGAACTTGTATGACTTCACTTATGCGTTGCGGGCGAAGAAGCCCGGCGATGAAGTCGTGGTCAAAGTTCTTCGCGGCGGACAGACGGTTGTGGCGCGGGTTATGCTTACGCAGAGGCGATAGGCGGCGATGACATCGTCGGAAACGAGCGCACCCGGCGAGCACACGGCGGTGAAGCTGCCGCCGTTGATTCTGCATCCGTTCGCCGACGCGGCGTCGCAGAGCAAGCTGGTGGAAAGTTCGAAGGCGGGCATGGTGATCGAGGGGTTATTGCCCGATGCCGGCCAGACACGCCGGGAACTGGACCGCGCGCTGATCGAGGGACGGTACTGCGAACTTCGGATGTTGTTTTACGTGGGGCGGGACCTGGTGCGCTGGATCGAGCAGTGCCTGGAGATGGCGGAGCGTCATGCGGGGATGCTTCCCGAAGGGGTGTGCCGGCAATCGTTCGCGGGCTACCTGGTCGACTCGGCGCCGGCGCACGTGCTGGAAAAACTGGATCGTTGGGGCGTAAAGGGGCATCAACGCATTTTCGCGCGGGCATTGGCGATGAACCTGGTGTTCCGCGAAGCACCGGAGGCGGAGATGTTGACGGAAGAGTTTATCCGGCATCATCATCAGTACGCAGACCAGATTTTCGCTCTGGATCAGAGCCGGCCGCATCCGGCGCTTTCGAGCGCCGATTACGATTTTGACTTGTACGCCTCGGGCGAGTACTCCCGGATCCTGGAGCGGCAATGGGAAGAATAGTCCGGCGGTGAGCGGGGTGTAGCGGATAAAGCGCGCGAAGCCTTGATTCATGGGCGGGGGCTGTTTATACTAGCCTTTTTTGGACGGCGTTTCCGATGATGCTGCGAGAAGAATTCGACCCGCTGGCCCCGCAACGCGAGGCGGCGCTTTTTTACGGTCTTTTTCTTCGCGGGCACTCGGCCGAGGCCCTGCGCAAGGACATCGACGTGCCGAAGCCTGTCCTGGCGAAGTGGCTTCGCGGGCAGAGGTTTGAGGGTGACTTTCAGCAGTCGCTGCGCCGGGTGTATTCCTACCGAAAGCGCGTGCTGGCGATCTTCGACGAACTGGTGACGAACGAACGCCGGCGCCCGCGCGTGCATTAGAAGAAGCAGCAGAACGCACCGTCGAAAGTTATGGATCGGCGAGGGGGCGGACGCTCCCTTGCGGTCGCGATTGCGGCGCGGCGGGTTAGCGGAAGACGACTCCGATCGTTGGGACGAAGTCGTGCATCCAGCCGCCTACGGAGACGCCGGGGGAAGGTGTGATGGAACCTGTAGGGAACGGGGTTGTGTAGTCGCGGAGGTCGAGGCGGACGGCCCAGCGGTGGGTGAAGGAGTATTCCAGGCCGCCGCCGTAGGTCATTAAGGGTTCGGCGACGAAGCCGTCGTGGAAGACGGCGAACTGCTCGAGCGGGCGCGGGCTAGGGGTTTCGGTTCCGTGATAGAGTTTGGCGCCGACGCTTCCGACCAGGTAGGGACGCAGGCGGTTGGAGGAGGAGCGGAGGTAGTAGAGTAAGCCGGCGTGGAAGGCGTCGGAATCGGCGTCGAAGGCGGTCTTGGTGGGGCCGGACATGATCTGGAAGTCGCCGTCCTGGTAGGTCCAGCCGGCCTCGACGGTAAAGCGGTCGGTGAGCCGGCGTCCGACGAAGGCGCCGAGCACGATGCGGGAGCCGGGCGCGGCGCTGGCGCTGCCGAAGGGGGCGGTGAGCGAAACCGGATGATAGAGGCCGAAGCCGCCGAAAGCGGTGACGGACCAGTTCTGCGAGTCCTGCGCGGCCAGCGGGAGAGCCGAGAAGGCGCAACCGGCGGCCAAAACAAAAACCGACAATTTGTTGTGTTTCATGTGCGTGTACTTCTTGTGTTGCTATTTCGTTTCCGCGCGACCGAAGAACCGGATCCGGAGCACGCCGTGCCGTCCTTCTTCGCCGAGAAACTGGAGAAACTGCGGCGAACCGATGGTGTTGTAAACGGCTGTCGGATTCGCCTGATTGGTGATGTTATTCATTCCGAGGCGGAGGGCGAAGCGGTAGCCGCGCAAGGTGAACATACGCTCGACGGCGATGTTCAAGTCGAAGTTAAACGGATAGCGGTAGGAGTTATAGGCGCCGGCGAGCAGTCCGGTTTCCTGCTGGATGGAGAACGGGTAGCCGGTGCGGGCGTCGGCGAGCACGGAGAGCGCCCAGTTTTTGAAGGGCAGGGGGATGTAGGCCCATCCGAGGAAACGGTTGGGCGAATCCCAGGGCATGGGGGCCAGGGTCTGGAGCACCTGGAGCGGGTTAGCCGTGTTGTAGTCGAGGACGGCGTTGGTGAGGGCGCGGGAGCGGGTGTAGGATGCCATCCATTCGAACTGTCCGCTGAAGGTTTGGCGGACGGTGAATTCGACGGAATCGTAGTCGTCGCGGCGGAGGTTGGTCAGTTGGTAGTCGCCGGGGAGGGTTCCGTTGGGCAGCGGCAGGAGCGAGGGAGTGCCGTAGGGATCGAGTAAGTTCTGATAGGCGAAGGCGTCGTTGCCGCGGCGCCGGTTGTATTGGACGCTGGCGATGATGCTGGAAGTAATTTCGCGTTCGGCGCCGAGGGTCCAGTTCGTGGCCCCGGGGAGGGAGAGGCCGGTCTTGGGCACGGTGAAGTAAGAGGGCGCGGGCGGGCCGGTTATCGCGCCGTTGGGGCCGTACTCGGTGGTGTAGGCGGTTTGATCGAGCGGCATGCCGAGTAAGTTGAGCGGGACGGCGTCGTGGGTGAGGGAGTAGCCGCCGGAGATGCGCGTGCGTGAGGTTCCGAACGGGTCCCAGGCGAAGGCGATGTGCGGCGACAGGGCGTTGGCGCCGATGGCGGTGTCCCAATCCTGGCGCAGACCGGCGTCGATGTGGAAGTTAGAAGTAATTCGCCAGACGTCGCGCAAGTAATAAGACATTTCGGTGTCTTGTAAATGGAAGATACCGGAGCCCTGGAAGTAGGTATCCGAGAGGAGCTGGCTTTGAAGTCCGAGAACCTGATAGGAAGTGCGGCTGAAGTTACCGCTGTAGGGCATGGTGTCGCCGTCGACGCCGGCCTGAATCTGGTGGGTGCCGAGGAAATTGAACTGCGGGAAGAAGGCCTGGGCCAAGCCCTCGTTGCGGGAGACGGTTTCGGTGGAGTTGATGAAGTAATTGCCGCTGCGGCCGAGGGAGGAGAAGACGTAGGGGGCCTGGCCCTGCGGGGTTTGCGCGTTGGAGAAGTAGTTGCGCGCGAAGCCGAACTCGAGGAGGGTGCCGTGGCCGAGATAGACTTGGTCCTTGAGGCTGGTGAAATACTCGTGGGCGTGGAGGGTGGTGGTAGTGGAGACGGGGTCGAGCGGGCTGAGGCCGAGGCGGTTCTCGTAGTCGAGATTGACGAGGAAATCGGCGAAGAGGATGTTGGAGGAGTTGAGGTTCACCTGGGCATGAAGCAGGTTGCTGCCGGCCCAGCCGCTGCGGGTATTGGCGCCGCTCGGGAGACCGGTAACCAACTGCTCGTTGTAGTCGGAGAAGAACATGTCGGAGAACCAGGCGCGGCCACGTACGATGGGACCGGAGACGCCGAAGCGGGGATACCAGTTGCCGATGCGGACGCCTTGCTGGAGATCGAGGCCGGGGATGAAGTCGGTGGCGGTGAAGTGGAAGGCGTCGGTGCCGGATTCGGTGTGGATGGCAAGCGCGCCGGCCGAGCCTTTGCCGTATTCGGGCGAAAACTGGCCGGAGTTGTAGTTCATGGAGCGGACGCCTTCGACGGCGAGGACGGACTGGAAGCGGCCGGAGACGGGATCGGTGATGTTGAATCCGTTGAGGACGTACTCGACCTGGTTTTCCGAGGAGCCGTTGAAGTGGAGGGCGCCGGTGGGGTCGGTGAGCACGCCGGGCATGAGTTTCATGGAGTCCCGCAGGCTATGGCTGTTGGGATACATGATGTTGTTGATTTCGGTGCCGGTGAGCGTGGTTTGGTTGGCGGTTTGTTCGATGTCGACGGGCGAGGGCGATGCTTTGACGTCGACGGACTGAAAGACTTCTTTGACGTGGCTGATGGTGATGGAGATTTCCTGGCCAGGCACGACGTGGATCTTCTCGTCCTTGACGGCATAAAAGCCATGGCGCTCGACGGCGACGAGGTAGTCGCCTGGCTCGGGCAGGGTGAGGCGGAAATCTCCGGTAGCATCGGTTTCGGTTTCAAAAAGGCGAACGGGGGAGACGAGGGCGCTGATTTTGAGGTGCGCGTTCGGTACCGGGGCGCCGTTTTCATCGACGACGCGGCCGGCGACGTCGACCGGAGCCGCGTGGAGATTGAGAGATAAAAGGGCGACGAAGAAAGAAGCCGCGCGAGGCAGGCGGCCAAGATACTGCCGTAAATTCACTCGATAATCCCGTTCCGCTGAAGTTCTCGACCACAAGAGACTTCAAGTGTGATTCTAGCGGCTCTGGTTTCGTTTCAGGGATCTCGGCGTTTCATTCGATCGCGCAAAACCGAGCGGAAATCGATTTCCTCGCTACTGAAAGCAGCGATTCAGCGGTCAGGCTGACCCGTTTGACAGGGATTGAGCGAAGAATGGCCGTTCCCTTTGGTTGCGGCCCGGGCTGGGCGCAGTGTGCCGGCGCCGGACCGGCGAATTGGCGTGCGGTAAGCTGGGCGGATGGAAGTTGCGCTGTACCAGGTGGATGCGTTTACGGGGCGGTTGTTTGGGGGAAACCCGGCGGCGGTTTGTCCGCTGGAGGCGTGGCTGCCGGAGGCGACGATGCAGGCGATTGCGGCGGAGAACAACCTGTCGGAGACGGCATTCTTCGTGCCGGAGGGCGAGGGATTCGGGCTGCGGTGGTTCACGCCGGCGGTGGAGGTGGACCTGTGCGGGCACGCGACACTAGCCTCGGCGTACGTGATTTTCGAGCGTCTGCGTCGCGAGGCCGGGAAGGTGCGGTTTTTGACGCGGTCGGGGGAGTTGGTGGTGGCGCGGGACGGGGAGCGGCTGCGAATGGATTTCCCGGCGCGGCCACCGCAGGTTTGTGAAGCGCACGCGGACCTCGTGCCTGCGCTGGGGGGCAGACCGTGGGCGGTGCTAGGCGCGCGCGACTACCTGGTTGTGTATGAGACGGCGGCGGAGGTGGCAGCCCTTCGTCCGGACATGGAGCGGTTGAAGCAGGTGGACCGGTTTGCGGTGATTGTGACGGCGCCGGGGGAGGACTGCGATTTTGTTTCGCGGTTTTTCGCGCCTTCGAAGGGTGTGCCGGAGGATCCGGTGACGGGTTCGGCGCACTGTACGCTCGTTCCGTACTGGTCCGGGCGGCTTGGCAAGCGCAGCTTGTATGCGCGGCAGATTTCGGCCCGCGGGGGCGAGTTGTGGTGCGAGGACGCGGGCGAGCGGGTCTCGATGGCGGGCGAGGCGGTGCTGTACCTGGAGGGGCGGATCCGGGTTCCGGAGGCGGAATAGGGTGGGCGAGGTCCAAAAAAGGGACCAGCGCGGCGCATTCCCTATAGGCAATCGTGACGCGATAGGCTAGAATTGAGCATCCGTGGAGCGCATAGGGCGGTATCAAGTCATAGGGGAAGTGGGCCGCGGCGCGATGGGCGTCGTGTACCGGGGCCAGGATCCGGCGATCGGGCGCGTCGTTGCGATCAAGACGATCCGGTTGGCGGATCTGACTGACGGCAACGAGCGGCAGCGCATGCGCGACCGTTTGTTTCGCGAGGCGCAGTCGGCGGGTATTCTTTCCCACCCCAACATCGTTACGATTTACGACATCGCCGAAGAGAACGGGCTGGCGTACATCTTCATGGAGTTCGTCAACGGGCCCTCGCTCGAGCGGCTTTTGGAGCAGCCCGAGCCGGTGGCGCGCGACAAGTTTCTGACGATTCTGCGGCAGACGGCGTATGCGCTGGACTATGCGCACGGCAAGGGGATTGTGCACCGCGACATCAAGCCGGCCAACATTATGGTGCACGACGACGGGCAGGCCAAGATCACGGATTTCGGCGTGGCCAAGATCGTATCGCAGCAGATGACGCAGACGGGCGCGATGATGGGGACGCCGAGCTACATGTCTCCGGAGCAGGTGCAAGGGCAGGCGGTGGACGGGCGGGCGGACCAGTTTGCGTTGGCGGTGATTGCTTACGAGGTGTTCACGGGGGAGAAGCCGTTTGCGGCGGATTATCTTCCGACGCTGCTGTACCGGATTGTGAGCGAGCAACCGATGGCGCCGCACCGGTTGAATCCGGCGATTGGCCCGGAGGTGGAAGCGGTGCTGACGCGGGCGCTGGCGAAGGATCCGCGCGAGCGCTTTCCGACGTGCGGGGAGTTCAGCAACGCATTGATGGAGGCGGTGGGCGCGAGTCCGGGGTGGAAGCCGGTGCGCAGCGGCGCCAGCCAGGGAATTGAGACGATAGCGGCGACGGAATTGGACGCACGGGGCCTGCTGCCGGCGGACCTGGCGGGGGAGAGCGCGACGGTGATGGAGCGCGTGGCGCCGGTTTCCGCGGTTGCGACGGCGACGGCTTCGGGGACGGTCGGTTCGATGCGCGATCAGCCGGCGCCGCCGTTGGCGCCGCCGGTAAATCTGCCGCCGCCGGCGCGGCAAGCGGTCCTGGACGATTCCGACAGCAATCCGCTATTCAAGAACGTGGCGAAGGTAAGCGCCATTGTGGTGGTGGCGGGGGCGATCTACATCGGCGTGCATTTTTATATGCAGAGCCAGGGGAAGCCTGCTCCGGCCTCGACGGCTCCGCCGGCGGCCGCAGCGACGGCGTCAGCAACGGGGGCGAAGACGGCCACTCCGGCGACGGCGACGACTCCGAGCGCAACGCCGGCGCCGAAGCCTCAGGAGCCGGCAGCAACGCAGCCGGCGCCGGAAAAAGCAGCGTTGACGAAGGCTCCGGCCAAGGAGCCTGCCGTAGCGGAGCGGCGAAGCGAGCCCGCGGCCACGCCCGCCACTCACACGGCACAGGTGCAATTCGTAACCAGTCCGGCGGGGGCGACGATCACGGTGGATGGTGACCCGACGAAGAAGTGCCAGGCTCCCTGCGCGATTGCCTTACCCGCCGGGCGCCATACCATGCTGGCGGAGTTGAGCGGCCGGCGGCCGAGCCGGAAGATTTTCCAGTCGCCGAAAGACTCGGAGATCTTCACGCAGCTTGATGCGGCGGGCGGCATGCTGCTGGTGACGTCAACGCCGCCCGGGGGCGCGATTTTCGTGGATGGGAAAGAATCGGGCAAGAGCACGCCGGCTTCGGTCGCAGTTCCGGTGGGGCGGCACCAGATCGTGGTTCTGCTCGAAGGGCGCCGCGCGCAGGACAACGTCGACATGCCGGACGGCGGTGTCGGGCACATGGACCTGAAGCTGCAGTAACAAGGGAGCCGGCCCGCGGGCGTTACAGTGGAGGGAGGAGGTCACGGAAGGCCGTGCGCCACCGGTACGCCACGTTTGCAGTTGTTTTTCTGTTTGTCTTTTCCCTTCCGGCCGCCGCGGCGATCCGGCTTTACCTGAAAGATGGCACCTACCAGGAGGTGCGGGAATATCAGGTCACGGGCGACCGGGTGAAGTTCTACAGCACCGAGCGGAGCGACTGGGAGGAGATCCCGCTGTCGCTGGCAGATATCGCCAAGACAGAGGCGGAGCAGGCGAAGAGAAAGGCGGAGCTCGCGGACGAGGCGAAGAGCCAGGACAAGGAGGAGCAGGCGGAGCGGGCGCTGCGACGCGAGGCGAGGTTGATTCCGCAGACTCCGGGCGCGTACTTCATCCGGGACGGCGCGGTGGTGGCGATTCCGCAAGGACAGTCGAAGGTGGTCAGCGATAAGGGGCGAAGCGTGTTGAAGGCGCTTTCGCCGGTGCCGATCAGCGGCAAAGCGACGCTGCAGATGGTGGGAGAGCACGCGCCGACGGTGATCACGAACAGCGACCCGGAGTTTTATCTTCGGCTGGACCAGCCGGAGCGGTTCGGGATCATCCGTTTGACGCCGCGCAAAGGGATGCGGATCGCCGAGAAAGTGACGATCGTTCCGGTGGCGGATGTGGCGCTGGAGGATCCGAACCTGGTGGACACGGTGCGGCAGCAGGTGGGCGACGGGCTGTACAAGATGTCGCCGATGAAGCCACTCACGCCGGGCGAGTATGCGGTGGTGGAATACACGGCGGACCAGTTGAATATGCAGATCTGGGATTTCTCTTGCGCCGCAACCGGGACGTCACCGAGTGCGTCGGTAAAACAGTAGCTGCAGGGGAAGATATCTGGACAAATGGAGGGACTGTGTTGGTTAAGGCGACTGGCTTACTTGTGTTGTTGGGTGCGGTTGTATTTGCCGATACTCTCATTCTGCGGGACGGGACGTCGGTGCAGGGGAGTTACGTGGGCGGGGACTCGCGCCACGTGCGGATGCTTGTCGGCTCCGACGTTCAGACGTATGAGTTATCGCGCGTAAAGAGCCTTCAGTTTGGCGATTCGACGGCAAGCGCGGCTCCGGCCCCAGCGGCGGATGCAAGTCCGGCGGCGACGGCGAACGACGATGGCGCTCCGCCGCGGATGAGGCGGCAGCACGTGGATGAGCCGGCCGGCGATGTCGCGGCGACGGCAGCGACGGCCGCGACGGCGCAGAATTCCTCGGGCGGCGGGTTTGTGCCGGCGACGGGGACGGCGCAGGGTCCTGTGACGCAGGCCGCGGCCCCGGCGCAGGCGGGCTATGGGACCGCGCAGCAGGCGATGTCGGTGCCAACCGGAACAGAACTTGTCGTGCGGCTTGACGACGCGGTGGATTCGCAAAAGGACAAGGTGGGGCAGACTTACCGGGCGACGCTCACCCAGGACGTGACGGTGAACGGGCAGACACTGATTCCAAGCGGCGCGAACGTTACGGCGAAGCTACTGGACGACCAGCAGTCCGGGAAGATCACCGGCCAGACGGTGTTGACGCTGGCGCTGACTCAGATTCAAGTGAACGGCAAGACGTACACGATCGACACGACGGCGGTGAACCAGTCGAGCCAGGGCCGTGGCAAGCAGAGCGCGGAGCGGATCGGCGGGTTGAGCGCGCTGGGGGCGATCATCGGGGCGATTGCGGGAGGCGGGGCAGGAGCGGCGATCGGCGCGGGAGCGGGCGCGGCGGCCGGAACGGGCGTGCAGGTTCTGACCAAGGGTCAGCGGGTGAAGGTTCCGGCGGAGACCAAGCTGGTGTTCAGCCTGCAGGAACCGCTGCAGTTGTAGAAACACGTCTTGTAGCAACACCCTGTAGCAACACTTCCTTCGCGCGCGCGTGGCGGCTTGCGGTAGTCTAGCCTTTACGCGCGCGATGCGAAAACTTTTCTACGGCTGGCTCATCACGGCGGCGGCGTTCTTCACGTTCGGCCTGTCCACCGGCGTTCCTTACTACAACATCGGCTTTTTCTACGACTACTTCGAACGGACGTTCGGATGGAGCCGCTCGCAGATTACGCTGGGATTCCCGCTGGCGGCGCTGCTGACCATCTGGGCCGGGCCGCTGCTTGTTCCGAAGTTCAGCCCGCGGAAGCTGATTCTGGTTGGCCTGACGCTGACGACGATCGCGCTGGCGGGATTTTCGCGGATGGGCGGTTCGCTTTCGCTGTACTACACGCTGTGGGTGGTTTACACGGTGGGCTACATCGCTGCTGGGCCGATTCCGCACCAGATCATCGTTTCGCACTGGTTTCGTAAGAAACGCGGGACCGCGATGGGAATTGTGTATGTTGGCGTGGGGCTGCTGGGTTCGGTGGGATCGCTGATGGTGAAGCCGCTGACGGCTTCGCTTGGATTCCGCAATGCCCTGCTCTGCC
>JAKAJI010000144.1 GCA_021813825.1 Acidobacteriota bacterium | reverse complement strand
TTCGTGAATCGCGCGGAGAGTGGATCGGCGTCGGCGCCCTTGCGCAGCAGAAGAATGCCGGAGACGACATCCGGCTCATCGACGACCGTTCCGTCGGGATGCCGCCAGGAGCGGGCGAACTGGCCGAGGCGGATTTTCGGGCCCTGGGCCACGGTGGCGATGTCGCGAATGCGCACCGGCGTTCCGCCCTTGGTGGTGACGACGGTGCTCTGGATGTCCTTGACATTGCGGACGAGGCCGACTTCGCGGACGTTGACCTGCTGCAGGCCGGCCTCGATGAAGCTTCCGCCGGCGTTGGCGTTGCTGTTTGTCAGTTGCTGCTCGACCTGGGGCAGACTTAGTCCGTAAGCAATCAACTTATCGGGATCCAGGCGGACCTGGTACTCGCGAGTGGGTCCGCCGAAGCTGGCGACATCGACGACGTCCGGGACGGATTTGAAGTTCTTCTCGACCACCCAGTCTTCGAGCGATTTCAACTCCATCACATCGTAAGCCGGGTTAGAGCTTTCCAGCGTGAAGAAGTAGATCTGTCCGACGGGGCTCCAGTCCGTACCCATTTGCGGAGTTACTCCGGGCGGGAGCGTAACCTGGCTGAGGCGCTCGAGGACGCGTTCGCGGTTCCAGGCGTTGTCGGTGCCGTCGTCGAAGATGAGCTTCACGTCGGAGAGGCCGAAGAGCGAGAACGAGCGGAGATGCACGACGCCGGGGATGCCGTTCATCACGATTTCGAGCGGGATCGTGACCTGCTGCTCGATCTGCTCGGCGGAGATTCCGGGCCACTGCGTGATGACATCGACGTAGTTATTGGCGACGTCGGGATAAGCTTCGACGGGTAACTGGTGAAAGGACACGGCGCCCCAGGCGAATAACAGGAGAGCCATGGAAAGAACCAGAAACCGGTTCTTCAGGGCGAAGTCGACTGCTTTTCCGATCACTTACTGCTCCACCGTGTTCTGGAGAACGAGGGCGTTGGTGACGACCTGATCGCCCGGCTTGATTCCGTCGACGATCTCCTGCATGCCGCCGTCGAGATGATCGCCGGAGGTAACCGGGACGCGGCGGAAGCCGCCATCGCCGGGCACGTAGACCCAATCGCGGTCGTGTAAGTGCAAGATGGCCGTGGCGGGGACGAGAGCGTGAACCTGCTCGGTCTGGCCGTGGAAGACGGCGGTGACGAACATGCCGAACCGGAGGATTCCGGGGTTGTCGAGTTCGAGGCGCACTTTCGCGGTGCGGATGTTGGGATCGAGAATCGGCAGGATATTGTTGACGCGGGCTTTCAGCACGCGGTCCGGATAGGCGTCGATGTGGATCTCGGCGGAGTCGCCGATGTGGACCTGGGCGAGGTTGTTTTCGTAGACGTCGCAGAGGATCCAGACGTGGGAGAGGTTTGAAATGGTGAAGGGATTCGGCGCGGTCAAGGCCTGGACGCCCGAGTCGAGGGTGATTTGCTGATCGGTGATGACGCCGGACTCGGGCGCGTCGACCTCGACGATGCCGGAAGGATGGTCGGGCGAAGCGCCGAGGAGGCGCAGGCGTTCGGTTGTGGTTTCCAGGTCGACCTGCGCGTTGTCTTCGGTGTTCTGGGCGATCTCGAGGGCGCTCTTGGGAATCGCCCCGTCGCCGTAGAGGAGCTTGGCGCGATCTAATTGTGTTTTTGCCAACTGCTCGTTCTTGACGGCTTTGCGGTAGTCCGAGTAAGCGCTGGAGATATCGGTGCTTCTTACTTTGAAAAGTAATTGTCCCTTGCGGACGACGTCGCCGAGGCGCGCATTGATTTCGACGATGCGGCCGGTGGCGAGGGAGGGCACGGGGATCTGCCTCGACACATCGGGGCTGACGACGCCGGTGACGTTCAACTGCGGGGCAGCCCGGTGCTCGAGGGCGGTGAAGAGCGGGAACGCGGCGGGATTGCTGACAGAGAACGTGCTGGTATCGGTTTTTTCAATCACCTTGCCCGGTTTCGGGCCGGTATCAGAAGGGAGCGTGCCTTCGGCGTCGGCGTGCCTGCCGCATGCGGACAAGGCCAGTGCGGCGCCGATGGTCATCGCGAGTGTTACTAACTGCAACCGCTTCACGGTATCACCTCTGTTCCGGCAGCCATGTTCATCTGGGCGGCCGCCGTCAGGTAAGATCCAATCAGATTCAAGTAAGCGAGCTTCGTATCTCTGTAAGACTTCTCGGCATCGAGAAAGTCGAGCAGGGAAGCGCCGCCGTTTGTGTAAGAAAAAGCCATGCGGTCCCGGATATCTTGTGAGAGGGGAAGATACTTGGACTTATAAGGAGTGAGTAACTCGACCGCCTGCACTAAGGTCCAGTAAGCGGAATCGACGTCGCTGAACACTTGCGCGCGGGCGGCGTCGCGGAGTTCTTCGTTCCGGCGGATGTCGATGAGGGTGCGTTCCTTCTCGCCCTGGTTTTTGTCGAAGATGCGGAGGGGGATGGAGAGGTTGACGCCCATGTAGGCGGGGATGGGCGGGGCACGGCCGAAGTCGATGCCGAAGGTCGGGTCGGTGGAGCCGTTGGCGTTGGCGAGGTTGTGGTTGATGTTGGCCAATTCGACGCTCTCGATGGCCGCTTTGAGGTCGGGGCGGTTGGCGAGGGCGGTGGTGCGGTATTGGTCGAGGGGCTTCAGGTCCGGGTGGAAATCGTAATCGCCGCGGACGTCGAATTGTTCGACGGGGATGCGCTGGTTGAGCAGGGTGAGGAGTTGGATTTTGCTGGTGCGGAGGTTGACGAGGGCGGTCTGGAGGTCGGTCTCAAACTGGACGCGCTGCAATTCGAGGCGGTTGAGGTCGAGGAGGGCGAGGTCGCCGGCGTGGTAGCGGTCGCGGTTTACTTTCAGTTCCTGATCCCAATAGGTGAGGTTCTGGCGGGCGTTGTCGAGGATGGCCTTGGCCTGGAGAACCTGGACGAAGGCGGAGCGAAGGGCGAAGACGAGGCCGCGTTCCTGGTCGGCGTATTGGCTCTGGGTGATGGCGGTTGCCTGGCGGGCGCTGTCGCGGCGCAGTTCGCGTTTGTGTTGCCGCTCGTGAAGGTAGGAGAAAGCGAGGGACGGGAAGGCGTATTCGAGAGGGCGGTAGGAATATGATCCTGAGCCGAAAGGTGGGGGTTGCGTCGCGAAGGGGTTGACCTGGTCGATGCCGGCGGACATATCGGGGTTGGGGCGGAGGTAGGCGGTGACTTCGTTGGCCTTGGACTCGTCGATGGCGGCTTTGGCGGCCTTGAGCGTGGGGTTGTCATTTTCAAAGCGCTGGAGGACTTCGGGCCACGTCAAGGTGGTTTGGCTGAAGGCGGGAGCGGCGAGGCACAGGGCCGCCGCGATGGCGCAGGCCAAGGGGCGTGGGCGGCGGGATCCGGCCATTGAAGCAGGCAGAAATTTCATGGGCACACGAGAGGCGCTGCCGCGGTGCGGAAGGCCCCCATATTTCACCGTAAAACCGGATAGACGCTCAAGGCCAGCAATATTGCCGGGAAACGGGGCGTCGTCCGATTATCTTTCGGCCGGGGCGATTAGCCGGATGGCTAATCCCCCAGGAACCCATTATAAATCTATAGGATGTGGCGATAGTGCTCGAGGGCGACGCGGACCAGTTGGGCGCGGGTGCGGACGTTGGTTTTTGCAAACAACTGCTGGAGGGTATTCTTTACCGTGCTCTCGGACATTTCCATGCGGGCGGCGATTTCCTTGTTCGCCATTCCCTGGACGAGGAAGCGGAGGACTTCGATCTCGCGGGTGGTTAATTGGGTGTGGTCGGATTCTTCCTGGGGTTCCGCGTCGGAGGCGCCGGTGGTGGCTGTTTCCTCGGTCACGTCGGCGATGATGGCGGCGACTTTGGGGGCGCGTCCTTCTTTATAGGTGGAGAACCAGACGTCGGCGGGGAAGGTTTCGCCGTTGTCGCGGTGGACGAGGCACTGCATGGTGGCTCGGAACTGGGGCGCCTCCTCCCAGCGGAGGGCGTGGTGGAGTTCGGGGAGGTATGCGGCGACGGGGGAGCCGGCGAGGTTCCCGCCGCGGGGGGCCATGAGTTCTCGAGCGGACTGATTCGCCAATTCGATGAGGCCGCGGTCGTCGACGGTGACGATGGCGGCGGGGCTGGTTTCGACGAGGGCCTTGAGGCGCTGTTGGGCTTCGAGCATCAGGCGGCGATTGCGGACGAGTTCGGCGACGAAGAGGCCGCAGCCGAGGAGGGCGAGGGATTCGAAGGCGAAGCGGACGTTGGAGCGTTCGAGGGGGCTGAAGGTTTCGCTGAGGAAGGCGCAGACGAGGGCGAGGGCGACGATGATCCAGCGCGGGAGGAAGGCCGCGGCCAGCATGATCGGAAACAGATAGAGGAAACCCAGCGAGACGTACGGCTCAATCCGCCAGTCGACGAAGGCGACGAGGGTGACGATGATCGCGCTCACCACCAGCACAGGCACCCGATTCCGTTCTTCCCATACGCGCTCTAACGCAATCATTTGAATTGAACAACTCGATTATCGCATCCGGGTTGTGCGGACGAGGGCGGATAATAGGTGTTTTGGCGTGGCTTCCCATCTCCTATTCTTGTGCCTAGCGGTTGTGCTGCCGGTTTGGGACGTGTTTGAGACGCGGCGTTTGAAGGCGCGTCGCGACGATGCCCGGGCGAAGGTGCAGAGTTATGCGAAGACGATGGCGGTGTTGTGGGGCGCCGCGCTGTGGGCGTGGGGGATCTTGGGGAGCCGGGTATTCCGGACGCCCTCGATTCGGGCGGCGCTGCCGTTTTTGACGCGCGGCGCGGCGCCGCAGATTGCGGCGGGACTGGTGGCCGGCGCGGCGATGGGCTTGCTGGTGCTGCCGCTGGCGGCGGCGCGCAGTACCGCGCTTCGGGCCAAGCTGGTGCGGCCGTACGCCCGGCTGGATTTTTTCCTGCCGACGCGGCCGGCCGAGTTCCGGCTTTTTCCGTTGGTTTGCCTGACGGCGGGCGTTTGCGAGGAGGTGCTTTTCCGCGCCTTCTTACTCCGCTACTTCAGTGAGAGCGCGTTTCAGTTGGGGGCGTGGGCGGCGATCGCCGCGGCATGCGTTGTCTTCGGCATCGCGCATTTCTATCAGGGGTTGGCCGGCGTGATTGTGACGGCGGTGCTCGGTTTCGGACTAACGATGCTGTACTTGTGGACGGGCAGCCTTGCCGCGCCGATGGTGCTGCACATACTGATCGACCTTCGCGCCTGGCTGGTGTTGTGGCTCAACCGGAGCGGGGCGGTGAACCCATCCGCAGCCCGGATTGTCACTGGCCTCTAACGCGCCTGCAATGTAGCATTGACCTTAGGCCGTGGCGGTCCGCGCGGTTCCGTCCGGCGGCGCCGGCGCGCTGTCATCGAATTGTCATCTTTTGCTCATCAGCCCATAACTTCGGCCCGGTACGCTGGCAGGGCTGGGGGTCTGTGGATGAAAGTTCACCGGCTGACAGTGCACTTTCTTGTCTTACGGCCACCGCGAGCACCGTGTGTGGGCGGGTAGCGGGCGTGAGACGAGGGCCACGAATTTTTTGGAGACCAACCTTACTATGACGCTGAAAAGACTGGTCAGCCTGCTTGGGGCAACTGCCCTGGCGGGTTGCCTTCTCCTATCCCCGCCGCGCGCTCTTGCGCAGGAGGCGGGCCAGGCTTCCACAGCTACCGAGATCGACGCGCTGAAGAAGCAGCTCGAGGAAGAACAGAAGCAGATCGATCAATTGCGGCTGATGATTGAGGATCAGAAGAAGGCGATCGAGAAGGCGGCGGAGGCCGAGCAGGCGAGGGCGGCGAATGCGGCGCCCGCGCCGGCGCCGCCGCACGCCTCGCTGGGAGAAGTGGCGAGTGCATCGCCGATTCTGCCTCCGGCGGCAAGTTCGAGTTCGAGCGCGACGGGGCTGAGCCCGCAGGCCGGGCCGATGGACGCCAACGACGCGGCGCCTTTGTATTTTCGTATCGGCTCAGCGCGCTTTATGCCGCTGGGCTTTGTTGACGTCACGAGCGTCTTCCGGTCGACGAACACGGGCAACGGCATTGGCACGGGGTTCAACGGGATTCCGCTGCCGAACACCGTGGCCGGCAACAACGTGGAGAACCGCTTCTCGCTGCAGAACAGCCGTTTCGGCGTGAAGGTGGACAGCGACGTTCTGGGCGGCCATGTGATCGGCTACCTGGAGACGGACTTTTTGGGCAACGCGCCGGCGAACCTGTTGGTGACCTCGAACAGCAACACGCTGCGGCTGCGATTGTACTGGGTGGACTGGCGGAAGAGTAAGTTCGAGTTTCTGGGCGGGCAGACATGGTCGCTGCTGACGCCGAACCGAAAAGGGTTATCGCCGATGCCGAGCGACGTGTTCTACTCGCTCGACATGGACACGAACTACCAATTGGGCCTGGTTTGGTCGCGGGCTCCTGAGTTCCGGTTCGTGTATCATGCGAACGACAATGTTACGGCGGGCGTGGCGATCTCCAATCCCGAGCAGTATGTAGGCAACGCGGTGACTTATCCGACTCTGTTGAGCTCCGCGCTTTCTTCGCAGTTCTCGACGGGCGCGAGCAACGCGAACGCGCCGAATCTAACTCCCGATGTTATCGGCAAGATTGCGTTTGACGGGACGCCGGGCGGAAAGGCGGCGCACCTGGAGATCGGCGGTGTGTTGAGCACGTTCCAGGCTTACAATCCGCTGACGGGCACGCACAGCCGGGCGGCGGGCGGCGGCGGGGAGATCAACGCCAACCTGGAAGTGGCGAAGGGCTTCAACCTGATTGCGAACACGTTCGCGGGCGCGGGCGCGGGACGCTATATCTTCGGGCTGGCTCCGGACGTGGTGATCAAGCCGAACGGGCAGATCGACCCGGTGAAGTCGGCTTCGACGGTGGGCGGCTTTGAGTGGACGACGCAACCGAAGGATAACCCGAAGGGGATCTCGACGCTGTGGTACGGCTACTACGGTGGGCTGTACGTGGACCGGGCGGCGTACCTGGATACCAACGGGAAATGGATCGGGTATGGCCAACCCGGCTCGAGCGCCGCGGCGAACCGCGCGATTCAGGAAGCGACGTTCGGCGTGATCCAGACGTTCTGGAAGAATCCGGTGTATGGCGATCTGAAGTTGATCACGCAGTATTCGTACCTGACGCGGAATCCGTGGGCACCGGTGACGGGGGTTGCGGCGCCGCACAGCCACATGGTTTGGGTCGACTTGCGGTACGACCTACCGTAGGGCGGACGAGCGAGTATTGGTTCGAGGAGAAACGGCCCGGTTCCGCGAGATGCGGGGCCGGGCCGATTGTATGTGTGCCGAGCATGTTCGACAGCTCGGGGGTGAAAGTCCCCTTGACAACCTGGTGGAGGTGAAGTCATAGCGAAGGGCAAGGGCGCTCCGGCGACGGAGGGTCTGAAAGAAGCGTGGAGCAAACGTACGAGCCGATGTACAAGAACCGGATCTGAGGCATACGGTGTCGGGCGAGCGGGCATGTGATCGCGAAGCGCACATCCATCAAGGGTACTGGTTGTAAATCTGGCGGTTGCGTGCGGAAGGCGGTCGAACTTACCTCGGGAGATCTGCTGTTTGTCCCGGAATCGGGACTGAGGGTGGAGCGATCCATCCTGACCGGGCGGCAGAAGCCAGCAGCGGGCGTATTAGTCCGGCGACGGATGAAGGCCCAAACGGTCTATGTTTATTTTGGGGGCGCCTCCGCCGATCCGGCGCCGGACATCCGCACTGTTCTTGTAACGGGGCAGTGGCTCGTTACACGTGCCAAGTAGAGAAGACAGGGAAGCAGGCGGTCCGGCGAGGAGAGGGAGACAGAACCGTGATCACGAACCATGAGACAGGCACGAGAGTGGACGAGGTTGCGCGCGGGATCTATCGGATCAGCACGCCTTTGGACGTAATTCCTGGAGGGTTTACGTTCAATTCGTACTTGATCGCCGATGAGGAGCCTTTACTGTTCCACACCGGTTACCGGAAACTGTTCCCGGTTACGGTGGAAGCGATCGGGAAGGTGATGCCGGCCGGGAAGCTCCGGTGGATCGGCGGGTCGCACTTTGAAGGCGACGAGTTTGGAGCGCTGAACGATCTTCTTGCGGCCGCGCCGGAGGCGACGGCGTTTGGCACGGAAATCGGTGTGCTGACGTCGCTGAACGATTATGCCTCGCGGCCGGTGCGTGGGTTGGGGGACGGCGAGGAGTTTTCGCTCGGCAGCCGCCGGATGAAGTGGGTGTACACGCCGCACGTGCCGCACGGTTGGGATTGCGGCGTTTTGTTCGATGTTTCCACGAAGACGCTGCTGTGCGGGGACCTGTTCACACAACCGGGCGGAGACGTGCCGGCGGTGACCGAATCGGAAGTGCTGACGGCGAGCGAAGGGATGCGCGGGATGATGGACTACTACGCTCATGCGACGGGCACATCGGCCATACTGGAGCGCCTGGCGGGACTCGAACCGTCGATGCTCGCCTGCCAGCATGGGAGTGCGTATCGTGGGGACGGCGCCGGGTTGCTTCGGGAGCTACGCGCCACGCTGTCGGGTGGGCGAAGGTGAGCGCGCGATGAGCCTGGGATAGTGGATGGTCCCTGGTTACGGTTGCCGCGGCTACTTGGGTAAGTGGGCGAGGAAGAAGTTGGCCATGAGGTGGTTGGCTTCGATGGCTTCGGGGAGATCGGAGTTGTACCAGAAGGCATGGGGGAGGGCGTCGAAGACAACGAGGTTGGCGTTGACGCCGGCGCGGAGGTAGGCGCGTTCGAGGTTAGAGGTGCCGCTTAGGAGCGCGTCGCGTTCGCTCGATACGAAGAGAGTGGGCGGGAGGCCGTGTAAGTCGGCGTAAATGGGGGAGAGGACGGGATCTTTGGGATCGGTTTTGCCGGCGTAATAGGGGTCGTGGACGGTGGGGCTGGGCGGGTCGAGGTGGCCGGCGAGGCCGCGGAGGGTGAACAGGGACCAGGAGTCGCCCATGCGAGCGAAGCTATCGAGGGCGCTGAAGACGCCGAGGGCGGCGGGCATGGGGAGGGAGAGTTGCTTGAGGCGGACGGCGACTTCGGCGGTGAGGATGGCTCCGGCGGAGGTGCCGTAGATGACGATGTGATCGGGCTTGTAAGTTTTGAGTAACTCTTTGTAGACGGCGACTGAGTCATCGACGGCGGCGGGGAACTGGTATTCGGGGGAGAGGCGGTAGAGTACGGCGACGACCTTGATGCGGGTGTAATAGGCGATGGGGATGGTTTCGGTGTAAGAGCCGGAGTCCGAGTTAAATCCGCCGCCGTGGATATTCATCAGGACTTTGTCGTGGTTGGCGGGAGAAAGGTTGGCGGGAGTTACCATGCGGACCGGGACGTTGGCGAGGGTGGTGTTGACGATGGTGTTGGGGCAGAGTTTGGTCCAGGCGTCCTTGGCGCGGAGGGTGTAGGCGTCGGTATGCTTGCGGCGTTCGGCGAGGGACTCGGGCGGGGCCTGATCGGGGGTGGGCTGGCTGATGAATTTTTGAGCCTGCGGGCTGATGTCCTGGGGAAGGGGGATGACGCGGGTGATGTGGGCGGTTCCGTTGGAGTCGATGTAACTGGTGTCGCGGTTGGCTGCGTCCGCGGCGGTGGTGGGGTGAAAGGCCGGCTGTTGGGCGAGGGCGGGCGGCAGGGCGAACAAGCAGGCGCAGGCGAGGGTGCGGAGGGTAGGCGGCATGGGGAAGGCTCCAGTTTGAGAATGCGGCCGCGCGAGGGCGGCTTGCGTGCCAAGCATAGCAGAGCGGGCGAAAGCGGTGAGTAAGCGGGGCTGTTCGGTGGAGGAATCAGCGGAGACGGGCGACGGCGTCCGCGACGGCAGAGGCGGCGGTATCGATATCCGATTCCGACGTGGTGCGTCCGGTGGAGAAGCGGAGCGTGCCGCGGGCGCGTTCGTGGGGAACGTGCATGGCCTCGAGCACGTGTGAGATGTGGACTTGGCCGGAGTGGCAGGCGGCGCCGGCGGATGCGGCGACTTTGTCCTCGATGGCCGCCAGGAGTGTGTTGGCGTCGAGGCCCTCGAAGCCGACGCTGAGGGTATTGGGGAGGCGGCGGGCGGGATGGCCGTTGACGCCGGTGTGAGGGAGGCGTTCGAGGAGGGAGGTTTCGAGACGGTCCCTCATGCGACGCATGTGTTCGTGGTTTGCGGCGAGGTCCCGGAGAGCGATTTCGCAGGCCTTGCCTAAGCCGACGATCTCGAGAACGTTTTCGGTGCCGGGTCTTCGGCCGCCCTCCTGGCCGGCGCCGCGCATGAGCGGATCGAGGGCGATTCCGTCGCGGACGTAGAGCGCTCCGACGCCTTTCGGCGCGTAGAGTTTGTGGCCGGCGATGGAGAGGAGGTCCACACCGAGGGCGTTGACGTCTGTTGGGATTTTGCCGGCGGATTGAGCCGCGTCGGTGTGAAATGCGATGCCGCGGGACCTTGCCAGGAGTGCGACCTCCTCGATGGGTTGGATGGTTCCGACCTCGTTATTGGCGTGCATCAGGGTGATGAGAATGGTGTCGCGGCGCAGGGCCTTGCCGACATCGGCGACGCTGACGAGGCCGTGTTGATCCACGGGCAGGTAAGTGACGGAGAAACCTTCGCGCTGGAGTTGTTGGCAGACGGCGGTTATGGCGGGGTGTTCGACGCTGCTGGTGACGATGTGGCTTCCGTGATTGCGGCGGGCCAGAGCGATGCCTCGAAGGGCGTAGTTGTTGGACTCGGTGCCGCCGCTGGTGAAGATGATTTCGCCGGGCTTGCAGTTCAGCAGAGCGGCGACTTGCGCCCGCGCGGTTTGGACGGCTTCGCGCGTTGCACGGCCATAGGAGTGGGAACTGGATGGATTGCCGAAGTGCGATTCGAGGTAAGGCCGCATTGCTTCGATGACTTCGGGCGCGTGCGGGGTGGTGGCGTTGTAGTCGAGGTAGATGGGTTGATTGGGATCGGCCATGGTTATTCTATTGCAACCCAAGTTCGCGAGGGTTGCGAGGCGGCGGGGGCTGTTCGGCCGGCGAGGGAATGGCGGGTGAGGACGTTGGCCATGGCCTGGCGGGGGACGGCGGAA
>JAKAJI010000002.1 GCA_021813825.1 Acidobacteriota bacterium | reverse complement strand
GCCGTGCTGGCGCTCGTATCCGTTCTTGGAAGCACGTCAGCGACCGAGGAACTGCTGACGGAGGTCAAGGCCAGCGACGCATGGGCGCAGTACCAGGCAAAGTCGATCCGCCGGTATCAGTCGGAAGTTACGGCCGGCGTGCTTCAGGCTATGAATCAACCGTCGAAAGCGAATGACCTGATGCAGCAGGCCGGAAAGTACCGCGGCGATCAGGACGAGATTCAGAAACAGGCGAGGGAGTTCGAAGCCGAAAGCGCCGGCTCAGGACGGAAAGCGCATCGGTTACACCTGGGGGAGATTTTCCTCGAGGTGGCCATCGTTCTCTCTTCTCTTGCGATTTTGACCCACAAGGAGACAATGTTCGCGGCCTCGATGGCGGCGGGCTTGGCCGGCGGCGTGATCGCGGCCAGCGCCTACGTTCTGCTGGGATGAGACGGAACGCGAACCGGAAAGTAAATGATGCTTGAACCAATACGGCCCGGCGTGACGGCCAGTCATGCCCGCGTGGTTTTATTCGACTTCGACGGCACTCTGTCGCTGATCCGCAGCGGATGGATGGATGTGATGGTGCCGATGATGGTCGAGATTCTGGCCGATCTTCACACGGGCGAGAGCGAACAGGACTTGCGTGCCGAAGTGGAAGACTTTGTCTGGCGGCTCACCGGCAAAGAGACGATTTACCAGATGTTCGCGCTACGCGACGCGGTCATCAAGCGGCGGGGCACGCCGCTCGAGGCGCTTGAGTACAAGAAGATGTACCTGGACCGGCTGTGGCAGCGGATCGAGACCCGCGTTGAAGGGCTGAGGAAGGGACAAGTCTCGCCGGAAGAATATCTCGTCCCGGGCGCGCGGGCGCTTCTTGAACGTCTTCATGAGCGTGGGATGCGGATGTACCTGGCGAGCGGCACCGACGAAGCGTATATGAAGGAAGAGGCACGGCTGCTGGACGTGGAGAAGTACTTCAACGGCGGCGTGTTCGGCGCCCTCGACGACTATAAGAGCTTCTCAAAGGCGATTCTCATCCAACGTGTGCTGGCGAGCGCCGAGTACCGCGGCGAGGAGTTTTTGGGCTTCGGCGACGGGTACGTCGAAATCGAGGAAGTGAAGAAGGTCGGCGGCGTGACCGTTGGCGTGGCGAGCCAGGAGCCGGAGTGCACGTCCGTCGATGAGTGGAAGCGGAAGCGGTTGATCGGCGTTGGCGCCGATTACATCGTGCCGAATTATCTCTGCCTCGACCAACTTACCTCAGCGTTGTTTCCCAACTAGCCATGCCATCCCGATATCCGCTGTTTGACCGCACGCGGCTGCGGCTGCAGCCTTTGAGCGAGCGCCGCCACGATCTTCGGTGGGAACAATGGCTCGACTTAGACAGCCCCGCACCCGAATTTGCGCATCCGGACCTCGATACGGTTGCCGGGCGGCTGACTGCGGCGAAAGCCCGCGGCGCGGCGCGGATCCTCATCATGGGCGCGCACGTGATGCGCTCCGGCGTCAATAAGCATCTGATCGACCTGATGGGGCGCGGCCTGCTGTCCCACATCGCATTCAATGGAGCAGGCTCGATTCACGACTATGAGTTGTCGCGGATCGGCGCGACCACCGAGAGCGTAGCGCGGTATATCGCCAGCGGCGAGTTCGGTTTGTGGAAAGAGACCGGGGAATTGAACGACTGGGCGCGGCAGGCGCAAGCCGAGCAGTGCGGCCTGGGCGAGTACCTCGGGCGCCGCATCGCCGCGAGCGATTTTCCGCACCGCGACTTGAGTTTGCTCGCCGCCGCCTGGCGCATCGGCGTTCCGGCCACAGTGCACTGCGGAATCGGATACGACATCGTGCACGAGCATCCCAACTGCGATGGTGGGGCATGGGGAGCGGGCAGTTATACGGACTTTCTTGTCTTCGCGCACACCGTGGAGTCGCTCGAAGGCGGCGTGGTCCTGAATTTCGGCTCGGCGATCATGGGGCCGGAGGTGTACCTGAAGGCGCTCGCTATGGCGCGGAACGTGGCGCACCAGAACGGGCGCGAGATCCGGCATTTTACGACGGCGGTGTTCGACATCGCGCCGATTCACGGCGATTTCCGGCGCGAGTTGCCGAAGACGGATCCGGGCTATTACTTCCGCCCGCATAAGACGCTGCTGGTGCGGACGGTGGCCGACGGCGGCGAGAGCTTTTACTTTCACGGTGAGCACCGGGCGACGGTTCCGGCGTTGTGGCGTGCGCTGGTCCAGCGGGCGGAGAAGGCATGACGGCCCGAGAGTACGCGGAAGCGGTGCGGGCTAAGTCGGCGCTGGTCGTGGGCGATGTTTGCCTGGACCGGTGGTGCCGCTACGCGCCTTCGGCGTCCGAGCCATCGCGGGAAACGGGCATCCCGCGCACGGCAGTCGTGGCGACGGAAACCACGCCGGGCGCGGGCGGCACAATTGCGAATAACCTGGCGGCGCTGGGAGTGGGACGAATCAGCGTGCTCGGCGTCGCGGGCGACGACGGCCACGGCTACGAGTTATTCGCCGCTCTCGAACGCCGGGGAATCAGCGCGGAGTTGATGCTGCGCGAGCCGGAGTGGACGACGTTCACTTACACCAAGCTGATTAATGAAGAAACGGGCGTGGAAGATCTGCCCCGAATCGATTTCATTCCGCGGCGTCAATTGCCCGAGGCCGTGGAGAAGCGGTTCATCGCCCGGCTCGAGGAGGCCGCGCCCGCCTATGATGTGATCTTTATCTCCGACCAGGCGGAAACCGGCCAGTCCGAAGTTGTCACGGCGCGCGTGCGGGAAACGGTCGCGGGGTTGGCGCAGCGGTATCCGGATCATATCTTCTGGGCCGATTCGCGCCAGAGGGCGCACGAGTTCCGGCGTGTGGCGTTGAAACCGAACGAGCAGGAGGCCGGCCGCGCCCTCAGGCTGATATCGGGCGCCAGTTACTCGGACCTGCGGAAACATACTCAGGCGACGTGCCTGATTGTGACGTTGGGCGAACGCGGGGCGGTGGTTGTGGACACTTCCGGCGAACGGTTCGTCGAAAGCCGTCATCCGAGGAAGCCGGTGGATGTCTGCGGTGCGGGAGATTCCTTCTCGGCCGCGGCAGGAATGGCGCTGGCGCTTACCGGATCGCCGGATGAAGCAGCACGGTTCGGAAATCTCGCCGCCGCGATCACCGTCATGAAACCCGGCACCGGGACGGCTTCGAGTGAGGAACTTATCGCGCTCGAGGCGGGCGATCGATGATCACGCTGGCCATCGACATCGGTGGCACGAAGTTTTCGATGGCAGTGTTTGAAGGCAGCATGGTGTCCGCGCGCGTAACGGAGACCACGGATCGCGAAGGCGGGCGGGATTGGATGCTCGCCCACATCACCGCGGTGATCGAGGATTGGCGCAAGCATTGGCGTTTTGACGCCTGCGGCATCGGATTCGGCGGGCCGGTGCACTTTAACGAGCAGCGCGTCGCCCTTTCGACCCATGTCAGCGGCTGGAGCGGCTTCGATTTGCCGGGATTTCTGGAGCCACTCGCCGGCGTGCGCCCGGTCATGGACAACGACGCCAACGTCGGCGCCCTCGGTGAGTCGCGGTTTGGGGCAGGGAGAGGCTTTCTTCCGTTGTTTTACATGACGCTGTCCACCGGGATCGGTGGGGGCATCGTCACCGAAGCGGGTGTGTATCGCGGCGCGGATTCCTGGGCGGGAGAACTCGGCCATATCGCGATCCGGCCGGACGGGCCGGAGTGTTTGTGCGGAGCACGCGGGTGTTTCGAGCGGATGTGCTGCGGCTTGTGGCTGGAGCGGGACTATGGCAAACCGGCCAAGGAGTTACTTGGCGACCCCGTCTTCACCGCGAAGTATGTCGAAGACCTGGCGCTGGGGTTGAAACCGGTGGTGATGTTGCTCAACCCCGCGCGCATCGTGATCGGCGGCGGCATTGCGAAAGCCGGGGAGCGGCTGTTCGTCCCATTGCGGGCGGCGCTGCGGAGGCAGATTACTTCATGGTCGCAAGCGCGCCTCGACGTGGTCCCCGCTGCATTGGGCGATGACAGCGTACTATACGGTGCCCTTGCGCTGGCCGGGAACGGCTCGCCGGCGTAAGCGGCAGGTCGGCTACAGTGGAAGAAGGCCTGAGGGGCCGCGCAAGCCTCGATAAGTGCCCAATGGTATCGCTGAGCCGTTCCTGATGCACATTCCGGACAATTTCCTATCGACGCCTGTGTGGCTGACCCTGGACGGCGTGGCGGCACCGGCGGTGCTTTGGGTGTCGCGGCGCGCGCGGAAGGAACTGGACGAGGCCCGGATCCCGCTGCTCGGAGTTCTTGGCGCTTTCGTCTTTGCCGCGCAGATGGTCAACTTCCCCGTCGGCGTGGGAACCAGCGCGCACCTGTTGGGCGGAGCCCTCCTCACGGCAATTCTCGGCCCGGCGCCGGCGGCGCTGGCGATGACCGCCATCATCGCTACCCAGGCGTTTGTGTTTCAAGACGGTGGCGTGCTTGCTCTGGGGGCCAATGTCTTCAATATGGCTCTGGCCGGCGTGCTGGCGGCGTGGTTGCCCCTGCGCTTATTTGCCGGTCGGCGGAGCGTGGGTTTGTTCCTGGCCGGATTCTTCTCCGTGATGATGAGCGCGGGGCTTGCGCTGGCGGAACTGACTTTCTCGGGGATTCAAATGCCTTCGAAGCTTCTGGCTCTTTCGGTGGGGTTATTCGCCGTCGGCGCCATCGTCGAAGGAACGATTACCTTGGCCGTCGCACGTGCGATTGAACGCTTGAATCCACGATGGACCGGCGCGCCGGTCCATCAGGGATCGCGCGTGTGGGCCGGTATCACTTTCGCCGCGGTGTTGGTTGTCGTCCTCGGGTTGTTTGCGGCTTCCAGCGCGCCGGACGGCGTCATGCGGATCGGGCAGTGGGCGGACCTGCATGCACGGCCGGTGTTGGCGGCGCCGATGGCGGATTACTCGCTGCCGCTAGGGCCCTTATGGCTGCGCCGCTCGGCAGCCGCTTTGTTAGGTTTATGCCTGGTTGGCGGATCCGCTGCCGCGGCTAGCTACTTCCTCTTACGCCGGCGGAGCAGCTAACGTGCATCATGTCGTCGTCGAGCAGTGGAGCCGCCGGCACAGCTTTGTCCACCAGCGCGATGCGCGGGCTAAACTTCTGGTTGCGCTGGCGCTGCTCGCTGCGCTTGCAACGTCTCCGGCATCACCGGTGACGGCGGTGCCTTTTGCCCTTCTTGTCGCCGTGGGAATCGTCGCGGCGCGCCTTCCGCTGGTTTCGATGTTGAAGAAAGCCGCCGTCGTGCTGCCTTTTTCGATGTTATTCGGGGCGGTGGAATGGGTGGCGGGTCAGCCCTTGGCCGGCGCGGCTCTGCTTGTCAAGAGTTATATCTCGGCACTGACGGTGTTGCTTCTGGTAGCCTCTACGCCGCAACCGGCACTTCTCCGCGGTATGGAGTCGCTCGGAGCGCCGCGGCTGCTTGTGCTAATGGCGCAGACGCTGTACCGGTACTTGTTTGTCATCTCCGAGCAGGCCCAGCATATGCGTCTGGCGGCGGTCTGTCGGCAAGGTTCGGCTCATCGCTCGCAGCGGCGGGCGTTTCATGCGGCGGCGGGTGCGCTCGCAATCCTGTTCGCGCGCTCTTATGTCCGGGCGGAGGGCATTCACCGGGCCATGGCGGCACGTGGCTTCGCCGGAGAGTTTCACTCCTTGCGGCCGCCCCGATTTACTCGGATGGACGCGGTATTTGCGGGCGTAGGGTCCGCCGTCGCAGTGCTCGCGCACCTGCTCGTAAGCCACGCATGACGCCGCTGATCGAGGTTCGCGGCCTTCGTTACCGCTACGACGACGGCACGGAGGCGCTTCGCGGGGTCGACCTGACCGTCTATCCGGGAGAGACGGTCGTACTGCTCGGCGCCAACGGAAGCGGTAAGACCACTTTGCTTCTCCACTTGAATGGTTTGCTCCAGGGAGAAGGCTCGGTGCGGGTTTGCGGCATGGACGTCTCTCCGCCCACCTTACGCGACGTCCGCTCGAAGGTAGGAATGGTCTTTCAGGACGCAGACGAACAGCTCTTCATGCCCACAGTGCTCGAAGATGTAGCCTTCGGCCCCTTGAACCAGGGGTTCCCGCCCGATGAGGCGGCAGCCCGAGCCCGGGCGGCGCTTGCTCACGTCGGTCTCGGCGACATAGAGCATCGGGCGCCCTATCACTTGAGCGCCGGCGAGAAGCGCCGGGCTGCTCTCGCCGGCGTGCTTGCCATGGAGCCGGAGATACTAATCCTCGATGAGCCGACTACCTACCTCGATCCGCCGGCCCAGAGGAGTTTAGTGAAGCTTCTCGTCAATCTTCCCCAGGCTAAGGTGGTGGCAACACACGATGTGCGCTTCGCCGCGGCTCTGGCCACCCGCGCCTTGTTCTTCGACAAGGGCCAAGTGGCTAGGGAAGGATCTTTAAGCGAGATCGTAGAACTGTTTCGTTGGGACTGGGACGCCTGACGGTGGCCAGTCCCTGAACTTACTCCTTGCCGGCCTGCTTGCGGAATGCGGCCCAGCGCTTCTTTTGCGCTGCTGCGATCCGTTTGCGGGCTTCTTCGCTCAGTTTGCGGCGAGCGCGCTTCCGGCCGGCAGGCGCTGCGGCCGGCGCGGGAGCCGCGGCGGGTGCGGCGGCAGCCGCTTTCTTCGCGGCGGGCCGTTGTCCGAGCATGGATCGAACTTCGGCGATCTGTTCCTCGATCTTCTGTTTCTGAACTTCCAACCCCACCAGGGCCGCTTCGAGGAACGAATGCGACGCCGTGGTTTTTGTGTATCGAGCCATACCTAGAGCATACTAAGGAGTTACTAAATAGACAAGTTTCAAAAGCTATCGCAGAGAAACGTTACCGGCCCGTCGTTCACCAGAGAGACTTCCATGTGCGCCCGGAAGACTCCTGTTTCCACCGGCAGGGCCGTTTTCCGGAGCTCCGCGACAAACTGTTCATAAAGCTTCTCGGCAATTTCCGGTGGCGCAGCCGGGTCAAAACTCGGCCGCCGTCCACGCGACGTGTCGGCACACAAAGTAAACTGCGATACGACCAAAAGACTAGCCTGAACGTCGATCGCGCTTAGGTTCATTTTTCCGGCATCGTCGTTGAAGATACGAAGCCCCGTTACTTTCCGCGCCAAGGCGGCCGCTTGCGCCGCCCCGTCTTCTTTCTTGACCCCGACAAAGATCAGGAGGCCCGGGCCTATCTCACCTACCACCCGGCCACCGGCACGCACGGAGGCGTTCTGGACGCGCTGCAGGACGGCGATCACCGGTGGCTTCTCCGGGCCCGGAGGCTCATTTCCTCTTCGGGGGGCATCCACGGTTTATATTGAAAGGTCAGGTCTTTTCCGGACATTGTTCGTTCTCTAACCAGCATGGCATCGAAGCGCCAAATCCGTTACCGCGACGCCGGCGTCAACATTGACGAAGCCGATCGCGCCGTTTCTCTCATTCGCAAACACGCGCGAAGTACCTTCAATCCTTGCGTCCTTACCGACATCGGCAGCTTTGGCGGAGGATTTGAAGTACGCGGGTACAAGCATCCCGTCCTCGTCAGCTCCGCCGACGGCGTCGGCACGAAATTGAAAGTTGCGTTTCTCGCTAACCGGCACGATACTATCGGCGAGGATCTGGTCAATCACTGCGTCAACGATATCGCGGTTCAGGGCGCCGCGCCTTTGTTCTTTCTCGATTACTTCGCGGTCGGGCGTCTGGACGCCGACATAGCCGGGCAGGTGATCGGCGGCGTGGCTCGTGGCTGCCGAAATAACGATTGTGCACTCGTTGGTGGTGAAACCGCCGAGATGCCCGGACTTTACTCCGGCGGAGAGTACGACCTCGCCGGCTTTATCGTGGGAGCCGTCGACAAGCGGGCAATGTTAACCGGGGCGGGCATCCGTGCCGGAGACGTGTTGATTGGACTGGCATCCAACGGTCTCCATACGAATGGTTATTCCCTCGCCCGCAAACTGTTATTCGAGGTGGGTGGCTACTCGATCGACCATCGCTTGCCGGGTTGTGAAGGGACCGCCGCGCAGGAATTGCTCAAGGTGCATCGGAGTTATCTGAAACCGATTCGCGCCTTGCTCGAAGCAAAGCTACTCAAAGGTGCGGCCCACATCACCGGCGGTGGGATTACAGACAACCTTCCGCGGGTTCTTCCGTCCGGACTCGGTGCGGAAATTAGAACCGCGGCTTGGGAAATTCCGGCCATATTTGAGTTACTTCGTAAGATCGGCGACGTTCCGCTACCGGATTACCGCCGGACATTCAACTTGGGGATCGGGATGATTCTCGTCATCGGGCCAAAGGGCGTTAACAAGGCCGAGGCTATCCTTGAGAAACTCGGCGAAACCTACTATCGCATCGGTTCGGTGATCCAGGCACGCCGGACGCGCGTGCAATACCGCTGAACCCGATGAAAAAGAAACTGGCTGTACTGCTTTCTGGCCGCGGTTCGAATTTCGAGGCCATCGCACGCGCCGTGCGGGAAGGTAAGATAGACGCGGAAATCGCCGTCGTCATCTCGAACCGGCCTGATGCCCGCGGGCTCGAGCGGGCGCGCGAGATGGGAATCCCGTCGCTTTGTGTGCCGTCCCGCGGTGTGACGCGGGAGGAATACGACGAGAAGTTGATCGAGGAACTAAGGCGGCATAACCCGGATCTCATTTGCCTCGCCGGTTTCATGCGGCTTCTAAGTCCGGCGTTTATTGCCGCATTTCGAGGGCGGATCCTGAATATCCATCCGTCTCTGCTGCCTGCCTTCCCAGGCCTCGATGCGCAGCGGCAGGCATTCGATCACGGCGTGCGGTTCACCGGGTGTACGGTTCACTTTGTCGATGAAGGGCTCGATTCGGGGCCGATCGTCATGCAGGCCGCCGTCCCGGTGCGGGACGACGATACGGTCGAAACGCTTGCGGAGCGAATCCTCGAAGCCGAACACGCGACATACCCCCGCGCGATCGCCCTTGTCCTGTCCGGCGCCTATCGCATCGAAGGACGGCGGGTGGTGCATCGGAAGTAGAAATAAACACGCGCCTCGCCACGAGTTCGTATAGAATGGGGCCGTGGAAAACGAACAACTCAGCCGCCGGGCTCTGCTCGGCACCGTAACGGCAGCCGCAATCGCGGCGCAAGGCACTGCTGCACCGCGCGTGCGGCCGAAGGAATGGAAGCCACGGTTGGGCGTCCTGGGTCAGTTTACGACCGCGAATCTGGATTTTGCCGTCCAGGCCGGGTTCAACAACATGATCCTGAGCGCGAATGAACGAACCACGCTCGACGCCAAGACCATTACTCCGGAACGCATCCAGGAGGTCAAATCGGCGCTGGCTGCCAAGAACGTAACCGCTTCGGCGTTGCAGATCAACGCGAGCCACATCGACCCTAACCCGGAACGGCGCGCCCGGGACACGGAGTACTTTGCCAAGGCCATTGAGATGGCCGGCCACCTGGGCGTGCCCTATATCGGCACGCAGTCCGGAAAGGATGAAAGCAAGACGTTCCAGGCGCAGGTCGACGAAATCGTCCGCGTCTATCACGAGAAGTATTTCGCCAACTGTGAGAAATACAACGTAAAAATCCTTTGGGAACCTTGGCCGGGCGGAGCTAACATCGCCACGAGCCCCGTGGGCTTCGAGGCCTTGTTTAAGGCCTTTGGCGATACGCCCTATGTTGGATTGCAGTACGACCCTTCACACCTGGTGTGGCAGATGATGGACCCGATCCAGACCGCGCAGGACTTCGTCGACAAGATCTACGACGTGCACCTGAAGGACACCCAGATTCACTGGGACATTCTGAAGCGTGGCGGCATCCAGCCGGTAAACAAAGCGCGGTGGTGGCAGTACCGGATCCCTGGCATGGGCAGTATCAAGTGGAACGAGTTCTTCAGCGTGCTGCAGGCGGCCGGATATCAGGGCGCCATGAGCATCGAGCATGAAGACGAGCTATACGGTGCGGGCACTAACCACGGCCCTGACTTCAGTGACGAGTTCAAAGTCGGGTTCCGGATGGCGAAGCGCTACTTGAACCAGTACGTGCCCGTGTAGGCTCGCTGTGCGCTCAGGATGGCGCGCGCAATTCAAAGCGCCGGACAATGAAGCCCAAGTCCCGTTTGTCGCCTGGCGCGCGATAAACGCGATCCACGGAGAGGTCGAGTTTCATTGGGCCTTCGCCGGCCAGTTGGGGCGGGATCGGGAACTTGAGGACGACCGTCTGCCCCGGCGCATTCACCGTAGCGATGCCAAGCCGGGTGCCGTTGGCGGATACCGTGAGGTGCAGCGGGCCTTGGGCGAGCAGGACAGCCGGGCAGAAACCGGTGATCACTAAGTCCATGCCGGGCTTGCGTGGCGCCTCCAGCGTTACGCTAGCCGTGCGCGGCATCCAGCGGAAATCCTGCTCCGGCGGATACCATTCCGGACTGAAACGTGAGGCACTCGCTGGGTCCGCGGCATCCACGATCGAATGACTCAAATTATCCATCTCTGCCTCAAGCACCCTCCGGTAGGCAGCCGTTGTTTCTAACAGGCGGCCAGAGACGATGGTCAGGACCCGTGCGTTTCCTGCCGACAGTGCCGCGCGCGCCTGCGCCGGGGGGATCACGTAGTCGGAAATGCCGCCCCACTCCGGATGCGGATTGATCGCCGACTCCGTCCCGGGAGCTAAATAGATCTGACCCAGGCCAAGTAATCGGAATGGATGATCCCCGAATCCAGACCAGAACAACCTATCGCTCACTCCGTTGAGCAAGATGATCGCACCCGGATGGGATTTCCGTTCCGCGGCGATTCCCTCGATTAGGGATTCCAGCCGCCGGCCGCGCGTGTAGTACCAGTTCAACTCAATCCGCAGGTCGCGCGCCGAGTAAAGGCAGAAGGCGCCGGCCAGGATGGCGGCGAGCGCCACATAAGGCAGGCGCCGATTCTCGATTGCCACTCCAATTCCCCAACCGCCGAGCATCGCGAGGCCAATAACGGGAAGCGTCAGGTAGTAATCCTGAACGTGGTCCCGCAACGGAAGCACCGGCCCAACCATGAAAACGAACCAGCCGAGAAAGAACAACCCGCGGAAGTCCTTCTTCCATGCCCGAAACGCGGCGAACGCCGCGAGACTGATCGAGAGGCTCAGTGAGAGAACGAGCCCGGCGGGATGCGGCGGCGCGAACCAATCGTCGGGAGCACGGAACGCGCCGGTTGCCATGAGCCAGTAGATGCGGAACGTCGGAAACATCGAGGCGTCCACGTGCAACTGATACAGAGGGTCGGTTGTCGCCGGGACCAGGGCGAAATGTAGACCAGCAAAGACGGCTGCCGGGACGAAGAGGGGCAGAGTACGTAACAGATAGCCACGGGCCCGGCAAAGCGCCCATCCGGCGGCCAGAAACGGAAACACAACGACGTGTTCGAGTGTGCCAAAACCCAACAGGTAACAGATCCACAGTCCCACAAGGTCGCTTCCGCGGTTCGATTCGATGTGCCGGAGAAGAAAGTAAAATGCCGCCAGCAAGAGGGCGCCGCAGAGGACTTCATTGTAGGCGGAACTCCAGGAGACGGCCTGGGCGGTCATCGCGCTGCAGGTCCAGAATACGGGCGCGGCGAAAGCCGCAGCCGTTGACCCGGTCATCCGGCGCATGCACACTGCAAGCAGCGCCAGGGCCGCGGCCTGCGTCAGGAAAGTGACGACGTGGAAGGGAATCGCGTTGAAGCCGAAGATCGAGCTGAGAGTCAGGAAGTAGACCCGTTCACTAAGAACGCGCACGGTCCCCTGCGCGAAAGGATGGAACAGTGCCCAGACGAGCGTATCGAAGTCGTGTACGTGAAGACGCAGACCGAGCCAGGCGAAATCGTCGGCCGAGAACCATGTTTTGATGCCCGGCCAATCGAGCCACAGGGCGAAGACGATGACCGCGGCGAGACCCCAGCGCCACTCCGCTCCTGCGCTGGTGCCCCGCTCCTCCTGCCGGGACTGCATCTACTCAGCCTGGAGAGCGATGGAGGTGGCCACCAGGCCGAGCTCGCGTTGGTCGGTGCCGGTTGGGGGCAGGGACTTGTCTGTCTGGAAGTCCACGTTAACCGCTTGGGCACTAAGTAGGGTAGCTGGGACGTTCCGTTTGAAAACGTAGTCGCCGGCGGCGGAGTAAGTCTGCGGCGGGAGGTCCTGTCCGGCGATCGATGCCGACAGCGTGATGGGACCGAGTTTGCTGAACTCAGCTTCCGGCAACGTAAAGTGAAATGCTAGGGTTGCGCCTCTCTGCGCGGCGCCCGGCGGCGGGGCCAGCACTACCGAAAAATGCTTCTGCGTCCAACGCCAGGCATTCCCCTCGGGATCGTAGAAACCTTTGGCAAGTTGGACCGCCGCGCGCGCGTCGCCCATCTGTAACTCGCTGAGCATGGTCCCGGGCGCCTGCTCGGGCTGAGCCTCCGCGCGGCGATGCCTACGCTTGCACGCGGAAACCGTAAAAGCAGCCAGGAGGAGACTACCGGCGAGTGCGCGGCGGGTCAATCTCCGCATTTTTCGACCTCGACGAGACAGCTATAGAACACGGGTCCACCGCCGATGTCGGTGAGTCCGTCCGAGGTCAGGCTATTAATGTGCTCCCCGTAAGCGGACATTTTTCGCCAACCCGTCGACGGAGCGCGGACAACGCCGGGCCGCACCATCGCCTGTTCCGGGCTTGCGGGCACGGAGGCGCGCAAACGGCAAGCGCCGCGGCGATTGACTACACGCACCAGGTCGCCGTCCGAGATGTTCCGGGGTGCGGCGTCTTCCGGGTGAAGATGCAGGACCGAGGTCTGGCGGTTGGCGTCCGGCCGGTACCCGAAGGTGGAGTTCATGCTGTCGTCGTTTTTCGAAGAGATCAGTTCAAGGGGATATTTCGACCGCAACTCGGGCCGGCCCAGCCGGGACTCGGCCGGTGGCGTGTAGGCGAGCGAATCAGCACCGAACTCAAAGCGCCCCGAAGCGGTACCGAATCCTCCCTTCGCGAATGGAAGAAACGGCTCACCGGGGGGAGAAACATTCAGCCGTACGAAATGCTCGCGGTCGAGCCGCTCGAGCGTGATGCCCTGCAGAAAGGGATCGCTGCCCCCGAGCAGCGCGCGGATCATGTCGTCTTCGGTGTCGTCAAAGCACGGTTCCTGGAAACCCATACGATGCGCTAACAAACGAAACGCTTCCAGGTTCGATTTCGTTTCGCCCGGAGCAGGCAAAACGGGGCGGGAGATTTGTAAAAAATAGTGTCCGTAAGAGCGGTAAAGGTCAGTATGCTCAAGAAACGTCGTCACCGGGAGCAAGATGTCCGCGAAATCTGCGGTGTCGGTCTGGAACTGTTCGAGAACTACGGTGAAAAGGTCATCGCGGGCCAGTCCCTTACGGACAAGTTCCTGGCGCGGGGCGACGGCGGCGGGATTGGAGTTATAAACCACGAGCGCTTTGACCGGCGGGTCGCTCACTTCGGTGAGCGCTTTGCCCAACTCCACCATGTTCAGCACGCGGGCCATCCGGCCCAGCGGGGATCGAAGCTGAAGTTCGGGCATCTCAAGCGCGGCCGTGTTCAAGGCGAAGGCGCCGGATGTCGAAAGACTCAACCCGCCGCCCACGTCGCGCCAGGAACCCGTGAGCGCGGCAAGGGCGGCGATGGCGCGCACGGCCGCCCCGCCCCGCTCGCTGCGCTGCACCCCATAGTTGACGCGGATGCAGGCAGGCTTTGTTGTCGCGTACTCGCGCGCCAGCAGAACGATGTCGTCGCGCCCGATCCCGGTGAGCGATTCGACGCGTTCGGGAGCGTACTGGGAGGCCAGAGACCGGTATTCCTCCACGCCGGACGTATATCGCTCCACGTAGTCCGCATCGTAGAGCCGCTCGGCGAAGATGACGTGCGCCAGGCCGAGCGCAAGCGCCAGATCGCTGCCGGCATAAGGGGCGAAGTGCCGGTCCGCCAGGCGTCCGGTCCGGTTCTTGACCGGATCGATCGTATAGAATCGGGCGCCGCGCCGCCGCGCTTCAACAACGAACGGCCACAGGTGGACGTTCGTGCCCAGGATGTTCGCGCCCCAGGCCAGAATCAGCCGGGATTGAGCGAACTGCTCTGGCTCGGTGCCGTAGCGGGCGCCGAACGAGGCCTCGAGAGCCGCGCCACCGGCCGCCGAACAAATGGTCCGATCCAGCCGCGACGCGCCGAGGCGGTGGAAGAATCGCCGGTCCATCCCGCTCCCGTTCAACAATCCCATCGTGCCGGCATAGCTGTAAGGCAAAACGCTCTCCGGACCGTATTCCTCGCTGGCCCGTTTCAGATTTTCGGCTATGGTATCGAGCGCCTCGTCCCAGCTAATACGCTCGAATCGGCCTTCCCCTTTGGCCCCGATGCGCTTCTGCGGGTAGAGCAAACGCGATGGTTCGTACTCGCGCTCCAGATAACGAGCGACCTTGCCGCAGAGAAACCCCCGGGTTACCGGATGGGCCGGGTTGCCGCGGAGCCGCGAACCCTTCCCGTCCGTAACATCGATGAGCAGGGAACAGGCGTCGGGACAATCCAACGCGCAGACAGAATGGCGCGTCTCCGGCAAGCTTCGATTGTATCGCGCAGGGCAATGCGTCAGTGGCTGCCACCGCCCGCCACGCCTTGCTACGATAAACGGCAATGGTCCTTTCCGACGTCGATATTAAGAAGTACATCGAGGCGGGCAAGATCCGCATTTCGCCCGAGCTTCCACCGGAGCAGTTCGGCAGTTGCTCGGTGGATTTCCGGTTAGGGGCCGAGTTCAACGTCTTCGAGCACAGCCGCAACGCCTACATCGATCTGCGGGACAAGCGGAGCATCGAGGACCTCATGCGGCCGGTCATCGTAGAACCGGGCCAGCCTTTCATCCTCCAGCCGCGGGAATTCGTGCTCGCCATCACAGAGGAGACACTGGAACTCGATGACGATGTGCTCGGACGCCTCGAAGGGCGTTCCAGCCTCGGGCGCATCGGCATCATCGTCCATGGCACGGCGGGACTGTTCGATCCGGGCTGGGCCGGAAAAGCAACCCTCGAGCTGAGCAATCTCGGACGCATGCCCGTCGCGCTCTACCCTGGCATGCGCATCTGCTCATTCACCTTCGAGCAGTTGTCTGGGCCGTCTTCGGTGCCCTACCGCAAAAAGGCGGGCAGCAAGTACGTCGGCCAGACACGTCCGCTGGCCAGTCGTCTGACGGGCGAACTGAGCAAATAGCCAAGAAGCCGGCCTAAAAGCCGAACTTGTTCTGTTCATTTATGTGATTTGGGATCTTTCCCAAGCCCAGAGCCTGCAATTCTATGAATTTTAGGAATTGGATGATCTCATAGATCGATCAAGTCATTGATTACCAATAACGTAGGCTTTGGCAAGCAATTTGCACCGGCAATGCGTCCACAGCAGTAAAGATCAAAACGCACCACAACGAAGGGGGAAAGGGTTAATGCGCAAACTGATCCAACTGACTGCCTCGATCCTAGGTCTATTTCTGGTCGCCGTGTCGCCTCTCCGGGCTGATGATGTTTATGCCCAGATTCGCGGTACGGTAACTGATGCGACGGGGGCGGCAGTGGCCGGCGTAAGCCTCAAGGCGACCAACACGAAGACGGGGATAACGAGGGAAGTCACTTCGGCGACCGATGGCAGCTTCCAATTCTTGAATCTGCCCCCAGGGACGTATGACGTCAGCGCCACTAAAACAGGTTTCACAACATTCGTATCAAAGAATATCGGATTGGTACTGAATCAAATCTACGCACTAAACATTCCGCTCGAGGTCGGCCAGGTTAGCCAGACTGTCGAGGTGCAGGCCAACCCGGTGCAGGTCGAGACGTCGAACACGCAACTGGGCACGGTAATCAGCAACCAGACGATCCTGCAGCTTCCCGTGCTGAACCGGAACTGGGTGACTCTGCAACAAACGGAACCCGGGGCCGTTGCCTCATCGGACCGTTTTGGAAACAACTTCGCCACCAATGGCAGCCAGTCGCAGCAGAACAGCTTCCTGGTGAACGGCACCGACTCGAACGATCTTCCGCTGAACACGCCTCTGATCATTCCCAGCGAGGATGCGATTGCCGAGTTCGACTATGTCGAAAGCACCATCAATCCGGAATACGGCCGGAACTCCGGCGCGATTCTGAATGCCATCATCAAGTCCGGCACGAATGGCTTCCATGGCGACGCCTTCGAGTTCTACCGGGACACATTTCTCAACGGCCGCAACTTCTACCAGAAGAGTAATCCCGTATTCCACCAGAACCAGTTTGGCGGGACGATTGGTGGTCCGGTGATTAAGGACAAGACGTTCTTCTTCCTCTCATATCAGGGCACCCGGTCGCGGCAGCCCGACGGAGGCGCGCAGGACGTCACCGTGTTTTCGCCCGATCAACGCAACGGATACTTCCCGGACATCGCCACTTCCACCGCAACAAGTCCCATTCCGTTGAAGGGTGAGAGCGGCGCACTCTTCCCGGCCGGAACGCCTTACAACGTGCTGTTCCCGACCGGTCACATTCCAACCTCGGATTTCAATTCCATTTCGCAGAACTACATGAAGTATGTGCCGCTGCCCAATTTCGGCAGCAGCCAGTACCTGTTCACTCCGATCACGATCCTGACGCAGGATCAGGGCCTCTTCCGCGTCGATCACACCTTCAGCCCGAGCGACACGATTTGGGGTTCGGGGTTCTTTGAAAATACGCCGTCCACCGACGATCTGCCGTTCACCGGGTCGTCGCTCCCGGGCTTCGGCGAGATCGCCCAGCGGCACTACACGCAGTTCACCGCCGACTGGGTGCACACATTCAGCCCGACGACGATGAACGAATTTCGCGCGGGCATGACCCGGTTCAACTTCGTCGCTGTAGACCCGCAGAAAGTCGTTCAGCCATCTTCGCTGGGATTCACCGGGATCAACCCCGAGTACGCCCAGGGAGCGGGTGCGCCCTTCGTCGGCATCACCGGATACTTCAATCTCGGATTCAGCACGAACGGTCCGCAACCGCGCATCGACACCACCTACGAGATTACCGACAACTTCTCGAAGGTCGTTGGCCGCCACACATTCAAGTTCGGCTACGACGGGCGGCGCTTCCAGGTCGACAACCCATTCTATTTTGACAACAACGGCGCGTTCAGCTTTGGTGGGAACGGCGTGTACTCCACAGGCGACCCCGGAGCCGACTTTCTGCTGGGTATCCCGGACTCTTACGGCCAGAGCAGCGGCGGCTACATCAACGCCCGGGCCTATGAAACCTACCTGTACTTCCAGGACAGCTTCAAGGTCACTGCCAAACTGACGATTAACTATGGACTCGGCTGGCAGATTGACTCGCCGCTGGTCAACCAGCACTTCGACCAGCTCGCGTTCAACTGCTTCCGGCCCGGCCAGCAATCCACCATTTTCCCGACCGCCCCGCTTGGGCTCGATTTCCCTGGCGATAAAGGCTGCAGTCCCTCTGGCTACTACACGCACAACGTCCACCCGGCGCCGCGTTTCGGCTTCGCCTATGCGCCCGCCAATAAGTGGTCCATCCGTGGTGGCTTCGGAGTCTACTTCAACCGGTTCGAAGAGGAACTGGCGCTGCAGAACCTTACAGCGCCGCCGTTCTCTCAGTTCTCCACCGGCATCGGCGACGTCGGCGGCAACCCCAGTTTCGCCGCGCCGTTCACCGATATTGCGACGGGTCAGTCGATTCCGAACAAGTTCCCGTTCACGCCGGCCAAGAAAGGGCAGAGCGTGGACTTTAGTCAGTTCCTCCCGCTTTCCATTAACACCGTCTCGCCGAACCTGACCTCACCGTACGCGTTCAATTACAACTTCAACATCCAGCGGGAACTGCCGAGCAATATGATTCTGCAGATTGGATTCGTGGGTTCGGCGGGCCGGCACCTGATCATGGCCTATGAAGGCAACCCGATCACTCCTGCGGGCCAGGCCGCCTGCGCCGCAGATTCGACGTGTATCGCGAATCGCGTCTACCAGCATTACCTTTACCCCGACCACTCCTATGTCCCCGGTGACATTTTCGCTTCGGTCGGAACGCAGGCTTCCGTTGGTGTGTCGAACTACAACTCGCTCCAGGTCAGCCTGAACAAGAAGTTCAGCCACGGCCTGTACTTCACGACGAGCTACGTCTGGAGCCACGCCCTCGACGACGCCTCGAGCTTCGAAAACAGCGGGTTCGGGGCTCGCGGCACGAACCCGTATAACTTCGCTCTCAACTACGGCGACTCGGCCTACGACGCCCGTCACCGCTTCGTAGCCACCTACACCTACGAAATCCCGAACCTCCACAACAAGGCCCACTGGCTGCCGACGCCTCTGGTTGGCGGCTGGCAAGTAACGGGCATTTCGACCTTCCAGACCGGCTTCCCGATTACCATCGCCGACACCGGCTTCCGGTCCTTGTTCTGTGACGCGCTCAGCTTCTACGGCTGTCCGGATACGGCGAATGTCCTCGGCCCGGTGAATACCAGTTACGATCCCCGCACGACCAACTTCGTCAACAAGACAATCAATCCGAACAACACCAAGCCCGCATCGCAGAACTACTGGTTCAATCCGAACGACTTCGCCCGCGCTCCGTTTGGCGTGCTGGGCGATGCTGGCCGGAACTTCTTCCACGGTCCAGGGATCTTCAACACCGACATGAGCCTGGTGAAGACCATCTCGATCAAGGAGAACTATCGCATCGAACTCCGCGCCGACGCATTCAACGCGTTCAACCATACGCAGTTCTCCGGACCGGTATCGAACATCGCGTCAGGGAACTTTGGCGGGATCTTCGGCGCCGCCGCGGGCCGCATCGTCCAACTCGGCGCCCGCGTCTACTTCTGAGCGTACAGGACCGCTATAAGTTGGAATCGACGGCCTTGGTCCGGGTTCCCGGGCCAAGGCCGTTTTCCTGTCTGGATTCGTCGCTATCAGGCGAGCCTGGAGCGTACGAGCGCGCTCAGAGCCGCCCCATCCACCCGCTTCCCTTTCAGATGCGCCTGCGCGGCCTTCATCACCGCGCCCATCTGTTTGGCCGATGTGGCGCCGGTTTCCGCCATCGCGGCCGCCACGGCTTCCGCCATCTCCTCCGCGCTGGCAGAGGCCGGAAGATAAGTTTCAACTAAGCGGATCTCGGCTTCTTCCTTCTCCGCAAGCTCCGGCCTCCCGCCTTTGCGGAACATCTCCGCCGAGTCGCGCCGCTGCTTCAGCAGCGTGTTCAGCACCTGCATTTCCGCCGCCTCGTCCAGCGGTTTCATGGAGTCGATCTCGTGCTTTTTGAGCGCGGCCTTGATCATGCGGACGGTGCTCAGCCGGGCCTCGTCCTTGGCCTTCATCGCCTCCACCATGTCCTTCTGAATTTTGTCTAACAGTGGCATCGCATTTGTTATTGTAGAAGGCTCCACCATCCTAAGCCAGGAGATCCCATGATCCGTTTCGCCGCCTTCGCTGCGGCTATCGCCAGCTTTGTGTCCGTCGGTGCGTCCGGCGCCGATTCAGCCGCCGTTGCTCACAACGTGCGCACCGCCCATTTCCTGAGCGCGTCTCTCAACAACGAAGATCACGCCTTTAGCGTCATCCTTCCGCTCGACTACGACTCCTCGACCGCGCGCTACCCCGTGCTGTACCTTCTGCACGGTTACGCCTTCGATCACACTGCCTGGTCGACCATGTCGAACCTGACCGGTTACGCAGCCGGACGCGAGATGATCATCGTCATGCCCGACGGCCTGAAGAGCTGGTATGTCAATAGCGCCACGGACGCGAAGGCGAAGTATGAGGACTATATCGCGAAAGACCTTGTGGCGTACGTGGACAGCCACTTCCGGACAATCCCGCTCCGCCGGGCCCGCGCCATCGCCGGACAGTCGATGGGCGGCTACGGCGCAGCGCTGATCGGCCTGACGCACTACAACGAATTCGCAGCCATCGGGATTCTCAGCGGCGCACTCGGCGCCGCGCACGGCGGAGACTTACCCGCAAACCCCGGGCCCGCGGCGCGCCGGCAGATCGAGGAGCGCGACGCCCGTTTCGGCAAGCCCGGTTCCGAAGAACGCAAGCAACGCGATCCCTTTGATCTGGTGACCAAGGTCCCGCCCTCCCTGATGCCGATGCTCTACATCGCCGATGGCGGCGAGGATCCGACCATCAAAGTGAACCACGAGTTCGTCGCCCTACTCGCAAGCCTCAACATCCCGTATGAATTCCGGGAAGTCTCTCCGCGGGCGCACACCTGGGATTTCTGGGACGAACAAATCCGCGCGTTCCTCGAAAAACTGGATTCTCTGGCCGGATTCGATGCCGGGACTGGTCCATCTCGACGCGATCCTTTACGATAGTAGGGTTGCCCCGTATCAACTCCGGAAACGAGACCGTCCGCGCCGCCTGGCCGCAGATCTATCTCGGCGTGGCGATCACTAGTCTCGGTACGCTCCTGGTGGAACTCGCGCTCACGCGCGTGTTTTCGGTCGTCTTCTACTACCACTTCGCGTTTCTGGCGATCTCTATCGCGCTCTTCGGGCTCGGCGTCGGCGGCATATTTTCCTACGCCATCGCCGGCCGCGGAAGACTCTACGAATCCCTCGGCGGCTTAGCCTTGCTGCAGGCGATTTCTGTGATCGGCGCTTTGGCGTTCCTCATTTCCCGCAAGGGCGTGCCGAATGGTGTTGAACTGACAGTAGTCTATTTTGCCAGCGCGCTACCGTTCTTCTTTACCGGAACCATCCTTTCGCTGGTGATCAGCGAAACCATGGAGCGCGTCGATCGAGTCTACTTCTTCGATCTGTTGGGCGCCTCCGGCGGATGTCTTTTACTGCTGCCGCTGTTAAACCAGTTCGGTGGGCCAAATACCGTGATGGCGGCGGCGGTGCTCTTCGCCGTTGCGTCATCGCTCTGGTTTCACCTGGCAGGCAACCACCGGGGACGCGTCGCCGGTGTGGCGGCTGCCCTGTTCCTGGTTGCCCTCATCGCCTACAACGGGAAAGCCCACTGGATCGACATCCACTGGGCCAAGGGCCAGCGCCTGCCGAAAGAAACCTACTCGCGCTGGAACGCCTTTTCCCGGATTGCCCTCGCCCCCGAGCCCGGCGGCAGTGGGCGTATGAGCATCATCATCGATGCGGACGCGGCCACGGGCATCCCCTCCTTCGATTGGGATCATCTGGGGCCCGAGGCCCTTCACGATCTCTTGCGCCAAGGCCCAGGCTTCGTCTACCAGATTCGTCCCGGCGCCAAGACCCTCGTCATCGGACCGGGCGGCGGATGGGACGTGGCGCGGGCCCTCGCTTCCGGAAGCAAGAACATCACGGGAGTGGAAATCAACCCCATCATCGCCACTACCATCATGCGGGAGCGATATCCCGGCCTCAGCCATGGACTCTACTTCCGGCCTGAGGTACACATCGTCATCGAAGACGGCCGCAGTTTTGTGCGCCGCAGCCCGGAGCGCTATCAGGTGCTGCAGGCCACACTCGTCGATACCTGGGCTGCCACCGCGGCCGGCGCCTTCGCCCTCTCGGAGAACAACCTCTACACCACCGGCGCGTTCCGCGACTACCTCGACCACCTGACCCCCGACGGCTTGCTGAGCTTTACGCGGTGGGGCTTCGAGCCACCCCGCGAGTCGCTGCGGCTGCTCGCCTTAGCCCGTCAGGCTCTGAACCAACTCGGGGAAACGGACGCTTGGCGGCACATCATGGTAATCCGCGAAGACGCAGCGAAGCTCAAGGGATGGGGCGCGCAGGACACCGTGCTCGTGTTCCGGCGCCCGGTCACGCCCGCCGATCTCGATCGGGCGCGCGCGGCCCTGGCCCGGCAGCCGGGTCTGCAGGAAATTTATCTCCCCGGCGATCCTCCCCGCAATGAATTCGCCCGCTTCTTACTAAGCAAGGATCCGGAAGCGTTCGAGCGGACCTACCCATTTGACATAACCCCAGTGGGAGATGACCGCCCGTTCTTCTTCTATACCGTGCAGCCCCGCGATGTGTGGAGTTTTCTCCTTCATGGCGGACGAAGCGCCGCGGATTATAAAATCAACCGCGCGCTGCCTCTCCTGTTCGGCTTGGTCGGCGTCAGCCTGGCGGCCACTGTCATCATGGTCGCCCTTCCGCCGCTCCTGCTGAAGACCAAACTGCCGGCCGGCGGCGGGATACGCCTCGCGCTGCTGTACTTTATTTGCATCGGCGCTGGTTACATCCTCATCCAGGTCGCATTGATCCAGAAGTTTATCTTGTTCCTTGGGCATCCGACTTATGCTCTTACAGTAATAGTTTTTTCAATGTTAGTCTCGAGCGGCCTCGGAAGTTACATGAGCCGGAGAATCGCAGGCTCAAACCGCGCCGCGCTCGGAATTGTCCTATGGGGCGTTACTGCGCTTGTCACCTTACTCGCGCTCGCCGCCGGTCCGGTAACACAAATCGCAACGGGCTGGCCGCTGCCCTGGAAGATCCTCACTTCCATCGGATTGGTCGCGCCCGCGGGCTTCCTCATGGGGATTCCGTTCCCCACCGGCTTGGCCCGCCTGGAAGCCCGTTATCCGGCCGCCGTGCGCTGGGCATGGGCGCTCAACGCCGCGGCCAGCGTCATGGGTTCGGCAGGCGCTATCTTCCTGGCCATCTACATCGGCTTGAAACTGACCTTAATCACCGGTGGCTTGCTCTATCTCGGCGCCCTGTCGGTATCCCACATTGCTTCTCCCGTAAATGCACCGCAGGATGCGCAAGGCAGTCCAGCGCCGGCAATCGCCTGACTTACTCGTTTCTCGAATTCTCTGTTACCTGTTTCACGCATATACGTCCATCGGCGTACATGAGCAGAAACAACCACTCTCTTACTTTAAGCGTTGTCGCCGCCGTCCCCGGTACTTTGCTGGCGGCTCCGGCAATTCATGCCCAAAGCGTCCGCGTGAATTGGCGGTCGAAAGCTGACTTTTCCACTTATAAGACGTTTGCCCGGAAGATTAGCCCCAAAGAACGGAAGAGCTTCAATCTTCCCTGGGTCCGTTCCGACGTAGACAAAGCCCTCGAAGCCAGAGGGATGAAGCGTGTTTCCCTGAATCAACACTCCGACATGATCGTTGTTTATCACTTCATCACTCAGGAAGTAATGGATGCCACCACCACCACCGACGGCTTCGGCTGGGGCGACGGCGGTTAGGCGTCTGGCGGGGGCTGGGGTGGCTGGGGTATGGACCAGCCCCAGATGACCGACACGGAAGAGGTCCCGCGCTCGATGGGAATCCTTACCATCCACTTCGCCGACGCCAACAAGAAAGTATTGATCTGGCGAGACCAGGCCACCGAGGACTCGGTCTTCAACAGCCAGAAAGGCGATGAAAAACAGGTCCTCAAGTCCGTGGACAAGATGCTGAAAGACTTCCCGCCCAAGAAGAAGTAATGCTTCTACCAGAAGTGCGAAGCCACAACCGTCGGTGGCGCCGGCGTGCCGGCGATAACTTTTACGTGAAGCACCAGTTGCAGATTTTTTCGCGGCCAGTCCTTCGGCGCGCCACGGAGCGCTTCGGCCATTAAGTCCGGATTGCTCAGCAGGTCGGAGGCGGCCTCGGTGCCATACTGCGTGATTCCGGCTAACTCAACGAGCATGGCGCGCGTGTCTGGGTGAAATACCCGCGAAACCACCGCGTAGTCCTCGTCGGTGTGCCGGTCGGCCCCTAGCTTCGGCAAATACCACGGCGTCGGCCTCCCGTCATCCAGAATCACGGCCGGTTGCCGGGAAGCATCAATGAAGTACCGGAGTTCCTTGCTGATCTCCCGCCATCGCGTATACGAATACCCGATCAGAATCGCCGGCGACGTCCGCAGATCCTGGAAGGAAACTTCGTGCCCGATCCGGACCTGGTACGCCCGCCCCATCCGCGTGAGCATCGCCGAAAGCCGCGCGGCCGCCACTAAGTCTCCGCCTCCAACGAACTGATCGCTCAGCAGGGTGAAGTCAGCCCCAGGTCCGGCCGGTACATCCGGAGACGTCGGCGTGTACACCGGGACGTAGGCGGCGCACAGCAGCGCCGGCGAAGAACCCCGCAACACCGGGGCCCAGAATTGACTGAGGGGAGTGCGATGAGTCCCAATCGCAACCCACGTGACCGCTATGACGGCGAGCGCCACAGCCAACAAACCCAACCGGAACCAACGAGATGCGAGAATGCCCTTGGTTTCCCGCTCCTGCTCCGGGTGGCTTCCCTTTTCCGAGGCCCCGTTCGGGTGAAGTGTGAATTCCGGTACATATCCGCCGCCGGGAAGCTCAATCCGGATCGCGTCGTTGGCGCCGCCGCCCGCATAATACAGGCCGAGTCGCTTGCGGACTTCACCCGCCTTCACGCGAACCGTGGCGTCGTCGCTCGGGTCGTAAGAGGAGGGCCGGCCGAACGCTTCAACGCCAATCGTGCGTTCCTTAAGAATGTCAGCTTTCCCGTTTAGTGTATTCTCGACCACAAAACGAAGAAAGTCCTGACACCGTTTGCTGGTCCGGAATTCGTGACTTTCGAGAATTCGTTGAAGCTCGGCTCGTACGGCATCGGGCGTCACCGCCCCAGACCCATCACCATGCGGGCTCCGAGCCGCGCCGGTAGATCCGTCCTCTGCCATGGTATGTTCCCCGCCTCACCTAAACTCCTAAAAATCATATCATGACGGGGCTAGTCGCAAGAGACTGAAAATCCAAATGTTCACTTCGGTTTAGAACATGTTCGACGTCAACGGCCGGCCGGGACGCGGAAAGCAGATACGAAGCCTCGGACTCGCCCGCCGCGCGGCACATTACCGCGTCACACCGCGCAATGTTGAGGCTCGGCGGATTCCGGGAGGCGTGACGAAGCAGTCACCTTCGTTCTGGCTCCTTCAACGGGCTCCGGCTTTGTGTATGAAGGCACGCGAGATGTCCGAATAACTCCTCGAATCTCCATCCCTCTTCTTGCGTTTAGAACATTCAGGCAACAACGAAACAGCGGTTGCAGACTGGATGTTCTATCCCCCGTAGGGGTCTAATAATTGAAACCAACTATGCACAAACCGAAGTTCCGTGCGGGAGAGAGAGGAGTCTTTGTGCAACACGTCCGATTGTCTGGCAGAGTCTCAACTATCCTGGCCACTCTGACGGTTCTGTTGTTCTTCGTTCCGTCCCAGTCCCAGGCGCAGCAGGTCACAGCAGCCATCACCGGCCAGGTCACAGATCCGTCCGGTGCCCCGATCGTGAACGCAAAGGTCACGGCGACCGACACCGAACGTGGTGTGGACTACACGACGGACACCAACCAGGAAGGGTACTACCGTTTGCCGACGCTGGCCGTGGGTTCCTATAAGGTCCGCGTGGAGAGCACGGGTTTCCAGACCGCCGTCCAATCCAACATCGTCCTGCAGATGAACCAGGTGGCGAAGCTGGACTTTCAGCTCCAGGTAGGCAGCGTGTCAACCACGGTCGAGGTGAGCAGCGCCCCGCCCGTCCTCCAAACCGAGTCGACGCAGCTTGGCCAGGTCATCGATTCGCGAACGAACACCACGCTGCCGTTGGCCACGCGCAACTATGTGCAGTTAACGCTGCTGACCGCGGGCACGGTCCATCCGGACCCGTCTTCGTTCACCAACGGCCAGACCACCGCCAGCAGCGGACGTCCCTACGTGAACGGGAACCGCGAGCAGGCCAACAATTTCATCCTGGATGGCATGGACAACAATCAGGTGTCGGATAACCTGGTCGGCTACGCGCCGAGCGTGGATGCGATCCAGGAGTTCAACGAGATCACCCAGAACGCTCCGGCTGAGTTCGGCAACTTTATGGGCGGCATCATCAGCACGTCCATCAAGTCCGGCACGAACCAGTTCCACGGGGGGCTATTCGAGTTCTTCCGCAACGACGTCCTGAATGCGAACTCGTGGTCGAACAACTTCCTCGGTGGCACCCGCCCCGCGCTGCGGTGGAACGAGTTCGGCGGGACATTGGGCGGCCCGATCGTGAAGGACAAACTGTTCTTCTTCGTCGACTACCAGGGCCAGCGCTACGACACGCCCACCAGCGTGGGCTTCCTCAGCGTGCTCACGCCGCTCGAACGCCAAGGCAACTTCTCCGAGCTTCTGAACGCCGCCACGCCGATCCAACTCTACAATCCGCAGAACGTCGTCAACGGCCAACGCACGCCGTTCCCGAACAACATCATCCCGCCGTCGCAGTTGAACTCGGTTGCGATGAACATCATCAACACGACGTCCGCTTATCCTCTGCCGAACGGGCCCGGGCTGGTGAACAACCTCACCTACGGTTCCCACAGCTACATCAACGGCGATCAGGGCGACGTGAAGGTCGATTACAACATCTCGAGTAAGGACCGGCTGTTTGCCCGCTACTCGCGGAGCATGATTACCAACCCCGGCGAGAACACGGTCCCGATCCTTTACAACTCGTTCGCCAACTACCCCGTCCACAACGGCGTTCTCGACTGGACCCGCACCTTCTCGCCGTCAGTCATCAATGAAGCCCGCGTCGGTGTGAACTATGTTTACGTCAACAACGGCGCGGCCGAGAACACGCTGCAGAACTTCCCGCAGACAGTCGGCCTGCCCGGCATTCCTTCGAGCATCCTGCCGTCGATGAGCTTCTCGAGCGGTTATGCGTCTTCGATCGGTAACTCGGACAACTACCAGTTGTTCGCCGACGCCGTCATCCAGTACGAAGACACGATGACGATTTCTCACGGCGCACACACGTTCCATCTTGGGTTCCAGGGATGGCGCGATCGCATCGACACCTTCTATTCGGGCAACAACGGCTTGGCCGGCACGTTTACCTTTGATGGCCGGTACACCGCCGGCCCGAATCCGTTCGCGACCGCCGGTTCGGGCGTCGGAGCGGGCGAAGCGGACTTCCTCCTTGGCCTGCCTTCGCAGATCGGCGGCGGCGTCAACGGCGGCACGTGGGGCCAGCGCGCCAACATCTTCGGCGCCTTCGTCGCCGACGACTGGCATGTCACGCCGTCTTTCACCGTGAACATGGGCCTGCGCTACGAGATCCACACGCCCTGGACCGAAGTGCACAACCGCGAGGCGAACTACGGGCTCATCAGCGGCAACGTCTACCTCGCCGGCAGCAACTGCCCGTATAGCAATTGCGAGGCGCTCTATAACGACTACTTAGGCATCGGCAACTGGCAGCCGCGCCTGGGCTTTGCCTGGAACGTCCGCCAAAAGACCGTGATCCGCGCGGCCTACACCCTGTCATCCTATCTGGAGGGCACCGGCACGAACCTGCGGCCTACCATCAACCCGCCGTTCGGTACCGAACACTTCGCCGACTACACGGCGCTCAGCCTGCCGACGTCGAATCTGAGCCAGGGCTTCCTGCCGTTCACCACCATGGCCAGCAACCCCTACGCCGGTGCAACGCTGCGCCTCTGGGATCCCAACATCCAGCCGGCGCTCGCCAATCAGTGGAACTTCACCATCCAGCAGGAACTGGCCGCCAACACCACGCTGCAGGTCGGCTACGTCGGCCAGCGCACGACGCACCTCATGGTGCCGATGCCCTACTTCCAGCGGCAACTGCTGGCCAACGGCACTACCGCTCCGAGCGTTTACCTTTCGGGCAATCCGACGCTGCAAAACGAAATCGGCCAGATCTCCGGTACGGCTTCCAACGGGAACCAGAGCTACAACGCGCTGCAAGTCGTGCTCCAGAAACGGCTGAGCGGCGGCCTCGACGCTTCGGTCGCCTACACCTATTCCAAGTGCATGACCGACTCAAGCGGCTACTACGGCTCCTGGGGCGGCCAGGCGCTGCCCACCTCGCCCTACTGGCAGAATCTGTACGACAAGCGCGCCGAATGGGGCCCCTGCTACTACGACGCCACCCACGTGCTCACGGGCTACGCCACCTACGACATCCCCGTTGGGCGCGGCCGCACCTTCGGCAACAACATGAACAAGTTCGCCGACGCCATCGTCGGCGGTTGGCAGGTCAACGGCATTATCAGCCTGCACACCGGCTTCCCGCTGACAATCTCGGCCGGCGATGCTTCCGGTACGAACTCGCGCGGCGCGCGGGCGGATTGCCTGGGGCCGGCCACCGTATTCGGCCAGCAAAACTCGTCACTCGGAGGTTACCAATGGTTCGATCCAACAGCCTTCGGGCCTGAGATCCCCGGCAATTTCGGAACGTGCGGCGTAGGAACCGTCCGCGGGCCGGGATTAGCCACCTTTGACCTCAGCGTGGACAAGTTCTTCAACATCACCGAGAGACAGAATGTGGAGTTTCGCGCCGAGAGCATCAACTTCACCAATACGCCGATCTTGAACGCCCCGAATACGGGCGTCGGCAGCACGCTTGGCTTGCTCCAGAGCGCCCAGGGAGCACGCCAGATTCAGTTCGCGCTGAAGTATAACTTCTGACGCCGCAGCGAAAAGCTCGTGCGGCGAGGCCGCGGGATTCCGCGGCCTCGCCGTGTCGAAAGCAGCGCTAGCATGGTTTTAATGAAGGCACCTGGGCGCTATTTCGTGACCACGCTCGCGGCGGCGGCTGTTCTGTCGGGCGCGGATGTGGCGGCGAAAAAGGCAGCTCCGGCCCCAGCCGCGCCCCAGCACGCCATCCAGCTTGCAAAAGCCGGACGCTGCACCGAGGCCCTGCCGGCGCTGCATCGGGCCGAAACCCACCTGACAGATCCGGACCTGCGCCGCCAGGTCGGCATGGCCGGCGTCAAGTGCGGCATGGCCGTGAACCAGGCGCCCGAAGCCCTCCATTTTCTGGAAGCCCTCACCCGCGCCTTCCCCCGTGACCCGGAGGTCCTGTACCTCGCCACGCATGTTTACTCCGATCTCTCCATCCGCGCTTCGCAGGATCTGCTTTTTGCCGCGCCGGGCTCCCCTCAGGTGCATGAGCTAAATGCCGAGGCGCTGGAGACCCAGGGCAAGTGGAAAGAGGCCCTGTTTGAATACCAGGCGGCGCTCCAGAAGGACCCTCACCTCGCCGGGGTTCACTATCGCATCGGGCGCCTGCTGCTGTCGCAGCCCCAGACCGCGACCTCGACGGCGGATGCCAAAAAGGAGTTCGAGGATGAACTCGCCATCGACCCCTCCAACGCCGGCGCCGAATACGTTTTAGGAGAACTCGCTCGCCAGGCAGGCGACTGGAACGCCTCGATCGGCCACTTCTCCCGTGCCGCCAAGCTCGATCTGAATTTCGCCGATGCTTACATCGGCCTGGGACGCGCCCTCACCTCCGCCGACCGGCCCCAGGATGCCATCCCGCCGCTCGAAACGGCCGTCAAGCTCGAACCCGAGAGCCCCGCCGCCCATTTCTTTCTCGGCACCGCTTACCGGCACGCGGGGCGCAAAGCGGACGCCGACCGTCAGTTCGCGCTGCATAAGGAAATGTCCGACAAAGCGAATCAGAAGCGCGAGCAGCTTCATTCGGAGATTACCGGCTCTTCCGGCAATCCTCAGTGAGGGCCCGCACAGTGCGGCTTCTTGTGTGGTCTCTCGGCGCGCTGGCCGGTTGTGCGCTCCTGGTCTCGATGGCCCCGACCCAGTCGCCGCCGTCGCACCCTCAGTTCCATAACGCGACCCGGGACGCGCACATCTCCTTCGTCCATTTCAAAGGCTCACAGGGCGTGTCCACCATCCTCGAAGAGGCCGGCCCCGGCGTTTGCGTCGCGGACTTCGATGACGACGGCTGGCCCGACATTTACTTTGTCAATGGCCGGGACCTCTACCACCGCGGCATCGAGACACACAACGCGCTCTATCGCAATAACCGCGACGGCACGTTCAGCGACGTGACCGTGGCCGCCGGCGTGCCCGGTACGGGCTACGGAATCGGATGCGTCTGGGGCGACTACGACAACGACGGCCACCCGGATCTCTACGTCACGCAGTACGGCAAGAACGTGCTCTATCACAACAACGGCAACGGCACGTTTACTGACGTGACCGCCAAGGCCGGCGTCGATGGCATGGACTTCAACACACGCTTCCACTCCGCCGCTACCTTCTTCGACTACGACCGCGACGGCAAACTCGATCTCTACGTAGGCGGTTATGCGAACTTCGGCCCCGAGAGCAAGCGGTTGTGCAACATCGGCTACGGTGTGTTGGCAAGCTGCCGTCCTCTCGTTTACGGCGGATCGCCTGACATCCTCTATCACAACAACGGCGATGGGACATTTACAAACGTCACTAAGGCCGCGCATATCTACCAGCCCAAAGGGCTGAACTTAGCCGCGGGCGCCATGGACTACGACAACGATGGTTGGCCGGACCTGTTCGTCGCCAACGACGGCATCGAGGCGTATCTTTACCACAACAACCACGACGGGACGTTTAAGGAGGTTGCTCTGAATAGCGGCATTGCGCTGACCTCTGACGGAAGCCCGATGGCTGGTATGTGTATCGCCTTCGGCGACTACAACAACGATGGAAATCTCGACCTGCTGATTACAGATTTCCAAATGGCCACTGATCACCTTTGGCGGAACGACGGAACGGGTTTCTTCGACGACGTGTCCGAGCGCTCCGGCATCGCCCGTCAGACCCGGCAGGTTCTGAGCTTCGGCGGAGGGTTCTTCGACTACGACAATGACGGATGGCAGGACATATTTATAGCGAACGGGCACGTGTATCCGGACGTGGAGAAAACGGATCCCCAGGTCCACTACAAACAAATTGATTCCCTCTTTCACAACGAGAGAAATGGTCAATTCCTTGATGTCACCTCATCGGCGGGGGATGGGTTCGCGACGCCGTACCTCGGCCGCGGTGTAGCGTTTTTCGACTACGACAACGACGGAAATGTCGATGTCATCGTGGGCAATAATGGCGACCCGCCACTCCTTCTTCACAACGCCGGCAAGCCCGGCAACCACTATCTCGGGATTCAACTGATCGGTACGCGAAGCAACCGCGACGCCATGGGAGCGCGCGTTCTCGTCACCGTCGGAGGCAGGACCCAGGTCCGGGAGATATCCGGGGGCGGAAGTTATCTTTCTCAAAGTGACTTACGTGCGAACTTCGGCCTCGGCACGGCCGCCTCCGCCTCCGCCGTCGAAGTGCGCTGGCCGGACGGCGTGCGCCAGCGCTTTACGGATCTTGCCGCGGACGGCTACTACCGCATCGTGGAAGGAAACGATCACCCCGCGCACATTTCTTATCATCGCGCCGGAATTCGGTAAGAATTCGCCGAACGAATCACTTTGATGGTCCGGTTTGGCCAAAGCTGTGTTATAGTTCTGTTTAAGTGGGTCTGAGAGAAAGAAATATAATTAGTATCTATTACACCGAATAGTAAGGTTCCAAACTCTTACTGTCCGGGTGTAGCTGTTGCCGGGCGTTGTCTAGCCTGGCTTTGTTCCAGGTCGAAGTTGCACTGTGCCAATTTCGTGAGGTCATTGGCGCGGCCTAACTGCCTTTCTGTAGTTATGGATTGGCGTATTCACTTTGGAAAACCATCGCAAAGAGGAGTAGTTTAATGGACGTTTTTCGTCGAATGAAACACCTTACTGCGTACCTGACGTGTAGCCTATTGGTGGGGCTTTTCGCGTGGAGTGGCATCGCACACGGTCAGGAAGTCACGGCATCGATTTTAGGGAAGGTGACGGATCCCTCCGGCGCCCCCGTGGCAAACGCGAAAATTACGGCAACGGACACGGCTCGTGGCACCGTATGGCCGACAGTGAGCAACACAACAGGCGATTACATTCTTCCCCGTCTGCCTGTAGGAACCTACGACGTGAAAGTCGAGAGCACTGGCTTTCAGACGTCAACCCGAAGCGGCATTCTGTTGGTGCTGAATCAAGCCGCGCGGCTCGATTTCCAGTTGGTTATCGGCAGCGTCTCGCAGAGCGTTGAGGTGAGCGCGGCCCCGCCGCTGTTGCAGACCGACTCGACGCAGTTGAGCACGATCATCGACGCGCGGACGAATACGACGCTGCCGCTCGCCACCCGCAACTATGTCCAGCTGACGCTGCTCGCGCCTGGCTCGGTTGCCACGAATCCGGGTTCCTTCACCGGCCCGCAGGCCAGCTTTGGCAGCGGCCGCCCGTATATCAACGGGAACCGCAACGAAACAAATTACTTCCTGCTCGATGGCATGGACAACAACCAGATCTCCGAAAACCAGGTGGCTTACTCGCCGCAACCGGACGCCATCGAAGAGTTCAACATGATCACCCAGAACGCTTCCTCCGAGTTCGGCCAGTTCATGGGCGGCATCATCAGCGTGAGCGTCAAGGCGGGAACGAACCAGGTTCACGGCGACCTGTTCGAGTTCTTCCGCAACGATGCGCTCAACGCCAACGCCTGGCAGAACAACTGGCGGAATCTCCCGCGTCCGCTGCTGCGCTGGAATGAATTCGGCGGCACGATCGGCGGGCCGATCATCAAGAACAAGCTGTTCATCTTCGGCGACTACCAGGGTTCCCGCTTCGACCAGCCGGCTACCAGCAGTTCTTACACGGTGTTCACGGCGGCCGAACGCACCGGGGACTTCTCGCAGGTACTTACCCAGCGCAACATTCAGCTCCGGTACCCCGGAACCTCGACGCCGATTCCCGGCAATATTATTCCGACGAATCTGCTCAGCCCGCAGGCGCTCGCAATCATGAAGTCGCCGCTCTATCCGCAGCCCATCAACAATCAGTTACTAAACAACGCGACCAATACCACTCACGGTTATACGAATCAGGACCAAGGTGACATCCGCGTTGACTATGCAGCCACCGACAACGACCACATCTTCGGCCGCTATTCGCAGGCGCATATCATCCAGCCAAATACCAACAGCATTCCGCTCCTGTATAACTCCCAGAACGTAATTCCCTCCCACAACGGAGTGCTGGACTACACGAAGACGCTCAGCCCGTCGCTTGTGAACGACCTCCGCGCAGGTGTGAACTATACGCCGATCGTCACCGGTCAATTGAGCGGCACGGCGTTTTCTGCCGGTAGCGTCGGGATTCCCGGCGTACCTACCGACATCTTGCCCGCGTTTACCTTCGGCGGTGGATTTGCCAGCGGATTTGGAAACGCCGATGTCATGCAGGAGTTCGCCGACACGGTGATCCAGGCCGAAGACACACTGCTATGGACCAAAGGCAAGCATACGATGCACATCGGATACCAGTTCTTCCGGGACCGCATCAACACCTTCTACTCCGGTAACGCCGGCATCGCGGGCCAATTCAATTTCAACGGTCAGTACAGCGGCCTCGCCGAATCCGACTTTATGATGGGCATGCCCTATCAGATCCAGGGCGGCATCGCCGGCGGCACCTGGGGCCAGCGGTCCTCCGTGACGGCAGCCTTCTTCCAGGACGACTACCGCGTCAGCCAGAACCTGACCCTCAACCTCGGGCTCCGTTTCGAATACAATTCGCCGTGGACCGAGGTCGCCAACCGCCAGGCCAACTTCGGCCTCGTCAGCGGCCAGATGTACACCGCCGGCAGCAACTGCCCCTACGCAAACTGCGAAGCTCTGTACAACCCGTATCTCGGCATAGCCGACTTCCAGCCGCGCATCGGCATCGCGTGGACGCCGATGAAGAATACCGTCATCCGGACCGCCTACACGGTTTCGAGCTTCCTCGAAGGAACCGGGACGAATCTCCGCCTCACGCTTAACCCGCCGTTTGCCACCGAGCACCTCGACATCTATGCTCCGGGGCAGACGCCATCTACTCTCGCTGATGGTTATCTTCCGTTCGAGTCCAACCCCGGGAATCCCTTCATCGGCGCCGGATTGCGGTTGTGGGATCCCAACATCCGTCCCGCGGTCTCCCAGCAGTGGAACTTCACCATCCAGCACCAGTTCGGCAACAACATGACCTTCCAAGTAGGTTATGTCGGCCAGCGGAATACGCATCTGATGGTGCCGATCTGGGCATCGCAGGGAATCCTGAATGCCAACGGGAGTGTTTCACCCAGCTACTACCTGTCGGGAAATCCGACGCTTCAGAACGAAATCGGCAACGCGCGCCTGACATCGTCTTCGGCGAACCAGGACTACGATGCGCTGCAGGTTGTCCTTCAGAAGACCCTGAGCAACGGCCTCCAGTTCCAGCTCAACTACACCTACTCCAAGTGCATGACCAATTCGATCGGCTACTACGGAGACGGTGGGCAGGCGAGCACGAACGATTACTATTGGCCCAACGCCTACGACGGCCGGTCGCAGTGGGGACCGTGCTACTACGACGTCACGCATACCTTCAGCGGCTATGTGACGTATGACCTCCCCTTCGGCCGCGGCCGGAAGTACGGCAGCAACATGAGCAAGGTGGCCGACGCGATCGTGGGTGGCTGGCAGGCCAACGCCATCCCGACCTTCCGCGGTGGCTTCCCCTACACCATCAACAACTACGAAGACAGCTCGCGCACTCACGCCGTTGAGCCTCGAGCTAACTGCATCGCGCCCGGTAGTGTGTTCGGAACCATGGATTCGCCCAACGGCGGATATCAGTGGTTCAACCCGAACGCCTATGCGCCGCCGGCCCTCGGGACGTTCGGCAACTGCGGCGTCGGCACAATCCGCGGTCCCGGTATGTACACCGTCGACGTGAGCTTGACGAAGACGTTCGCTATCACCGAACGCCAGTCGCTCGAGTTCCGCGCCGAGGCGATTAACCTGACCAACACGGTCGTCCTCGGCTCGCCCGGAATCACCGTTCCCGGCCAGACGGTTGCCAATGGCAACATCGGCGTCGGTTCCTTCGGCCAGATCTTCGGCGCGCAGGACGCCCGGCAGCTTCAGTTCGCTCTGAAGTTCTACTTCTAGCGAACCCACTCACAACCAAAACGAGAAGGACCCAAGCGGCGCTTTCCTCCATCCGGAGGGAGGCGCCGCTTTCGTTTTCTGCCGCCGCCGTCACGGCCGGTGATCCAAAATTTGCCGCCTCCCTCGCAATCTGTCAGAACATTTGTACGAGTTTTGTCCAAAATCTGTTGATCTGTCTGCCCTTCGCCGTGGCTCCCCGGATGCAACCTCCTTCTTGAAGCCCTCGAATGGAAGGAGTTTGCGATGACAGTTCTAAAATCACAGTCTGCGCCGTACTGGAATCGACGGCTGACGTGTCTGCTTGTTCTCTCTGGCCTCGCGGTTCCCGTCCTGGCCCAGACGCCTCAGATCGCGGGCACCGGCGTTGTGAATGGCGCGAAGTTCACGCCGTCCGATTTTCCGGGTAGTGCTCTCGCTCCCGGCGCTCTCATCACGATCATGGGCGTGAACCTGGGACCGGCCGTTCCGGTCGCTGCCGGTTCGCTGCCACTGCCCACGATACTTGGCGGAACGGAGGTCGTCGTAAACGATACGGCATCGTGCGCGATGATGTACGCGTCCTCGCAACAGGTAAATTGTCAGCTACCTTCGAATCTCAATGGAGACCAGATTCGCCTGCTTCTGCGCACCCACGATCAGGACCAGATCCGCGAGTCGGCTCCGTTCACGGCCGCTTTGGTTAGTGCCAATTTCGGATTCTTTACAATGAACGGCAATGGCCGCGGCCCGGGCGCGGCGCTCAACCTTCTCGGTGGGTCCGGGAACCAGTATCAGCAGAATGGCCCGCGCACAACCGCCCGGCCCGGCCAGGTCATGTTGATGTACGGCACGGGTCTCGGCGCCACGGATCCGCCCGTAGCGGCCGGCCAGGCAAGTAGCGGACTGGTCCCCGCCGTCATCCAGCCACAGGTTTTCGTCGGAGGTATCGAGGCGCAGGTCCAGTATGCCGGACGCGCCCCCGGATTCGCCGGTGTGGACCAGATCCAGTTTGTCGTACCACCCAACGCACCGGGCGGCTGTTCGGTTCCCGTGCGGCTGCGCTCGCGGGACCAGATCCACAATCAGTCCTTCGACAGCAACATCGCGACCATCGCCGTCCATGCAACGGGCCTGACTTGCGTTGACGCGGTCGAAACCATAGCCCAGGGTAGCCACGGCACCGTGGTCCTGGCCTCCGGTTTAGGACAGCTCGGCGGCGGACAAACCAGGAATGGCAGCTCTCAAGGGAACGGACAAGGCGGGCCCGGAGGAAATTCCGGTACCGGCGGTAACGGCGGTGCCGGCAGCGGTTCCGGCTCTGGCGCGGGTCCGGTTGGCTACGGCCCTCACCCCGGCATTCCGCTGCATGCCTTCGGCTTCGGTTTCCAGTCCGGACGCGGTAACGGCCCCGACGTCATCGTGGCTCGCTTCGTCGCCTCCGGCGGATTCGCTGACATCGGCGTGCCTCCCTCCGCGACCAACAGTTGCAATGTCTACTATCAGGGACCGCGCGCGAACCCGGACCTGTTCCTCGGCGCCGCGCAATTTCTCGATGCCGGCACCCTCACCCTCACCACGCGCACAGGCTCTACCCTGCAGGTGATTCCCGATACGATCTCCGGCTCGGGCGTTCTCTATGAGGCTCCTCTGCCCGAAGCCTTGGGTGCGGGGAACTACAGCATCGCTGGCGCGGGTGGCGCCGATGTGGGCGCTTTCGGGCCGGTCAGTCTCGGCGTGCCCACTTTGATCAACGTCACTTCGAACTTCGCGGACGGAACCACGTTCAGCCGCTCCACGCCGCTTCAAGTCACGTGGACGGGTGGCGGATCGAGCGACATGGTGCTCATCTACGGACGGTCCTACAAACTCGGCGCCGGTGTTCAGCCCCCGGTCTCTGACCCGGGGCAGTTCCGCTCCATGGCGTTCGTCTGCAGCACCACCGCGTCGGCTGGACAATTTTCGGTGCCGGTGGACGTACTGCAGCAACTGCCAACCGGTCAGTTAAGCCTCACGGTCAGCCATATGCCGTCTCAGTCCGGCATCTCTCGCTTCTCGGCTTCGGGTTTGACCCTCGGCGGGGTGTTCCGCTGGCTGAGCACCGTCACGTACCCGAACCTGGTTCTCGGCCAATAGCCGGGCGTCGCAAGACGGTTTCATAGGGCTCGAATTGCCACGGCCCACCGGGCAAGCGTAGATTGGTCTGGGAGAGACGCTACGCTTTCGAGCCCTATGAGCAAAACCTGCACCTGCACCCTGATCGTGTTGACCTGTGGAATCGCTGCCGGCGCGCCGGCAGCGATTCGCGCCCCGGAAGATCTGCGCTGCGAATACTTGACTCGCCCGATGGGAGTCGACACCGCAAAGCCCAGGTTCTCCTGGATGCTGGACTGGCCCGGCCGGGGCGAGCAGCAGAGCGCTTATCAACTGCTCGTCGCTACGAGTGAACAAAATCTGGCCGCCGGCCGCGGCGATGCCTGGGACAGCGGACGCGTCGCCTCCGCCGAGACAACGCAGATCGAGTATCAAGGCCAACCGCTCGCAAGCGGCCGCACATACTACTGGAAGGTGCGTGCCTGGGACGCTGGCGGCCATGAGACCGCTTACAGCGACGCCTCACGCTTCGACATGGGCCTGCTGGCCCGAAGCGACTGGAAAGCCCAATGGATCGGCGGGGGCGGGGAACTTCGCAAGAGCTTTGATCTTGGCGGCCGCGTCCAGCGCGCCCGCGCCTACGTCACCGCCCTAGGCTACTACGAACTTCATCTCAACGGCCACCGCATCGGCCATCGCTTGCTCGACCCCGCGCCCACCACTTACCCCAAGCGCGTCCTCTACAGCGTCTACGACGTCACGCGCGCGCTGCACGGCGGGTCGAACGCAGTGGGCGTCATGCTCGGCGGCGGTTGGGCCACGCTCGATCACGCGCCGCAGTTCCACGCCTACTACTCCGAACCCGCCGCGCTCGTCCAGATCGAGGTGGAACTCGAAGGCGGCAAGCACGTCACCATCGTCTCTGACGGAAGTTGGAAGGCCGCCTCCGGCCCGATCGTTAGCAACGGCCTTTATGAAGGCGAAGTCTACGACGCGCGCAACGAAACGCCGGGCTGGGACGCACCGGCGTTCGACGATGCCGCCTGGAGTGCCGCGAAAACCATGCCTGGCTCGGACGGAGCGCGTTCCGCCGAAATGATGCCCGCCATCGAAGCGGTGGGAGAAATGGCGCCGAAGTCGATGTCGAGCCCCGAGCCCGGCGTTTATGTCTACGACTTCGGCCAGAACATGAGTGGCTGGGCGCGTCTCCACGTCAGCGGCCCGCGCGGCGCCGAGGTCACGCTGCGCTACAGCGAATTGGTCTATCCCGACGGCCGGATCAATCGCGAGAACCTCCGGCAGGCAAAGTCCCGTGACATTTACACCCTGCGCGGCGACGGCGGCGAGTGGTATCAGCCTCGCTTCACCTATCACGGCTTTCGGTACGTCGAGGTTCGCGGTCTGCCGGGTGCGCCCTCGCTCGACACCGTGCGCGCCATCATTGTTCACACCGCCGTCCGCACCACCGGGGGCTTCGCTGCCTCGAAGCCGGTGTTGAACGACATCCAACGCATCATCGGGTGGTCCCAACTTACAAATCTGTTCGGCATTCCCACCGATTGTGACCAGCGCGACGAGCGCCAGGGATGGATGGGCGACGCCCAGATCACCGTCGAAGAGGCCATGGACAACTTCGACATGGCGGCGTTCTACGCAAATTTCATCCGCGACATCCGCGACGCACAAGGCCAGGACGGAAGCCTCACCGACACAGTGCCGCTGCGCTATGGCGGACAGCCTTCGGACCCCGCCTGGGGCACGGCCTATCCGGAACTCTGCTGGCAGATGTGGCGCCATTACGGCGACCGCCGCATCCTCGAAGAAAATTACGACGGTCTCAAGAAATACATCGCGTTCCTCGGCACGCAAGCCAAGGGGGACGTGCTGACTTACTACCACTACGGCGACTGGGTGCCGATCGTCCATACGCCGGCCGAGTTCGTTTCCGCGCTCTATTACCTGCACGACGTGAACACGCTGGCTTCGATCGCCGCCGTTTTGGGCCACAACGCGGACGCGCAGATGTACGGCCAACTCGAGGCTCGCATCCGCGCGGCGGTCCAGCAGAAATACTACGACGCCTCCACGGGGAATTACGCCAATGGCACGCAAACCGCGGACGCCATGGCCATCGCGATGGGCCTGCCCGGACCGAGGGAACGCGGGCGCGTGGCGGGCAACCTCCAAAATGACATCGTCTACTATCACGACACGCACATCACAACCGGCTTCATTGGCGTGCGCTACCTGCTGCCGGTGTTGAGCGAAATCGGCCGCACGGACCTGGCGTATGAACTGGCGGCGCAAACCAGCTACCCAAGCTGGGGCTACATGATCGCCAACGGCGCCACCACGCTGTGGGAGCTTTGGCAGCAAAAGGTCGGACCGTCGATGAACTCGCAGGATCACGCGATGTTCGGAAGCGTCGGCGCCTGGTTTTACGAGACGCTCGGCGGGATCGGCATCGCCCCGGATGGCGCCGGCTACCGCCACATCCGCATCGCGCCACATCCGGTGGAAGACCTGCGATGGGTGAACGCGAGCATCGGCTCGCCTCGTGGACTGATCGTCTCCTCATGCGCGCGAGAGGCCGGCCGCGTCACGCTCGAGGTGACAATTCCTCCCGGAGCCGGCGCCGAAATCACCATCCCGAAAGAACTCGAAATGACGAAATTCACCGTGACAGAGAGCGGCCACGTAGTCTGGCGCGACGGAAAGTACCTCTCCGGCGACGAGGGAATCCATGGCGCGCGCATGCAGGGCGACGAAGTCGTTTTCGACGTCTCCTCCGGCGCCTACCGCTTTACGCTCGAAGGCGAATAACTCGCTCAGCGGCGGTGCCGCTCGGCCACGACGATAACTTGCATCGTGCGCGCCAGCCGAACAACGCGATGCACCAGATTGAACCCAACCGGCAACTGTAAGCGCGAGTAACGCGGCCGGGCGACGAAAAGCTGCGTGATCTGATTCAGTCCGGCGAACTCAACCAGAGCTTTGGCGGGATCTTCGCCGCTCAGAACTCGCGTCTCAACGTGCAGGTTCCTCGCGAAGTTCAGATGACGCTCCACGGCCTCGCGCTCGGCATGCGGCAGGCTCTCGATGCCCGGCGGCGGGCACACCGCGACCGCAACGCAAGGCGCTCGCAGATAATCCGCAATCCGCTTGCCGCGCCGGATCAGCTCGGCCGAAGACGGATCGGCGGTGATATGAATCAGCAGCCGCTCGGACGACGACTGGGCTGCCTGCGCCCCTTCGCCGCCCGGCGTCGCCTGCCGCGTGTCCACCTCGTGCGCCGTTTGGCGGAGCGCCAGTTCGCGAAGCGCCACCAGGTGCGATTCCTGAAAGAAATTCTCCATCGCCCGCCGCGCCTTCTCCGGGGCGTACACCGCGCCTCGTTCCAGGCGGTTCAGCAACGCCCGCGGCGTGACGTCCACCATCACAACTTCCGCCGCATTCGCCAGTACCCAGTCCGGAATCGTTTCGCGCACTCGCACGCCGGTAATCTGCCAAACCTGCCCGTTCAGGCTTTCCAGGTGCTGCACGTTTACCGTCGTGTACACATTGATGCCGGCTTCGAGAAGAACCTCCACATCCTGCCAGCGCTTGCCCCGTTCCGAGCCCGGTACGTTGGTATGCGCCAGTTCGTCCACCAGGCAGACCTCGGGCCGCCGGGCAAGAATGGCCGGTGTGTCCATCTCCTCGAAAGTCGCGCCGCGGTACTCGATCCGGCGGCGGGGAATCACCGGCAGACCCTCTGCCTTTGCGATCGTATCCGGCCGCCCGTGGGATTCAAAGTATCCGATTACAACGTCAACGCCCCGCCGCAGGAGTTCCTGGCCCTGGCTCAGCATCTCATAAGTCTTGCCGGAGCCGGCCGCATAACCGAGAAACACCTTCAGTTCGCCGCGGGAAACTTCTGTCATGGGCAGCTCAATGCGGGAACACCCGCACGTCGATGCCATCGGCGGCGCGGATGAACTTATCCACCGGCCCGCCGAACAGGCGTGTCCAAAAGCCCTCGCGAAGACTGTGGCCGACGAAAATTTGCGTGATGCCGCGCTCGCGCGCCAGGCTCATGATGGCGTGTATCGGGTCCTCGCCGTGCAGAATCTCGATCTGTGCGCGAGCCTCGCGCGCCACCGCAAGGTTTGCCTCCAACGCCACCCGGTCCTCGGCGGACAAATCGTCCTGCTCGACGTAGCAGGCGAACAGTTCGCCGTGAAACCGGTCCGCGTTCCGCCTTCCGCTCGCGATCATCGGTTCTACGTTGGCGCGCGGAGTTACGCAGACCAGGATCCGCTCCTGCGTGCCCCAAAGGTTCTCGATGCCGTGCCGCTCCAGATAATCTTCTAATTGCTTGTCAACGACATCGGCGGCCAGCACCAGCGCCAACTCCCGAAGCGCCGACAACCTCTCCTGCGCCTGCGGGCCAAGCGATTCCTGAAGCGACGGCTGCTCCGGCGGCGCATCGACCACCACAATCTCGTCGGCCCCGCTTAAAAAGCTTTTCGGGATCGTATCGGTCACCTGCTTGCCCGTCAGCGCCTCCACCTGCTCTCGCATCTCCGCGATGTACTGCAGATTTACGGACCCGATCACCGAAATGCCCGCCTTGAGAATCTCCTCGCAATCCTGCCAACGCTCCGCGTTCTCGCTTCCCGGAGGGTTCTTGAAGGCCAGTCCATCCACGACGACCACTTCCGGACGCCGCCGCAGAATCGCCGGTACATCCATCGCGGACTGCCCGTTGATCACTCGCATGGGGATCGACTCAAGGCAGGCGAGCAGCGAATCCACGTCACCGGGCCGCTTGTCCTGCACCGCGCCGACGACAACGTCCTGGCCGCGTTCCTGCCGCCGCCGCGCTTCATCCAGCATGCGAAAGGACTTGCCGACACCAGACGAATAGCCGAGGAACACCTTCAATCGCCCCCGGCGGCTGAAGTCCTCCTCGGCTTCCACCTGGCGCAGAAGTTGTTCGGGATCGGGTCGCTTTACGGGAGTTTCGGGCAAAGTCGAGGAAACACCTCGCGCAATTTCATTATCTTGTAATCGGCGTCAGTGCTTTGGAAACTGCCGGTCCAGATCGAGATTTGTCTCGATCACGTTCACGCGCGGCTCACCCAGCAGGCCCGCCGCGCGTCCGGTGATGTGTTTCTCGATCAACTCGCGCACAGCCGCTACCGGCGCCTGCCGCGCGCCGGCAATTCGGCCCGCCTGCAGCAGCGCCGACTCCGGACTCAGGTCCGGATCCAGGCCGCTCGCCGACGTCGTCAGCAGATCCGCCGGCAGCGGCCCTGTCGCCTCCGGGTTGTCGTGTCGGAACTGCGCGGCAGCGGCCCGAACCCGTTCAATCAGCTTCGGATTTGTCGGCCCGAGATTCGAGCCACCGGATGCGGTCGGATCGTAGCCGTCATTTCCGGCAGCCGATGGCCGTGGCTGCAGATATTCGGGCCGATGAAAATTCTGCCCGATCAACGTAGACCCGATCACAGCGCCGCCGCTGCGAATCAGGCTGCCGTTGGCCTGGAACGGAAAAAACGCCTGGCAGACAGCCGTGACCAGCGCCGGATAAATCAACCCGGTCAGGATCGTGAAAATAGCGGTGATGCGGAATGCGGGAACGATCTGACGCCACATAAGAGTCTCCTAAGCCAGCTTCAGAATTGCCAGCAACCGGTCCAACACCCAGATGCCGGGGAACGGCGCCAGAAGCCCGCCGACGCCGTAGACGAGCAGGTTCCGGCGCAGCAGGCCGGCCGCGTCGCGCGGTTGATATTTCACCCCGCGCAACGCCAGCGGCACGAGAGCAATGATGATCAACGCGTTGAAGATGACCGCGGCCAGCACCGCGCTTTCGCTCGAGTGCAGCCGCATGATGTTCAGCCGGTCCAGGGCGGGATACGTTGCCGCAAACATCGCTGGAATAATCGCAAAGTACTTCGCAACATCGTTGGCGATGGAAAACGTCGTCAGCGCGCCGCGCGTAATCAGGAGTTGCTTGCCAATGGCCACGACCTCGATAAGCTTCGTCGGATTGCTGTCGAGGTCGACCATGTTGCCGGCTTCCTTCGCCGCCGTTGTTCCCGTGTTCATCGCCAGGCCGACGTCGGCTTGCGCAAGCGCCGGTGCGTCGTTGGTGCCGTCGCCCGTCATCGCGACCAGCCGCCCTTCGCCCTGCTCGCGCTTGATGAACTCGAGCTTGTCCTTCGGCGTCGCCTGGGCCAGAAAATCGTCGACGCCCGCCTCGGAAGCAATCGCCGCTGCGGTCAAAGGATTATCGCCGGTGATCATGACGCTGCGAATGCCCATCGCCCGAAGTTGTGCGATGCGCTGCCGCATCCCACCCTTCACGATGTCCTTCAGGTGAATCACGCCGAGCAGGCGCCCTCCGTCGGCGACAGCGAGCGGCGTGCCGCCCGCCCGCGCGATGCGGTCGGAAATGTCCAGAAACGATGCCGGCACGGAGCCGCCTTCCTGCTGCACGAAATTCGCGATCGCCTCCGTCGCGCCTTTCCGCAGGCGCCTGCCGTCGATATCCACGCCGCTCATCCGCGTGTAGGCCGAGAACGGTACAAACCGCGCGTGCTGTTCGGCAATCTCGCGGGAACGGAGCCCGTATTTCTCCTTCACCAGCACCACGACGGACCGGCCCTCCGGCGTTTCATCGGCAAGGCTGGACAATTGCGCCGCGTTCGCCATCTCGATTTCCGTCACCCCCTCGACCGGAATCAACTCCACCGCCTGGCGGTTGCCGAGCGTGATCGTTCCCGTCTTGTCGAGAAGCAGTGTGTTCACATCGCCCGAAGCTTCCACCGCCCGCCCGCTCATCGCCAGCACGTTGTGCTGCATCACGCGGTCCATGCCGGCGATGCCGATCGCCGACAACAGCCCGCCGATCGTCGTCGGGATCAGGCAGACAAGCAGCGCCACGAGCACGGCCACCGTCGGCACATGGCCTGCGCCCGCCGCGGCCACGCTGTAAACGGCGAACGGCTGCAGCGTGACCACGGCCAACAGGAATATCAGCGTAAGGCCGGAAATGAGGATGTTTAACGCGATCTCGTTCGGCGTCTTCTGCCGCTCGGCCCCTTCCACCAACGAAATCATCCGGTCGAGAAACGTCTCGCCTGGGTTCGATGTGATGCGCACCGTAATGTGGTCCGAGAGCACCTTGGTCCCGCCGGTCACCGCGCTGCGGTCGCCGCCCGATTCGCGAATCACCGGCGCGCTCTCGCCCGTGATCACGGATTCGTCCACTGTCGCGATGCCCTCGACCACGTCGCCATCCCCCGGGACGATTTCCCCCGCCTGGCATTCGACCAGGTCACCTGCCCGCAGTTTTGAAGCCGGCAACAGTTCCGTCGTTCCCCCGCTCAACACCCGGCGCGCCATCGAGTCCGTCCGCGTCTTGCGCAACGAATCCGCTTGCGCCTTGCCGCGCGCCTCCGCCATCGCTTCGGCGAAGTTAGCAAACAGCACCGTGAACCAAAGCCACACCGCGATCTGGAAAGGGAATCCCAAGCCGGATTCCCCGCGAATCGCATCGCGGATCAGCAGCACCGAGGTGACGGCCGCGCCAATCTCAACGGCAAAAATCACCGGGTTCTTCGCCAGCGTCACGGGATTCAACTTCAGCAGAGAATCCTTCAGTGCGCGCCGTACGATCGAGGGATCAAGCAGCGGCCGCGCCTTTGCCAGCCGCTTCGGAATCAGAACCGTTTCGTCGGTTTGTGTTTCTTGCGTCATCACCGTCATGGCTTAGCTCCAGGCTCCCGTCAACAAACCGGAGAACAGTCTGCCCTCGTGCATGAGGAAATGCTCGACGATCGGGCCAAGCGCCAGAGCGGGAAAGAAGGTGAGCGCGCCGACGATGATCACCGTGCCGATCAGAAGTCCGGTGAACAGGCCTCCGTGTGTCGGAAACGTTCCGCTCGTCGCGGGCACTCGCTTCTTGGCGGCCAGACTTCCCGCCGCCGCCAGCAGCGGAATGATGAACAGGAACCGGCCGATCAGCATGCCGAAACCCATCGAGAGGTTAAACCAGGGCGTGTTGGTGTTGATGCCGGCGAATGCACTGCCGTTGTTGCCCGCGGCGCTCGAGTACGCGTACAGCAATTCCGAGAATCCATGTGGTCCTCTGTTCCCGAGGTTCGCGATCGCGGGCCCGGGCGGATTGAAATAACCGCCTTGGGAAAAATGCACTACCGCGCTGATGCCCGCGAACACGAGAACGCTCGCGGCGGTGGAAATCAGCGCCAGCATCGCCATTTTCACTTCTTTCTGCTCGATCTTTTTGCCGATGTACTCCGGCGTCCGCCCCACCATGAGCCCCGCGATGAACACGGCGAGAATCGCGAACAACAACATGCCATAGAGTCCCGCGCCGGTTCCTCCGAACACCACTTCGCCAAGTTGGATATTGAACAACGGCGCCAGGCCGCCGAGCGGCGTGTAGCTGTCATGCATCGAGTTCACCGCCCCGCAGCTTGCATCGGTAGTGACGACGGCAAACAGCGCCGAAGACGCGATGCCGAAACGCACCTCCTTGCCTTCCATGTTTCCGCCGGGCTGCAGGTTCGTCGGCGCTGTTTCAATTCCCAGCTTCGCCAGAATCGGATTGCCCGCCTGCTCGGCGGGGTAGGCTACAAATACGCCCGCCAGAAACAGAATCGACATCGCCGCAAACAGTGCCCATCCCTGCCGCGGATCTCCCACCATCCGCCCGAATGTGTAAGTGAGTCCTGCGGGAATCAGGAAGATCATGACGATCTCAAGGAAGTTCGTAACCGGCGTCGGGTTTTCGTATGGGTGCGCCGAGTTGGCGTTGAAAAATCCGCCGCCGTTGGTGCCCACCATCTTGATCGCTTCCTGGGAGGCGACCGGTCCCTGCGGAATCACCTGCCTCCCGCCCTCGATTGTCTTCACCTTTTCGTAAGCGTGGAAGTTCTGAATGACACCCTGCGAACACAGCACCAGCGCCCCGAGCAACGACAACGGCAGGAACACGTAAAGCACGCCGCGCGTCAGGTCCACCCAGAAGTTGCCGATGCTGTGCGCCTGTTGCCGCGCGAAGCCCCGCACCATCGCGATCGCCACAGCGACGCCGGCCGCGCCGGAGACGAAGTTCTGCACCGCAAGCGCCGCCATCTGGACCAGATAGCTGAACGTCGATTCCCCGCTATAGGACTGCCAGTTCGTATTGCTCAGGAAACTCACCGCCGTGTCGAACGCAAGGTCGGGACTCACCTGCCCGGCGCCAAAATGCTGCGGATTGAGAGGAAGCAGCCCCTGCAGCCGCTCGAACGCATAAACAAACAAAAAGCTCACCAGGCTGAAAGCGACGAGCGAACCCGCGTACTGCGTCCACCGTTGGTTTTCGTTCTCCCGTACGCCTCCAAGGCGGTAAATCAGCCTCTCCACAGGGCGCAGCACCGGATGGAGGAACGTACGCTCCCCGTCGTAGACCTTCGCCAGGAAGGCGCCAACGGGCTTAGTCAGCGCGGCGATCACCGCGAAGTACAGCAGGACTTGAAAGACGCCGTAAGATGTCATCGAATGTCCTCAGAACTTTTCCGGCTTCAACAGCGCGTAAATCAGATAGGCGAACAAAAAGACCGACACGATTCCAC
>JAKAJI010000143.1 GCA_021813825.1 Acidobacteriota bacterium | reverse complement strand
GCCACCAAGCACGATGGTCTGGCTCAGGTAACCGCCCTGCTGCCCGCCTGCGAGGTAGCCGCCGCGGATTTCATCGCCGTAGTAACCGGCGGTGGGGTTGGGGTAAAGCCCCGCCTGGCGGGCAAGACCTTCCGCCATCCGGAGGCTGGCCTCGGCCTGGGGGATGGTGGGGTTGTTGGCGATGGCGATGCGCTCGATGTCTTCGAGGTGAAGGCCGGGATCGGGGGCCGGCGGGGAGATTTGCGCCTGTGCGGGAGCGAGGAGAAAGGCCCCCGCAAGGGCGAGAGCGAGGCGGTTCATTTGGCCTCCTTCGGCGCGGCGGGCTGGGACTGCCAGCGCGCCTTGCGTTCGAGGATCTTGTCGTACAGTTCGGGTGGGAGCACGCGCATGAGCGTCATCATGCCGCCCATGTAACCGCTCCAGCCTGGGGGCAACCCGAGGGTTTCGGGCTTGGCGACCGCCTCGTCCATGGCCATCATCGGGCCCTCCATGAAGGCGTCCTGGGGGTAGAGGGGAACGGGGGCGGCTTCCGGGGGGGCGTGCATGGGGCCGTGGTGCATCCCGGGCATGGCTTCGGCGGCGTGTTGGTCCGAGAGCGGGCCGTTGCGTTGGGGAGTCTCGGCGGTTGCGCCGACGCCCATGCCGCGGCCGAGGCTCGGCTGCTTGTTTTCCGCCGTCGCGGAGCCGCCGCGAGGCATGCCCATCGCTTCTTCCATGCTGAGACCGGCGCTCATGCCGTGGCTGGGGCGGGTCATCGGGCCGACGCTCGACGACATCTGGTTCATCATGTGATGGGGCAGGTGACAGTGAAGCATCCAGTCGCCGGTGCGGTCCGCGAGGAATTCGAAATCCCGCGCCTGGGCGACGCCGACAAGCGTTGTGTTGCCGCGCGTCCACTGCGTTTCAGGCAGCCGCGCGCCTTCGTGGCCGGTGACCCAGAAGGTGAAGCCATGGAGGTGAATCGGATGATGGTCCATGCCGAGATTCACCAGGCGGACGCGCACGCGTTCCCCCTGGCGGACAATCAACGGCGTTGAGGCGGGACTGGATTTTCCGTTGAAGGTGAGCCAGTTAAATTCCATGTTCATCGTGTTGGGAATGGTGCTGTTGGGAAGGACCGCGTATTCTTGCAGCAGGATCAGGAAGTCTTTGTCGACGGCGGGCGTGTAGGGCGTGCGTGGGTAGATGAGGAAGCCGCCGAGCATGCCGGCCATCTCTTGCATGGCCATGTGGGAGTGATAGAAGAAGGTTCCGTTCTGGTGCAATGAAAATTCGTAGATGAAGCGCCCGCCGGGTTTCACCGGTTCCTGGCCGATGCCGGGTACGCCATCCATTTCGATGGGCAGTTCGAGGCCATGCCAATGAATGCTGGTGGGCTCGGGCAGATGATTGGCGAAAACGATGCGCACGCGGTCGCCTTCGTTGGCGTGGATGGTGGGGCCGGGGGCGCTGCCGTTGAAGCCCCAGAGGTCGAGGACGCGGCCGGGTACGATCTGCTGCTTGACCGGTTCGGCGATCAAGTGGAACACCTTTACGCCGCCGTCGAGGGTGAAGGGCAGATCGGCGAGGTCGGGCGTAACGACGGAGACGGAGGCGCGGGCTGATGGCGCGGCCACGGCTCGGGGGACTGCGGCGGCGCCAAGGCCGAGACCGAAAGCACGCTGAAGAAAGCTGCGTCTGAGTTGCATTTCCATTCCTTTCGCTGAGGCAGAAGTCAGGTAAGGCGCAAGGAGGCTGCTGGAGGCCGATGCACCTGGGAGCAGAAGTCCGGGGAGGCAGAAATCAGATGCGAAGGATGGCGAGAGACGAGCGCGGCGGAGAGTCGGAGAACGGGGGCAGGAGAGGCTGGTCCGAGAGTGCGTGGAGGAGTGCGGGCGCCTGGCTTACGGCTGAAACCGAGGCCGGCAGAGAGATGCTGTTTGAGACGGGTCCGCGGTCAACCAGCAGAGCGGCGTGGGCATGCGCACAGCCGTTCGTTCCGGAGTCCCGGCTTGAGCGTTGGTGATGGCAGCAGTCGTGGGAGGATGGGCTGGAGAATCCGGCTGCGAGGCAGTCGTTGAGGCACGCGGCATTGCCGGCCATGGCTGTGACTGCCAGAAGGAGGACGATTCTGATGAGCCCGTGCGGCATCTCCTGGCTCGTACCGTAGCAGAGGCGGGCCGGACTTGCAACCGCCCCGGATCAGTTGAGTTTTTCGGTGATGCGGACGGGTTGGGCGACTCGGAACGTGAGACGGGTTTCAACGGGGACCGTGACGTCGGGGCCACGCTGGGAGAGGACGACGGCGCCGCCGGCCATGCCGCCCGTGGCCGCGCCGACAGCCGCGCCCGCGCCACCGCCGGCCGCTGCACCGATGAGCGCGCCGAGGCCGGAGCCGCCGATCACTTCGGCGAGATCACGTTTCTTCGCGGTTTTCCCTTCCTTCACATACTCCTCGGTTTGAATTTTGACCCATTGGTTATCGGTGGTGTGTATGCTTGCCAACTCGATGCCGAGGCGGGCGACGCCTTTTACTTTGCCGGCGGGTTGGGCCTCGACGACGCGGCCTCGGACATGGGCGCCGCGGTCGGCGATGATGAAGCCGTCAATCACGAGGGGCTCTTCGAGGGTAGCGAGGAACTCGTCGCCGGGTTGGCGGGCGGAGGCGGCGATCGTTTCCCCGATGCGGACGCGCAGCATGGTGCCTTGCTTGAGAGTGACCACGTGTGGCGGGGCGGGGGCGACTTGAGCGGGTACGACTTCGCCCTCATTGGCCACGGCGGCCTCTTCCGGTTGTGCGGGTTCACTTTGGATGGCCGGCGCGGGCGGCAGGGCCGGTTCCTTTTCGTTGGTTACGGACGGGGCGGCCTTGCGCGTGGCGATGACGTGCCGCTTGACGTGCAGCGGGGAGCGGGTTGCTTCGGGTTTGGCAGGAGCAGGGGCGGGTGCTTCCGCCGCGGCGGGCGCGATGGGGGCAGGCGAGGGCTTTGTCGCGGCCGGAGGAAGAACCGCGGGGGCCGTCGCCTGCGCCACCGTGCTCGTTGCCGCGGGAGGCGAAGGCGTCCGTTTCAGGAGGAAAAACATCACGGCCGACGCCACCACGGCGCCGCCGAGGAATGCCGCCACAACCCTTCCGTTTGTCGCCATTGGAATTTCCCCTCTCCAAGTATTTTGTACGTTTCTCAAAGCCGTTGCGTTTCGCCAGTAGAATGAAAAGAATGGCGTGTCTTTCCGAGCCGTTTTCGATTGGCGGGGTCCGCATCGCGCCGGCCTTGGTGCTGGCTCCGATGGCAGGGGTCACCGATACTGTGTTCCGGCGGCTGATCCGGGCGCAGGGGGGGTGCGGCCTGTTGATGACGGAGTTCACCAGTTCGCACGGCGTGGTGGCGATCGGGAAGGCGAAGAAGCCGACTAAGACGTTCCGATACTTGTACTTCCAGCCGGAAGAGCGGCCGATTTCGGCGCAGTTGTTCGGCTCCGATCCGGCGGTGATGGCGGAGGCCGCGCGAGTCTGCGAAGATTTGGGCTTTGACATCGTGGACATCAATTTCGGCTGCCCGGTGAACAAGGTGGTGAAGTGCAATGGCGGATCGGGGCTGCTGCGGGATTTGCCGTTGGTGGAGAAGATTCTGCGCGAGGTGCGGGCGGCGATAACGGTTCCTTTGACGATGAAATTCCGGGCCGGCTGGAACGATCGCGACCTGGTGTATGTGAAGATGGCGCGGTTGGCGGAGGACTGCGGTTTGCAGGCGGTGGCGCTGCATCCGCGGACGCGGGAGCAGGGCTACAGTGGGCGCTCGGACTGGACGCGGATTGCGGAAGTGAAGGCGGCGGTGAAGATCCCGGTGATTGGAAACGGGGACGTGAACAGTCCGGAAGACGCGGTGCGGATGATGCGGGAGACCGGGTGCGACGCGGTGATGATCGGGCGGGCGGCGTCGTCGAATCCGTGGATTTTCCGGCAGATTCAGGAATTCGTGGCGACCGGCACCTACTATCATCCGCCGGAGCGCGAGCGCTACACGCTGATGCGGACCTACTACGACATGCTGATTGAGCGGCGCGAGGCGGACGCGGCGGGGAAGATGAAGCAGTTCGCCACCTACTTCACGCACGGCGTGCGGAACGGCAGTACGCTGCGGGCGGCGATCTACGGCGAGAAGGATCCCGCGGCGATCCTGGGCGTGGTGGAGCAGTTCTTCGCGCGCGAGCTGGAAGCGGTGGTCTGAGGCGTCCGGGCATCGCCGGCGGCGCACATTCCTGAACGATGAAACGCGTTGTTTTGATCACCGATGGGTCATGCCTGGGCAATCCCGGTCCGGGCGGATGGGCTTCCATTCTGCGTTACAACGGCAAGAAGAAAGAGATTTTCGGTTCGGAGCCGAGGACCACGAACAACCGCATGGAACTAAAGGCGGCGGTGGAAGGACTGCGGGCGCTGAAGGAGCCGTGCGAGGTGGAGATTGTCACCGACTCGCAGTATCTGAAGAACGGCATCACGCAATGGATTGCGCGGTGGAAGCGGAATGGGTGGAAGACGTCGACGAAAGCGCCGGTGGTGAATCAGGACCTGTGGCGGGAACTCGACGAGCAGGTGGCGCGGCACAAGACGGAGTGGGCCTGGACGAAAGGCCACGCCTCGCACGAAGATAATAATCGCTGCGACGAACTGGCCAATGCGGCGGCGCGGCTGCAGACTTCGAGCGAGTAAGCACGCTCAGAGTTTTTCGTTGAGCAGCGAGTGAACGTCCTCGCTGAGCGCGTCGGGGTCGACTTCTCCCACGTAGACTTTGGCGATGCGGCCCTGTTTGTCCACGAGGAAACTGGTAGGCAGGGAATCGATGCCGTCGCCGAGCGAGAAAGAAGAGTCGGGCAGCAGGACCGGGTAGTTCATGTGCTCGTTCCGCACGAAGGGGGCGACATCGGTTGCGCCGCCATCGTCCATGGCGATGCCGGCGATGGCGAAGGGTTGGCCGGCGAGCTGCCGCGAGAGCTTCATGAAGTTGGGGATCTCGGCGCGGCAGGGTGGGCACCAGGTGGCCCAGAAGTTCACCAGAACGACATCGCCGCGATGGTCGCTGAGTTTCCATTTATGCCCGTCGAGCGTGGACAGGGAGAAATCGGGCATGGTGTGTGTGCGAGCGCTGACGCTGCGCACGCTGGAACCCGGATGAGCGCGGGCCGGCAGGAGCGCCCAGATGGTGCCGCCGATGGCCAGGGCCACGCAGGCGATTTTGATGGCGGTTTCGATTCGGCTTGCCCGGGTGGGCTGAGTGGGTGTTGCGACGTTCTCGTTCACGGCTGTCTTGGCTTGGCGTTGGCGCCGCGCCTATACTTATTATCCAATGAAACCCATGTTGCTTTTCCCCAACGACGCAATTCCCGCGATTTTCAGCCGGAGGGCTTTCCTGGCCGCCGCCGCCAGTTTGGCCGCTTTGCCTAGGCTCGATGCCGAGGAGGAAACCGGCTTCACGCCGATGTTCGACGGCAAGACGCTCGACGGATGGGACGGCGACCCGAGACTGTGGAGCATTCAGGATGGCGTGGTGACGGGTTCTACAGATAAAACCGCGATCACTCACAATTCGTTTCTCATCACGAAACGGGATTATTCGAACTTCGTCTTACGTACCGAGGTGCGGTTGCGCAATCACAACAGCGGGATCCAGTTCCGGAGCCAGCGTCTGGCGGACTGGGCGGTAAAGGGTCTGCAGGCTGACATGGCGGCGGACAACTGGTGGGGCTCGATCTACGACGAGCGAGGCACGCGCGGGACGATCGTCAACGGCTGGAAGGGGAAGGCCGAGCGCGTTGTGAAGGCGGGCGGATGGAACAGCTATGAGGTGCGCTGCGACGGCGATTTCATCCAGTTGACGGTGAACGGGCTGGTGACGGCCGAGTTGCACGACAACAGCGCGCGCACCGGGGTGATCGCGCTGCAACTTCATGCGGGGCAGCCGATGCGGGTGGAGTTTCGCAACATGCGGATCCGGGTGCTGAACGGATAAACTGAGAGCAGATGTTGAAACATTTTGTCTTAATTTTGTTCTTGTCGGCCGCGACCGTATGCGGCCAGTCCCTCGAGTTCGGACTGAAGGGCGGCGTTCCGTTGACCAACCCCGTGCAAACGTTCACCGGTTCGCCGGGCAGTGTTTTCAGCGATTCCAAGGGATACGTCATCGGGGTCATGGGGGGGCTTTGGCTGCCGCTGGGCTTCGGGGTGGAGGTGGATGCGCTTTACCGGCCGTTGAATTACACGACGCAGCCGGTTGGGGAAGCTCCGACTAACCACACGGACGGCTCGTGGGAGTTTCCGATCCTGGGCAAGTACCGGTTCGCATTTCCGCTGATCAAACCGTACGTGGAGGCGGGGCCGTCGTTCCGTCATGCTTCGCTGCACAATCTGTCTCTGAGCGGGGCGGGGTTCACGATGGGCGCCGGGGTGGAAGTGGGGCTGCTGAAGATCCATGTGTCGCCGGAGTTGCGCTACACGCGTTGGGGCTCCGGGAGCGGGATTCCGCCGTTCCCGAATCTGCAATCGGGACAGAACCAGGCGGAGTTTCTGATCGGGCTGACGTTCTAGGGCATGGCGGCTCAAATGGAGAGGGCGCCGCGGGGCGCGTAAACTGAAGAGACGGCCTAGGGCCGCTGACTGTGCCGATCGCCATTTTCGGGGGGACATTCGACCCCATTCACAATGCTCATTTGAAGGTCGCCCGCGAGGCCGCCGATGCGTTCGCGCTCGATCGTGTTTTGTTCATTCCGGCCGGGAATCCGCCGCATAAGCCGGGGCAGACGACGGAGAGTTTCGAGCACCGGTACCGGATGGTGGAGTTGGCGTGCGCGGAGGATCCGCGGTTTGAGCCATCGAGGATTGAGGAGGGGCCCGGGCCGAGCTATTCGATTCTGACGATCGAGAAGCTGCGCGCGCGGGACCCGGAGCCGTATTTCCTGATCGGCGCGGACGCGTTCGCCGAGATCGACAAGTGGAAGCGCTGGCGGGAGGTGGTGGCGCAGGTGCGGTTCATTGTGGTGACGCGGCCTGGGCACGCGTACACGGTTCCGGAAGGGGCGCGGGTGGAACGGCTCGACACGGTGTTGCTGCCGGATTCCTCATCGGAGATCCGGCGGAAGCTGGCGGCGGGTGAGATGCCGGCGGATCTGCCGCCGGCGGTGGCGCGGTACATCGCGGAGCACGGGTTGTATCAGTGGCCGGCGATGGCGCGCACGCGATGAGGGAGTAGGCTCCGGATTTCACAGCCGGTCCCGGTAGAATAAGACCAGGACTTTCGTGGCCCCGCGAATCTTTCTGAAACTGATCGCCGCCCTGCTTGTGGTGCTGGGCGCGACGTTGTTCACGGTGGATTTTCTGGCGGCGAGGAGCACGCGGGCCGGGTATCTCGAAGACACGCGGCGAAGCCTGGAAGAGAAGGGCCACATGCTGGCTTCGCGCCCGCCGGAGACGCTGGTTTCGGAATGCCATCTGCTGGCGCAGGTGGCCGGAGCTAGGCTGACCGTGGTGGCTCCGGATGGCCGCGTGCTTGCCGATTCCGATGCCGACCCGTCGCGAATGGAGAATCACGGCAATCGTCCGGAACTGATGGAGGCGCTTGCCGGCCGTACGGGCTGGAGCATCCGGCATTCGCACACGATTGACCAGGACCTGCTTTACGTTGCGGTGCCGGCGGGGCCATACGCGGTGCGGCTGGCGCGGTCGCTGAAGCGGATTCACGAGCAGGTGAACACCATCCGGCGCCGCGTGATCGCGTCGACGGCGGTGGCGTTTCTTCCGTTTTTTGCGCTGGCGGCGCTGTTTTCGCGATACTTCGCGCGGCGGCTGGGGGCGATCATCGAGTACACGGGGAAGCTGGCAGCGGGCAACTTTCATGCGCGGCTGGAGACGCATGGGAAAGACGAGTTGTCCATCCTCGCCGACCGGCTGAATGAAACGGGAGCGAAGCTGGAGCGGACCGTCATGGAGTTGCAGCGCGAGCAGAGCGAGATGGAAAAGCTTGAGCGGGTGCGGAAGGACTTCGTCATCAACGTGTCGCATGAGCTGCGGACGCCGCTGGCTTCGATTCAGGGCTACACGGATACGCTGATCGACGGCGCGATCCACGATTCCGAGCACAACCTGCGTTTTCTGGGGATCATCAAGCAGAACGCGGAGCGGCTGGGGCGGCTGACGGCGGACCTGCTGACGCTGTCGCGGATCGAACTGAAGACGCAGAAATTCCAGTTCGCCGGGTACTACGTGAACACTCTGCTGCGTCAGAATGTCGAGTCGATGCAGCCGCTGGCGGATAAGAAAGAAGTGAGCATTGTGATCGAGCCGGCGCCGGAGGATACGGAGGTTTTCTGCGATTCGGAAGCGGTACATCAGATTCTGATGAACCTGCTCGACAACGCGCTGAAGTACACGCCGGCGGGCGGGTTTATTTACGTCGGGGCGCGGCCGGTGGAGAACTCGCAGCCGGAAAAGGTGGAGATTTACGTCCGGGATACGGGTGTGGGAATTGCGGAGCAGGAGTTGCCGCGGCTGTTCGAGCGGTTTTACCGGGTGGATAAGGCCCGGTCGCGCGAGCTGGGCGGCACGGGCCTGGGGCTGGCGATTGTGAAACACCTGGCGCGGGCGCAAGGCGGGGAAGCGCGGGTGGAAAGCGTGATAAATGAAGGGTCTACGTTCTTCTTCACGCTTCCAGTCGAGGACTTGGGGCTGCTTGAAACCGGCGCGATTCAGCCAGAGTTAACCGCTCCGTAATCAATTTGTAATGGAAATCGTTTTACAGTGAGGCAATGTCCGCATGAAAAAGATTGTTTTGATCGAAGACGACACCGACCTCTATTCGTTGTTGAAGTACAACCTCGAGAAGGAAGGCTTCGCGATGGCCGGAGCGCAGACGGGGAAGGGCGCGATTGAGCTGTGCCGCCGCGAGCGGCCGGATCTGATTCTGCTGGACATCATGCTGCCGGATTCCGACGGGCTGGACATCTGTAAGGGGATCCGGAGCCATCCGGACCTAGCGCACATTCCCGTGATTTTCCTCACGGCGCGGGCCTCGGAGGCGGACCGGATCGTGGGACTGGAGCTGGGGGCCAACGATTACATCGTCAAGCCATTCTTTATCCGCGAGTTGATTGCGCGGATCAAGACGCAGTTCCGGGGGCAGGCGACGCCGCCGAAGTTGATTCGTTCGGGCCCGATTGAACTAGACCGATCGAGTTGCCGCGTTCGTTTGAACGGCGAAGAGATTACCCTCACGGCCACCGAGTTCCGGCTGCTCGAATATCTGATGAGCCGGCCGGGAGTTGTGTTCAGCCGTGAGCAATTATTGGATGCGGTGTGGGGGCAGGACCGCGCGGTGACGGACCGGACGGTGGACGTGTATGTCCTGCGTCTGCGGCAGAAGGTGGAGTCCGACCCGGCGAATCCGCAGATGATCCGCTCGGTGCGCGGGTTTGGTTACAGCTTTAACGAGGAACCGGTTACGGCGGCGGTGTAAGTAGCCGTTCCGGGACCGAGGGAGGGCTCCTTCTCCTGCGAGCGGCCCGGCGGAGCGTTGCCGGCCGCGTAGCGTGCGAGTTGAGGGGCCCGGCTGGCGATCTTTCGTGCACCGGTTTCCATGAATGTTCCCTGAAAGGCGGGACATAACCTGCCGCATTTCAAAATTACCGCGATAAATATCTTGACAAATCCGCGTTGTGGGTAGTATCGGAATCGACGCTGCAAGTTCTGCTGGCCAGCCCAGCCAATCGAAGCGGACGGGCCTTGCGTGAGGAGGCAGACACATGTTTCGACCTTGATTTCCGCGCGACGGCGGTTTGGTATGCGGGCTTGTGCCTCACCGCAGTCGTAAGCCATGCGCAGACTCAGCCCACGATATCCGGCGTGAACGCATTCTGGTACCTCGGCGGCGTCCTCTCGGACGGCCCGGGCTGCGGGCAGGGAGGGTGGTGTTATTACGCCCAGGCATCGTGGACGGCCAATGCAAACGGCCACGCCGGAACGCCCACATGGACCGTGGAGAATAATCCGGCCGGCGGGAGCGTCACGCTAAGCTGCTACACTTGCTCGACCACCGAAGCGACAAGCACGACTGCCAGCGCAGGCTGCAACCATGACGTTGCGGTGTATGTGACCTATCCAGACGGTGCACAGTCGGCCCCGTTCAACGTGTTGATTCACACCCCCGTCTCGACGACGCTCGAGGCGAACTAGCCGCAAAACAGCACGTGGATCTACCCCGCCGGATCCGGGAACAACGGCTGGCAATCGGCATACTCGTGGTCGCTGTTCGATCTGTGTAGCAATGGGTTGCAGGGGCTGGACGTCAACGAAACCTTCGGCTCTTTTACGGTCGACTACCCGACGGGGACCGACTAGGCCTATCCCGCGGCCACGAGCGGCTACCAGCCGTCGTTCCGCTTCACGGATACGCTCGGCGAGTCTACGTCCTACAACGCAACTCCTCCCGCGTTGAACCCGCAGAATCTTCTCGGGGACACACCGGTATTCCACGACTACCCCTGGGACTATTACGCCGGCAGCACAACGTTTGGGGTCGGCGTCGTGATTCACGCGGACACGCAGCAATACTATCAGGATCACGGCACTCATAGCGTGGCGAACTGGTGACCAAGGACGCGAGACCGACCACAGGAGGCTATCCGGTCATGAAAGCGGCGTCGGCTGGCAGAGCGTTGTGCGTGTCAGCCTTGTTGGGTATGGTGGCAACCAGTTCGGCGCCGGCCGGCTTGGTCGGACAGCAGTCCCTATCGACCCTCGCTAATTCCGCGGACGCCATCGTCGTGGGCTCGGCCAGCGGAGCCCTGCGGGCCGGAACGCCGGGCGCGTTTTCATTGCAGGTGTTACGCGTGGTCGAGGGGCCGGTGCCACTCGCCGGAGCGAACCTCCTCGTTCAATAGACCCATCCGAGCCCGGGAGCCGTCCGGCCGGGGGATGGTTTTCCGGCGACCGGCACAGGCATCTGGTTCCTGAAAAGCGCAGCGAGCGGATGGTCGCTCCTCCCGGTGGCGCAGGGCAGTGCGACGTTCGATATGACGTACTTACCCGCGCCCATGACCCCGCTCCCCGGCATCTAC
>JAKAJI010000142.1 GCA_021813825.1 Acidobacteriota bacterium | reverse complement strand
TGCATCCCAAATTGCGGGCATCCAGTGAATGAGATCGACCTCTTCGTGAAGGACGCGGCGGTTGGAAGTGAACTCGTCCCAGGCACTGGAGCCGCTGCTCGAGCGGAGGATGGCCACCTGGTCGCCGGGTTGCAATTGGGTATCGACGAACTTGGTGAGGGTTTTCCGGAGGAAGGCGACACTGTTAAACGAGAGATGGAGGTCATCGGCGAGAAAGGCGATGGTGGTTTTGGTCCCGGCCGAGTTCGCCGGTTGCATCGAGGCGTTGCTGACGTAGTTCACGCCGAGGACGGGGCGGGGTTTGTTGTCTTCGAGGACTTGGAAGTCATCCGGCTTGAGATTGGTGACCTGGCGGCCGCGGTGGTCTGTGACGACGGCGTCTACCTGGACGAGGTTCACCTCGACGCGGACGATCGGCGGCGGGGCGGAGGGGGCGGGTGGGGTTTGGGCCAGCACGGGGAAGGTACAGAGGGCAAAGCCGGTGGTCAAAGACAAGCGGCGGTGCATGCGGAACCTCCGGATAGGTAGATGGATCCCGACGTTTTCGGTTACGGATTTTAGCAGACCTGGCGTGGGGCGGGCTGGGTCACGGTGGCAGGCCCCGGTGCCGACTTATCCGTTTAGCCGATTTCACACCCACTCGGACAGAGACGGCCGGTTTCACTCATTTACCCTGCCGGCGAGGGAGGATTAAGACGCAGTCGGACCGACGTGCCCACTAGAGAGCGGGATTTTTTCATGACGCTCTTGCGGATCGAGCGTACCGGCGATTCGTACTATTTCTCGAACCCCTTCAGTGTATTCTGGCGCTGTGAGTACTTACTTCCAGTTGCTGGCGTGCGTGCTGCTTTTCCAGGTGAAATCGCCGCCTGGAGCGCGGCGTGAGTTCCATTGGGATCAGCAGCAGTCTCAGTCCGCTTTTTCGGCTTCGTCCTTGCGAGATACCAAAATCGGTGCTTCCGAGAGAGCAGCACTCGCCAAGGCTATCGAAGCTCAAATTGGTCCGGTGAATCCGCGCGACCCAAAAATGGCGTCTAACGCTCAGGTGAAGCAGGCTGTTTTGAACGCAAACATCGAAATGATTCGTCTGGGCCAAGATGGCAAGGAGCCTCTCCAAGTAGTGGCGCAGGTGCAGCATCTTTGTAGCCCGACTGGGAATTGCCAGTTGTGGTTCTTTCGAAGGACCCCACACGGATACAGGCTCCTGCTCGATGCAATCGGTCAGGGCTTCACCGTACAGAAGACCGCCGCCAATGGGTTCTGGGATTTGGTCGTTAACATGCACAGTTCTGCGACCGACCAATGGTTGAAAGTTTATCGTTATGCGCGTGGCCGCTACTGGCGAGTGGCTTGTTACGACGCGGACTGGGCTCCGCTCGAAAATGGGGTCATTCATCAGCTAGACGAGCCACGGATCACGCCTTCGCCTTGCAATTAGCTGCAGGTGCGGCCTTCGTCGGCGCTTCTGGAAATCAGGTGGGTTCTTGTGCGGCGATTGTCTGGTTAGGTCGGTTGCAACGACTCTTCCATCTCCGCCTGGACCATTGACCTATACCGGGTCCCGTCCCGCGTGGTTTGGCGGAAGTACGCGTACTTACTGGTGAGCACGCCCGGGACTTAGCCTTGAAGGAAGAGCCAAAGGACCGCCTGGAAGGGGCGTTGTATCCCGACCGGACGGGACGCAGGCCCTGGAAGATTGTCCGGGATGAGGAGATAGCTCTGGCGAGACGAGTTTACCTGTATTACGTTGACCTCGACGCACACGATCGGCTTCGGCACGGGCCGGGCGCGGGCGGGGTGTCTGCTAATGCTGGGGAATGGTGGTGGCGGAGTCGCTTAACGGCGGGCGGATGGCGAAGTCGGTCCAGGCCAGGCGGGTGCGGATCTTCCTTTTGGGCTGCAGAGTGTCGGTGACCTGAAGCACGAGCGAGTAATCGCCGGGGGAGAATGCCTGGTTGAGTTTGACGGCGCCCGAGACGACCATTGACCCCTGCGGGTTGGGGGCGGCGGCGAGGTTGGTTGGCGATCCGGTATAGACGAGTTTGGCGTCGTGATAGATGAGGGGCTGGGCGACCAGGGACGCTTTCTGTGAAGCCGGATCCGTGCGCGCGTCGAAGACGGCGCAGCGGAAACCCAGCCAGGCGTCCGGACGGAACCGGTGGGTGACGAATGCCTGAGAAAACTGGGCGCCGGCCTGCGGGTTGCTCTCGTCGATGCGGCCGATTTCGAGGCTCGACAGCGCCGCCTGTCCCTGTTTCCGGCCCGGGATGACCAGGACCCGATTCGCCGAGCCGAGCCGGCCGGAGCCGCGGTCGAGCACGGCGGCGCGCACCTGGTAGGTGGCGCCGGGCGGCAGGTTGAACTTGAAGCCGTAGACGATTCCCTGGCGCAGCGCGGCCTCATACTGCGCGGCGTTGAGCGAAACATTGGCGCGGGCGGTGACATGGGCCGCCGTCGTGCCGTCGGGGCGGAAGGCGAAGACCGCGAGATCGAGCGTTGCTGTGCGGGAACCGTCGGGTTGTTTGGTGAGGTGTAGGCGGCGGGGTTCGACGTACAAGAAGCTCTGCACGTCGCCGGCGTTGCCGGAGTAAGTGTAATCCGTCGTGAGGACCACGGGCACCTGGGAACGGACGAAGGGGGAGAAAACGGCCTGCAAAAGTTGCCGCGTGCCGGCCGGAGCCGGTTCGGGGCCGGCGAGACTGCCGGGAAGGCCGAGGAAGCCGCGGCGGCTGCGGACGTGGAGGCCGCGCCGTTTCACGCGGACCTGGACGGTGTGGAAGGGCGGGCTGTAGCGCGAAAGCGAGTTGGGCGCCGGGGAGAAGCCGATCAGGTAGTAACTATCGAGGTCGTTCTCTACCTTTGCGATTTCGCGGTTGAGATCGTTGGACTGGCTGAGGAACATGCCGCCGGTCTGGTTGGCGAGGAAGACGAGTCCGTCGGTGGAGGAAACGAAGCCGGCGATGGACTGCGTGCTGTAGACGCCGGTGACGGCGGCTTCCGGTTCAAATGTGCTGAGGCCGGCTGCGTCCACGGTGTACAGGACGACCCCGGCGCGGTTGGCCAGATCCGTCAAAGAGCGGAAGGCGGCGAGCACGATCGGGTCGGCGCCGTAGCCGGTGACCAGCGGGATGCCGTCGGAGAACACGATGACGGCTTTGCGCCCTGGGATGGCGGACATGCCCTGGAGAACGAAGCGGAGCGCGCCGAGGGTGCCTCCGGTGAAGACGTTGCTGGCGCTTTGCAGATCCCAGTTTTCGGCCGCGGTGGGGCGATGAGGCGGGCCCGAAGAGAGGAAAGCGGGCGGCTGCTGGTCGACGAAGTAGGGTAAGTACCACAAGGTGGGCAGCCAGTGAACGAGTCCGGCTTCTTCGAGCAGGACGCGAGGGTTGGAAGTGAACTGGTCCCAGGCGCCGGAGCCGCTGCTGGAGCGAAGGATGGCGACTTGGTCGCCGGGCCGCAACTGGGTATTGACGAAGTTAGTGAGGCTCTTGCGCAGGTACGCGACGCTTTCAAAGGAGAGGTTGAGATCGTCGATGAGAATGGCGATGGTGGTTTTGGCCGCGGCGGCGTTCGCGGGTTGCATGGAGGCGTTGTGGACGTAGTTGACGCCGACGATGGGGCGGGGCTTTTTGTCTTCGAAGACTTCGAAATCGTCCGGCTTAAGATTGGTGACCTGGCGGCCGTGGCGGTCCGTGACGATTGCGTCGACCTGGACGAGGTTCACTTCGACGCGGACGATGGGAGGGGGAGGCGCGGAGGCGGCCGGCGGGTTCTGGGCGAGCAAGGGGAGGGCGCAGACGCCAAGGGTGAACAGGGCCAGGAACTTTCCCCGGGCGGGCAGTCCGGACGTCCGCATGGGAAAGGATTGTAGCGAAACGGCGGGAGGGTTCAGGAGCCGAGGATGTCGACGAGATCGGCAAAGACGCCGTAGGCGGTCTGTTCGACGCCGGGCGAGAGGCAGATGGTTCCGACGGTGCCCATGAGGTCGGTGTGCAGAAGCAGGAGATTTGAAGTGCGCTCGGCGAGGGCGAGAGGATCGGTGCGATCGATGACCTCGGCGCGGACGCGGAGGTGGATGCGGCCGGCGGAGCGGCGGCCGCGGGTGACCAGGCGCACGGTTTTGCCGGAGGCGGCGAGTTGGGTGACGCGTTCGGGCGTGAGGCGGCCGATGCCGCGGCGGTCGACATCGAGCGGGGTGAGGCGAGCGTCCATGAGGACGTTGGCGAGGGCGGCGGCTTTCACGGCGGAGTCGTAGCCGTCGATGTCGAAGGAGGCGTCGGCTTCGGTGATGCCGAGTTGGCGGGCCTGCGCGATGCCGTCTTCGAGCGACAGTCCTTTGTGCATGGCGTCGATGGCGACGTTGGTGGTGGAGTTGAGAACGCCGGTGAAACCGAGGACGCGGACGGCGGGCAGGGTCTTGCGGACGAGGTTGAACACGGGCGCGCCGTCCATGACGGTGGATTCGAAACGAAGCTGCACGCCAGCGGCGGCGGCCTCGGCGGCGAGCGATGCGTAGGCGTGGGCGATGGGACCTTTGTTGGCGGTGACGGCGTGGAGGCGGCGGGCGAAGGCGGCGCGGAGATGCGAGATGGCCGGTTCGCCGGTGGCGGGGTTGAGAGTTGTCAGTTCGACGACGGCTTGTGCGGAGGCGCGGTCGAGGAATTCCTCGATCGAACTTGCCGGCGGGCCGAACAGTGGTTCGAGGGGAAGGCCACTCGAATCGTAAGCCGTACCGTGGCGCGCGGTGTGGATGGCCGTGATGCGGAACGGGTAGTGATCGCGCTGCGTCTCAATCAAACGGGCGAAGGCTCGGCCGACGGAGCCGTAACCGATGAGGGCCAGTTGCAAACTCCCAGTTTACCGGCACAGGCGGGCGGAGGTGATAAGACGTGTGAGCGAACGACTCCCGCACCGGCACCAGTGTTTTAGAATAGGCAGTTCGCGATGTCGTATCAGATCCAACCGATCAAGGAATTTCTCGTTCGTCCGGCGCTGCCCGCCAAGCTGGAACGGCTGAACGAGATCGCCTACAACCTTTTATGGAGTTGGGATCATTCCGTACGCGCGGTGTTCCGGCGGCTCGATCCGGTTTTATGGAAGTCGTGCGGGCACAACCCGGTGCTGTTTCTGGGCCGCGTGTCGCAGACGGTGCTGGAGAAGGCGGCGGGCGACTCGCGGTACCTGGCCGTGTACCGGCGCGCCTGCCAGCGGCTGGATCAATACCTGAGCAACGAAAGCGAGTACAGCGACGGGCGGCTGATCGCGTACTTTTCGATGGAGTACGGCCTGGTGGATTGCATGCAGATCTACTCGGGCGGATTGGGCCTGCTGAGCGGCGATCACCTGAAGGCGTCGAGCGATGCGGCGTTCCCGCTGGTGGCGATCGGGCTGCTGTATCAGAAAGGCTACCTGACGCAGCGTTTGAACCCGGATGGAGTGCAGCAGGAGCGGTACCCGTTGAACGACTTCTACACGCTGCCGGTGAAGCCGTACACGCGCGAGGACGGCTCCGAGGTGTTCGTGCACGTAAGCCTGCCGGGCGGAGAGGTGACGATCAAGGTTTGGGTGCTTGAAGTGGGGCGGGTGCGGCTGTTTCTGCTCGATACCAACATCGCCGAGAACGCCTCGGCGGAAGACCGCGAGATCACCGATCAACTTTACGGGGGCGATAACGACAAGCGCATTCGTCAGGAGATTGTGCTGGGGATCGGAGGCATGCGCTGTCTGCGGGCGCTCGGCATCGAGCCGACGGTGTTTCACATGAACGAGGGGCACTCGGCGTTTCTGGCGCTCGAGCGGATCCGGCTGCTGATGCAGGAGCACGGGTTGCGGTTTGAAGAGGCGCTGGAGGCGTCGCGGCGCGGCAATGTTTTCACGACGCATACTTCGGTTCCGGCCGGGATCGACCTGTTCGATACGGGCATGATGTACGCCTACTTCGAGCCATTCTGCCGGGAAAACGGGATCCCGTTCGACCAGTTCCTCGAGTTGGGCCGGTATGAGGGCGCAGGTGGCGGCGATCCGTTCTCGATGGCGATCTTCGCCCTGCGCTGTTCGGCTCTCCGCAACGCGGTGAGCCGCCTGCACCGCGAGGTGTCGCAGACCATGTGGCAGGGGCTGTGGCCGAAGCTGCCGGTTTGGGAAGTGCCGATCACGTCGGTGACCAACGGGGTGCATCTTCCGTCGTGGTTGAGCGGGGACCTGGCGCAGGTATACGACCAGACGCTGGCGCCCGAGTGGCGGGACGGGTACACGGATGCCAAGATCTGGGAGCAGGTGGCCGACATTCCCAGCCAGGACCTGTGGGAAGCGCACCGCCGGCGGAAGCGCGCGCTGACGACGTTTGTGCGGGACCGGACGACGGCGAGCGCGTTGAACCGCAAGGCGTCGCCGAGCGAGCAGCGGCGCCTGGCGGAAGTGCTCGACCCGGATGCGTTGACGATCGGCTTCGCGCGGCGTTTCGCCACTTACAAGCGCGCCACGCTGCTGTTGTTTGACCGCGACCGGCTGAAGCAGATTCTGACCAATCCCAAGCGCCCCGTGCAGGTGGTGTTTGCCGGGAAGGCGCACCCGAAAGATATGCCCGGCAAGATGCTGATCCGCGAGATTGTGCAGCTTTCGCGCGACCCCGAGCTATCGCGGCACATTGTTTTTCTCGAAGACTACGGCATGGATGTGGCGCGGGAACTGGTGCAGGGCGTTGACGTCTGGCTGAACAATCCGCGGCGGGGCGAGGAAGCCTGCGGCACCAGCGGCATGAAGTCGGCGATCAACGGCGTGCTGAACCTGAGCATTCTCGACGGCTGGTTCGACGAGGCGTTTGAAAGCTCGGGCGGATGGGCGATCGGGGACCGCGAGCCGTATTCGCCGGAGCAGGACGAAGCCCACGCGCGGGCGATCTATTCGCTGCTGGAAAACGAGATCGTTCCCATGTATTACGACCGCAACGACGCGGGCGTGCCGGAGGAGTGGGTGCGGCGGATGAAGCAGTCCCTGCAGTTCGCCACGCCCCGGTTCAATTGCCTGCGGATGATCCAGGAGTACATGAACGAGATGTACGGGCCGGCGCACATGGGCTGGTGCAACATGCGCGCCAACGAGTTCGAGGCCGCGCGCAGTTTCACGCGCTGGACCGAACAGATCAACAGCGCCTGGGGCGACGTGAAGTTTGTCGAGATCGGCGCGGGGCCGGCCGGACCGGTTTTGACGGGGACCGCGGTGCCGCTGCGCGCCGTGGTGGACCTGGCGGGCCTGTCGCCGAGCGACGTGCGTGTGGAGGCGGTGATCGGGCGCATTGGAGCCACCGGAAAACTGGAAGACACGCAAGTGATGCTGCTTCGGCCAAGCGGGCAGCAGGGGCAGGCCTACACTTACTCCGACACTTATATTCCGAGGCGGAGCGGCAGGCTCGGTTACTCGTTGCGGATCAGTCCTAATCACTATGACGACCCGTTGACGCGGCCATGTCACTGCCCGTTGAAATGGGGGGGCGAATAATTTGCTGGATTCGCGGCGCGATCCGTGGTAAATATGGGGTGAGCCGTAAGGCAGGAACTTCATACCCTCCTTGTTGTGGTTCCTGCGGCGACCCCCTGATCCTCTGTAACGAATAAATCCGCCGCGACAGCCCAAAGTGGGTTTGTTGTAGCGGATGGGATCGAAAGCGGCGAAGGGCATTTCCCGTCTCGTTTTGCCGGAGGAGACTCGGCGGACCGAACGCGAACGGTGTCCCGCCCCGTGCGCGGGCGGGCGAGAAGAGGGAGCGGCTAACGCCGCTCTGGAGTAAACCTCAATGGACGATGACCGCAAGTACCGCCAACGCGGGTACATGGACTCGGGCCGCAGTTCGAGTGGCGACCGCCGGGAGGACCGTCCGCGGCCTTCGGGTCCCAAACCCTCGATCGACATAACGGGGCCGCGGCTTCCGCGCCTGGTGCAAACGGTGGTGGCGGCGCGCTGCTACAACTGCTCGACGGCGCTGCCCGCCGGTTCCGACTTTCCGGCGACCTGCCCGAAGTGCGGAGCGGCGCTGCACTGCTGCAAGCAGTGCGCCCACTTCGAACCCTCGACGCGGTTCCAGTGTCTGAAGCCGATCCCGGTGCGGATTGCGGCGAAGGACCAAGCCAACGACTGCGCGCTGTTCAGTCCCCGCGTGACTGTGGCCCGCGACGCGGCCCCGGTGGCCCAGCAGGGCGTGGTGAACCCGCGCGCCGCCGCGCCGGCCCCGAAGTCGCCGAACGACGCGCGCGCCGCGTTCGACAATTTGTTCAAGAAGTAGTGATGGACTAAATATCGCGGACGCAGCGGAAGCCGATGTTCGTGGTAGCGCTGTCGGGTGTGTTGGCCGTCCGTGCGGCGACGCGGTAGCGGTTACAGTACGACGCGTGGCAGAGGTAGGAGCCGCCCTTCATGATTTTGGACGCGCCGTCTGGGGGACCTACGGGGTTGTGGCGGGTGGCGAAGAGGTGGAAGGTGGGGTGAAACCAGTCCCGGCACCACTCCCAAACATTTCCCGTGATTGTGTATAGGCCGTAGCCATTGGGAGGAAACGCGTCCACCGGGCACGGACCGGCGTAGCCGTCCTCGGCGAGGTCGATGTCGGGGAACTCGCCTTGCCAGACGTTGCACAGGTGGCGCCCTTCCGGCGTTAGTTCGTCGCCCCAGGGAAACCGCTTTTGTTCGAGGCCGCCGCGGGAAGCGTATTCCCACTCGGCCTCGGTGGGAAGGCGTTTGCCGGCCCAGGCCGCGTAGGCCGCCGCGTCGTTCCAGGAAACCTGCGTGACGGGATAGGATTCGCGGGCGGCGACGGAGGAGTCCGGGCCTTCGGGATGCTGCCAGGAGGCGCCGCTCACCTTGCACCACCACGGGGCGACGGGGACGGTATCCTCAACCAATTCGCTATAGCGGTCCGCCGGGATGTGGCCTTTGAAGACGAACGACCAGCCGAAGCGCTCGGCTTCGGTGAGGTAGCCGGTGGCGCGGGTGAACTCGCGAAACCGGGCGACGGTAACGGGACGCAGGTCGATGAAGAAGGGATCGAGGGTGACCTCGCGGACGGGTCCTTCGCCGTCGGCGGGGAAGCCTTCGTCGCTGTCGGTGCCCATGAAAAAAGGCCCGCCGTCGAGACGGATCATGCCGTCGGTGGAACCGGAGCGGACGCGCGGCATCTCGTGAGAATTTTCGCGGGAGAGTGCCAGCACGGCGGCGCGCTGTTTGGTGGGGGCGCAGCAAGGATGCGGCGTGCCGGGCGTGTGGTGGAGGGGTTGGTTCGAGCTCATGCCAACGTCTCGATGACGGCGCGGGCGCGCAGATGGTCCAGAAAGCGGTCGAGGGCGCGTTTTCGTTTCTCTTCGGCGAGCCGTTCGCGGATGCCGGCTTCGACTTCTTCTAGCGCGGCGGGATGGGCCGGTTTGCGGTCGATCACCCGAGCGATGTGGAAACCGAAGGTGGTGCGGAAGATCGGGCTGGTTTGGCCGACGGGCAGGTGGAAGACCACCTCGTCGAACTCGTCCACCATTTGGCCGCGCGGGAACCAGCCAAGGTCGCCGTCGCCGTCGGGGCAATCGGAATGGAGGCGGGCGAGTTCTTCGAAGGGCGTGCCGGCGCGGAGTTCGGCTTCGACGGCGCGAAGGGCTTCGAGAGCGGGCGCCGGGTCGCTGTCCTCGGGCGTGTGTTTGACGATGTGAGCGGCGTGGACGAGTTCGGGGATTTCGAATTCTTCGCGGTGAGCGCGGTAGTAGGCGACGATGTCCTTGTGCCGGATATCGCCGATGCGTCCGGCGTGGCGGGCGACGAGGCGGTCGATGCGGAGATTGAGTTCCGCTTCGGGCGTGAGCACGGTGGTGCGGCAGCCGCTTTCTCCGGGGAGAGTGTTGCTGTGCTGCGCAAGGGCGGCTTCGATTTCGCCGGGCGGGATCGGTTCGGAGTCGGCGAGCGCGGCCTGGCGGAGCAGTGCGCGCTCGATTACGTTTTCGCGGGACCAATCCTCAAGGCGTTGCTCGAGTTCTTCGGGAGCGGCATCGCGCATTGCGGCGGCAAGATGAGGGCGGAGGCGGCGCGCTTCTTCTTCCACCAGCGCGTGGTCCAATACCTCGCCGTTGACACGGACAAGCATAGGTTCAGACTTCACGATACTACGGCTGGTGTGCGGCGGCGGCCGGGGCTTCGGCGAGTGCGCACGCTCCGGCGTGGAACCGGTTATGCTCAGATCATGGGTAGTTCCGCCTCCGTCGATGTCGATGCAATTGTCCGCGAGATTGTCTCGCGCTACCGGGAGGAGATCGAGCGGCTGCGCGCGCTGCCGTCGGCTCCGCCGGAACGGCTTTTTCACTCTCCGGCGGCCCGGGCGCTGAAGGAAGAGATTCTCGCGGTGGGAAAGAAACTGTGGCTGCGCGAGTTCGTCGACGGCAACGGGGGCAACATATCGTGCCGGCTTACCGACGATCTGGTCTTATGCACGCCGACGCTGCGCAGCAAATACGACCTGCGTGTGGAAGATATTTCGCTCGTCGACCTGAACAACCAGAGGGTCTGCGGCGCGGTTCCGCACACCAGCGAAATTCTTCTTCACCTGACGATTTATAAACACAATCGGGACGCGCGCGCCGTGGTGCACTGCCATCCTCCGCACGCGACCGCGTTTTCGATCACCGGGACCGTGCCGCCGCAGGGCGTTCTGCCCGAATATGAAGTGTTCGTCGGGGTGACGCCGGTGTCCCCCTATGACACGCCGGGCACCCAGGCTTTTGCCGACACGGTGATTCCTTACGTGGCCGAGCACAACACGATTCTTCTGGCCAATCACGGCATCGTTTGCTGGGCGGACACGGTGACGCATGCCGAGTGGCAGGCCGAAGTGCTCGACACCTACTGCCGGACGATCATGCTGGCGGCGCAGTTGGGACGGCCTTTGACCCACATTCCGGACGCGAAAGTGGGTGATTTGGTGCGCTTGAAGAAGAAACTCAACCTGCCCGATCCGCGGCACGAGAAATCGCTGAACGGCGCTTCGGCGCCCAACGGAAAGCCTTCGCCGCTGCCGACGCTCGACGGGGTGGCGGAGGAACGGATCAACCTGTTGTCGAAGCGCATCGCCGCTGAGCTTGCCGCGCGATTGAACGGATACTAACCCTGGCAG
>JAKAJI010000141.1 GCA_021813825.1 Acidobacteriota bacterium | reverse complement strand
GTGAGGCTCGGGGCGGGCGGAGTGGTAGACGATCGCAGGAACGGACATGCCGAATTCGGCGTGATAGGTGACACGGTCGGCGAGGATGCCGGGTTCGGGTTGGAAACTGCCGTGGTTAGCGGCGTTGAGAGACGGAAGGGGGGTGGGGACGTAGAAGGTGTCTTCGATGCGGCGGCGGAGTGCCGCGGGGTTTGTGGCGGCGTAGGCGGCGAAGGCGAAGAGGATGGGCGCCGCGGCGAGTGGGAGGGTGAGCCGGTTCATGGGTCAGGCGGTTTTGGCGAGGGAGTGATCACCGGACTGGCCGAAGCCGCGGAAGATGAAGGCGTAGAACCGGCCGAGGATGGTGCGATCGACGAGGAAAGTAAGTAGAGAAGTAAGAACGATACTGAACAAGATGATGGAGTAGGTGACGCGCTGGATGCTGTCGCCGCCTGGAAGGTTATTTTGCAGGGCGACGCCGGCGAGGACTGCCGCGGCGAGCCCCTTTGGGGTCATAACGGCGATGAGGGAAGCGTCGCGGACGGAGGTGGAGTGTGTGAGGGTGAAGCGGGCGGCAGGAATGCGGAGGAGCATGAGGGCCGCAGCGATCGAGAAGCCGAGGAAGAGGAGCGGGAGATTGTGGAGGTGCATGGAGATACCGATGTAGATGAAGAAGAACGCGGCGAGGAGGAAGACGACCTCGCCGATGAAGTCACGTTCGATTTGATTGAGGGAGATGGGTTCGGCGGGGAGGAGGCGCTTCAGGAAGGCGAGGCGGTGGAAGTCCTCGATGTTTCCGAGAGTAGCTCCGAAAGCGAGGGCGGCGATGTAGCCGGAGTAACCGAGCAACTCGACGACGCCGAATAAGACAAAGACGAAGGCGGGGGTGGTGAAGATGGAGTTTTCGATGCCGCGAACGCGCTTGAGGAGTGCGGACCAGACAAAGGCGGCGAGGATGCCGAAGATGGCGGCTAGCAAGAGCATGGAGACAATCTGGCCGACGAGGACGCCGACGCGGAGGTGGCCGAGGCGGTAGGCATCGAGTATGGCCAGGGCGATCACGATGCTTAGGACGTCGCTGAGGGCGGACTCCATGAGGAGGATCCCGCGGGACGGTTCCTCCATATTGAGTTTGCGGGTGAGGGGGACGACGACGGCAGGCGAGGTGGAGCCGACGATGGCGCCGAGCATGAGCGCGAGGGCGAGTTCGAGATGGAGTACGAAGAACGAAATGGTGGCGACGGCGACCATCGAGAGGGCGAAGCTGGTGACGGTAAGTAAGACAGAGCGGCGAAGGCTGGTGACGAGGACGCCGATGTCTAAGTGGACACCGGCTTCGAAGAGGATGATGACGAGGGTGACGGTGGAGAAGAAGGGTCCGACGACGCCGAAGTTGTGAGGGGCGACGAGGCCGAAGATGGGGCCGAGGAGGACGCCGATGAGCATGAGCAGGAGGACGTCGGGGACGCGGGTCCGGCTGAAGAGGCCGGAGAAGAGGTGAGCGAGGAAAACGAGGATTCCGAAGACGGCGATGCCGGCGGCCATTTCCATAAGTGGTCTCCAAGCGCCGTGCAAGCGCGCTGCCTTGAAGATAGGGGTTTCCAGGGGCGCGAGGCAAGCGCGCGGGTAGGCAAAAATGCGTTCACAATGGCTGTGAAGCGGATAACCCGCTTTGTATGAGTGAGTTAGGGGGAATGCGCGGGCACTGCCGAAGGTGGGGTCTGGTAGCCTCACTTGCGGATGAGTACGAAGGCCAACGAGACGACAAGCGACGAGAAACGGGTGAGCCGAAGAAAGCCAGCGCCGAAGACAAGCACCGAGGAACCGGAGGCCGCGAAGAAGGCCGAGATCGAGGAGTTGGATGAAGTGGAGCCTGAGGCCGAGGAGGAAAACGGGCGGGTCCGGGAGAAAGAGGCTCGTTCGCGCACGGCCCTGTCGCGGATCCGGATTTTGAAGCGAATTCTTCTCAAGCTCGAGGACAAGATGGCGGAGGAGATGGGGAAGACGAGTTTGAGCGATTACATCCGGCTGCTGCAGTTAGTACGCGAGATGGAGAGTGAGGTAACGGAGAAGGAGATTGTGGTCCAGTGGGTACAAGAACCGCAGGCGGACGACGATACCGGGGAATAACTTATGACCCACTTCCTTCGCAGAAAAGGTTTCATGCCTCCCGGGCGCGGTTCAAGGGATTGTCGGGGCCGGTAGGTTCCGGGAAGAGCCAGGCGCTGTGCCAGGAAGCGATCCGGCTGAGTTACCTGAATCCGGGGCGGCTGGGGTTGATCGGGGCGCCAACTTACCCGATGTTACGGGACGCGACGCTGACGGCGATGCTGGCGACGCTCGAAGAGAACAAGATTCCCCATGAGTACAACAAGGCGGAAAACCTGCTGACGTTCGGCGAAACGAAGTCGCGGGTGGTGTTCCGGTCGCTGGACGATTACGAAAGGCTGCGCGGTACGAACCTCGCGTGGTTCGGGATCGATGAGCTGACGTACACGGCGGAAGAGAGCTGGCTGCGGCTGGAAGGAAGATTGCGAGATCCACTGGCGAAGCGGCTTTGCGGTTTCGCGGTGTGGACGCCCAAGGGATACGACTGGGTGTACCGGCGTTTTATCCGGGAGAAGGTGGAAGGCTACGAACTGATTCAGGCGCGGCCGTACGAGAACCGTTACGTGCTGGACAAGATACCGGACTACTACGAACGGCTGAAGCGCAGTTACGACGACAAGTTCTACGCGCAGGAGGTTCTGGGCGAGTACCTGAGCATGTCGGCGGGCCGGGTGTACACCGGCTTCGACCGGAAGTGGAACGTGCGGGAGATGAAGACGGACCCGGCATTGCCGTTGTTGTGGGCGCTGGATTTTAACGTGGACCCGATGTGTTCGGTAATCGCGCAGAAGGCAGGCAACGAGGTTAGGGTGCTGGATGAGATTGTTCTGAGCCGGGCGTCGACGGAACAAGCGTGCGAGGAGTTTCATGGCCGGCACCGGTTTCATCCGGCGCCGCTGGTGATATACGGCGATGCGTCGGGGGCGCGGCGGCAGACGAGCGGGACGAGCGACTACGACATCGTGAAGAAGTTCTTCTTGCGGGCGGGCTTCCGGCAGTTGGAGTTCCGTGTGCCGAATTCGAACCCGATGGTGCGGGAGCGGGTGATGTTGATGAACGCGAAGTTACGGTCAGCGACGGAGGAGACGGAGTTGTTTCTGGATCCGAAGTGCAAGGAGACGATCGTGGATCTGGAAGAAGTGATGTACAAGCCGGACAGCATGGTGATCGACAAGGAACGGGACCCGCGGCGGACGCACTTGTCGGATGCGCTCGGATACCTGGTGTGGTGGGAATGCAAGCAGCAGCCGCCGTTTGGGATGCGGAGCGAAAGGCTGTTTTAGGGGTGGGAAAGATTCGAACCAATGACGAACGAACTTACACAGGATAGCCAGAGAGAGATACACCGGGAGCATCCGGACTACCGGCGGCGGCGGGAGACGTGGAAGACGTACGCGGACTTGTATGCCGGTGGGGACCAGTTGAAGGCCTACGCGGAGCGGTATCTGGTGCCGCGGCAGAAAGAGCCGCGGGACGTTTATGCCGAACGGTTGCTGCGGGTGTTCTATGAGAACCACGCGGGGTCGATCGTGGACTGGTACACGGCGACGCTGTTCCGGCGGGAACCGGTGGTGGCGTTCGAGGGCGGGTTCGAGGCGTCGCGAGGGTTCTACAACGAGTTCATGGAAGACTGCGACCGGAAGGGGACGTCGTTCGCGGAGTTTTTCCGGGCGCGGTTCATCGAGGCGGCGGTGTTCGGCCGGAGCCACATTGTGGTGGATTTTCCGCGGGTGGACCGGCCGATGGAGACGCGGGCGGAAGAGGACGCGGGCGGCGCTTCGCGGGCATACCTGGCCGGGTATTCGCCGCAGGAACTGATTAACTGGAGCCTCGACGAGCAGGGACGGTACGAGTGGGTGGTGCTGCGTACGACGCAGATCGTGAAGCCGAAGGTAGAAGAGAGTAAGTGGCAGGTACTTACCCGGTGGCTGTACTACGATCGCGAGAACTACCAGGTATGGGAGCGGATGAAGCCGCAGGAGAGCTGGGGGATGTTCGAGGGTCTGGAAGACGGAGGGCATCCCGGAAAGATTGAGCTGAAGGCGAGCGGCCGGCACGGGCTGGCGAAGCTGCGATGCGTGCCGGTGTTCGACCTGGCGGTGCCGGAGGGATTGTGGCTGATGAACCGGGCGGGGTTGCTGCAACTGGAGCACTTCAACAAGTCCAACGCGCTGAGCTGGGCGTTGACGATGGGGCTGTTTGCGATGCCGGTGATTTACTCGGAGCGCGAGTGGAACCAGATGGTGGGGGAAAGTTACTACATCCAGCTTGGGCCGCAGGATAAGTTCGGGTGGACGGAACCACAGGGGAACGTATACCAGATTGCGCACGACAATTTGGAGCGTTTGCGCGATGAGATTTACCGTGTTTGCTGGCTGATGCAGTCGGGCGGACCGCTAGGGGGCGGGGGAGCGCAGAGCGGGATCAGCAAGCAGTGGGACTTTGCGATCACGGAGGAGGTGCTGCGGGCATTCGGGGACGCGGTGAAGGAGGCGATGAAGCGGGTGCTGAGGGCGGTGGACGCGGCGCGGGAAGACGGCGTGGCGGTGAGCGTGACGGGAATGGACGAGTTTCAGATTGGGGATTTCGGGGGGCAGTTGGCGGAGGCGCAGAAGTTACTAGGGATGGGGATCGAGTCGCCGACCCTGAAGAAGGAGATTTACAAGACGCTAGCGCTGCAGTATCTGAGCGACGCGCCGCAGGAGACGAAGGACCGGATTGTCCGGGAGATCGAGCAGCAGAGTTAGTCGGGAGCGAGAGACGAGGAGGCAGACGGGAATGGACGAAAACGAGAGCAAGAAGGCCGCGGGGACGAGCGACGGGAGTGTAGACATCGCGGCGATCGTACGGAGCGCGGTGGAAGAGTTCGCGCGGAGCGAGCAGCGGAAGGCCGAGCCGGCTTACAAGGTGGAGTTAGTGGAGGAACGGAAGCGGCGGGAGGCTTTGGAGCGGCGGCTCAACGAGCTGGTGGAAGAGAACCGGCGGACGCGGGCGGCGGCGGAGGAAGCGGAGCGGAGCGCGGCGATCCGGGCGGAGCTGCAGCGGCTGGGCGTGGCGAAAGTGGACCTGGCGTATCGCGTGGTGAAGGAGGACATTCAGCGGGGCGAAGACGGGCGACTGGTGGCGCGAGGCGGGTCGGGAGAAGTGGGAATGAAAGAGTTTCTCACCCAGTTTGTGGCTGAGAATCCGGAGCTGTTGCCGGCCCGGATCAGCGGCGGATCGGGTGTGGGATCGGCGCCGAAGGCGGCGCCGGGAGGGGGCGGAGTATCGCTGGATCAGATCCGGCCGGGGATGGACCCGGAGGAGATGGAGCGGATCCGTCAAGAAATCTCGCGGGTGGCGTCACAGACCCTGAGGGGCCGGTAAGCGAGTCGCGGGAAGGGCCCGGACGATCGGGCGGGTGGTGCGGCAGAGCCGTGCCGCTAGAGACAGACAAGGAGAGACAAAGAGAAGCCAATGGGCATCATTACTTCAACGAATGTCGCAACGGCGATCGTGAAGCTGGTGGCGGCGGAAGCGCTGCCAGCGCTCATGGGGAACCTGGTGATGGGTAACCTCGTGAACCGCGACTACGAGCCGGTGCTGGCGAATACGGGGGACACGGTGAACGTGCCGATTCCTCCGACGCTGGTTGCCAACAACATTGCGGAAGGCGGGACGGTGCAACCGCAGAACCCGAACCTGGGGAACGCGCAGATCGTTCTGAACACGCACGTGGAAGCCACGTTCCAGATTCCGGACGTGACGAAGTGTCTGGCTGTGCCGGACCTGCTGAAGCTGTACATGCAGCCGGCGGTGATTGCGCTGGCGCAGCGGATCGAGGGCGACCTTCTGAGCCTCTATCCGCAGTTCACGTCGAATCCGGTGCTGGGTACGGCGGGGGTCGCGCCGACGGAAGCGCTGGTTGACCAGGCGGAGACGACGCTGTTTCAAGCGCAGGTTCCTTCGGCGATGGACAAGTATCTGGTGGTGGATTCGAATGCTTATTCGGCGCTGCGCCAGATTCCGCGCTTCAGCGAGTTTTACACGGCGGGCGAGGCGGGGCTGCGGGCCCTGGTGAACGGCACGGTCGGCAAGATGAAAGACTTCTACATCTTCCGGTCGCAGTTTGTGCCGAAGACCGGGACGGCTCCGACGACGACGCACAACCTGGCGTTCACGCGGGATGCGATCGGACTGGTGATCCGGCGTTTGCCGAAGCCGCTTCCGGGTACGGGCGCGGTGGCGGAGTACGCGGAACTGGGCAACTTCGGCCTGCGTGTGGTGATGAGCTACCAGCCGAACACGCTGGCGCAGCAGTTCACGGTGGACGTGCTGTACGGCTGCGCAGCTCTGCGCAACGGGTTCGCCGTTCAGGTGGAAAGCTAGTAAGTCAGTTATCAGACGGGTGACAGGGTAGATGACATGGACGGGGAGCCGTGAGTTGCGGCTCCCCTTTTTTGTCTGAGCGTGGGGACGGAAGGCGAGGAGAGTGCGAGATGGACGTGAAGATTTACTACCAGAAGATCCGGCAGAAGGAGCAGGAGATTGCGACTGCGTTTGCGATCGTGTCGAGCCTGGAGACGCCGGAAGGCGGGCGCGCCGGGGTGCTGACCGAAGTGTCGCGCGAGCTGGCGGCGCGGATGATTGTGGAGGGACGCGGGCGGCTGGCGAACGAAGCGGAAGTGAAGGAATACCGCGAGGCGAGAGAGCGGGCGCGGCTAGAGGCGGAGGAGCGGGAGTTAGCCGGGCGGTTGCTGGTGAACTTCGTGCCGCAGACGATCGAAGCGGCGAAGCCGCGGAAGCCGGCCAAGGACTGAGGGCGACATGGCACTGTTTACGGACGGTCCGATCAGCCTGGACACGGACCTCGTGCAATACGAGAACGGGATCCTTGCGCTGGCGGCGGAGGAGCAGATCGACCTTACGGGAAAGATGGCGCTGGCGCAGACCGAGATCGGGACGAGGTTGATGGCGCTACTGCTGCGGCAGGAAACACGGAGCCCGTTCACCAACTGGATCGACCCGCAGGACATGCTGCGGCGGGAGATCGGGATGGCGGATGTGGTGGTGACCGGTCCGCTGAAGCAGTGGCATGTGTTGAAGACCCTGGCGCTGGTGTACCGGGATGCGTACAACAACCAGCTCAACGACCGGTATCAGAAGAAGTGGCAGGAGTATTCGACGCTCGAACAAAACGCAAAGGAAATGATTTATTTGATCGGCGTGGGTCTGGTGGGGTATCCGCTGCCTGTAGCCGGGATGCCGGCGGTGGCGGAGCAGCCGGGGACGGGGCCGGGAGGAACATTTTTCTTTCAGACGACTTGGGTGAACCAGCTTGGGCAGGAGAGTGTTGCGGGGCCGCTGGCGACGGCGGTGACGGCCCCGGGGGTGCAGATAACGGTGACGCCGACGGTGGCTCCGAAGTTTGCGACGGGCTGGAACGTGTATGCGGGGAACGGTCCGCAGGTGTGCACTCTGCAAAACGCGGCGCCGCTCGGACTAAGTCAAGGGTGGACGGTGCCGGGGAGCGGATTAGTGACGGGGCGCGTGCCGGGGAACGGGCAGACGCCGGATTACTACGTGATGAACGACAGGGTGTTGCCCCGGGGTTAAAGGAGAAACGATGGCGCAAGTAGCAAGCGTGGCGACGGGGAAGGTGGCGGCGCTAATGCAGGGGACGCCTGGGTTGGCGGGCGCGGTGGCGGCCATTTCGGCGCTTTCGAGCGAGTTACTGCCGGTGGTAGGCCCAGCGCAGATCATCGTACAGAACGTGACGCCGGAGATCGCCGAGAAGGCGACGGTGGCGAAGTATCCTTCGGTCCATATTTACTGCGAGCGCGTGGTGAATCAGCTTCGGGAGAAGTTCCGGACATTTTCGGGGCAGGCATTGATGGCGGTGGAAGTTCGGGTTTCGCGAGACCGGTTGGGGCATTTGGAGACGTTGATGCAGTTGTACGTGGAGGCCGTGACCCGGGTGCTGGACACGAACCGCGGGGACTGGGGCGGAGGGATCCTGTTCGGCGGCAGCTACGAGGTGACGTACGGACCTGTGAAACACGGAGGGAAGAATTTGTTGCAGACGGCGAAGATCACGTTTGCGCTGGAGGCAAGCCTGTAGCGGGCACGGGAGAGAGCAGATGGCATCGTATATTTCATCGAATAACAACCGGTTCTACACGGCGGTGGAGGCGGCGTACGGAAACGCGGCTCCGGTGACGGCGCAGAGCCGCATTCCGGCGGTGAGGCTGCTGGCAAAGCAGAAGACGGAGCGTCCCAAGCGGAAGGACAAGACCGGGACGCGGGGATATCCGGGGGATCCGGCGGGGCTGCGGCGGTCGACGGCGTTCGGGCTGACGACTTACATGACGGCGTGGGACCAGCAGACGCAACCCCCTCCGCACGCACCTCTGTTTGAAGCAGCATTGGGCGGATCACCGCAGTTATGGGCCGGAGGCACAGTGACGGTGGCGCCGGGTTCGACGACGGTGTCGTTTGCGGCGCCGCACGGTTTGGCCCCCGGACAGGCGATCACGGTGGGTGGCGAGATGCGGTTTGTTGCGGCGGTGGCGAGTGCGACCGCGGTGGTGGTGAACGCGCCATTTGCGATCTCGCCTCCGGCAGATGCGACGGCAGGCCCGACGACGACATTTCCGCCGGCGAACGCGCTGCCGAGCGTGACGGTTTACGACTATTGGGATCCGGCGACAGCGCTGCAGCGGGTGCTGGTTGGGGCCGCGGTAAATGAGCTCGACATGAAAGTGAACGGCGACTATCACGAGTTTCAGTTCACGGGGCAGGCGGCGGACTTACTCGACAGCGTCAGCTTCACGGCGGGGCAGGGAGGGCTTGGGCAGTTTCCGGCCGAGCCCGCGGTGAATCCGTTCGACTACACGATTATCCCCGGGCACTTGGGCGAGGTCTGGCTGGGGGCGATTCCGAACCAGTTTCTGACGGTGACGGCCGCCGAGGTTTCGATCAATAACGCGCTGGATCTGCGAGTAACGGAGTTTGGGTCGATGCTGCCACGGGCGACGGCGGCGGGAAACCGGACAGTTAGCCTGAAGCTAAGCCTCTATGAGATGGACGATGAGGCGACGCAGATGCTGTACCAAGCGGCCCGGCAGAGGTCGCCGATGGCTGCGATGCTGCAGCTAGGGAACCAGGCCGGCGAGCTATTTGGAATCTATATCCAAAGTGTCATTCCGGAAGTTCCGGAGTTCGAAGACCGCGAAGTGCGGCTGCAGTGGAAGTTCGGAGAGAGCCTGGGGCAAGGGGCGAACAACAACGACATCTTCATAGCCTTCGGATGAGACGAGGAAACCGGAATGAACTGGGAGAGTGAACAGAAGCACGAGGCGAAAGCGATGGCCGGAGTAAGTTACGTGCTGCGGCGTGTATCTTATGGGCGGCGGGCGGAGTTAGTGCGGATGGCGAGGGAGTTGACCGGGCGGGTAGAGTTTCTGGAGGCGGCGCCCGAGAAGAAGGGACCGCTGGAGAAGCTGGAGGCGAACCTGTTGGGCAATGAGCTGGAACAGTTGTATGTCCGGTGGGGTCTGGTGCGGGTTGAGGGGCTGAAGATCGACGGTGAGCCGGCGACACCGGAGGTGCTGATCGAGCGGGGGCCGGAAGCGCTGGTGCGGGAGATTGCGGCGCGGGTGCGGCACGAGTTGGGGCTGACGGAAGACGAGCGAAAAAACTGATTGTCGCCTTTCATTTCCAGCTTGCCGGGCCAGACCGGTGGAAGTGCGACGAATGCCGGAGAGCGGGTCTGGAGAGGGATCGGCGGTGCGGCTGGCTACCGGAGAGCGAGCGGGGCAAGCCGCGGGTTGTGTGGGCGCGAAAGCGCGTGGCGACAGACCAGTGCCCGAAGACGGAGATAACGGCGGAAAGCCTGGCGTGGGTGGAGGCGTTTCAGGTGTGGAAGACGTTGGGCGAGCGGGACTGGCACAAGCTGCCGGCGAGAGAAGTGGACGCGCTGATGACGCTGGAGAAGGAGTTGCGGGCGGAGAGAAACGATGAGCAATAACAACACGTCGATGGGGCGGGAGCTACAGGCACTGTTGTCGAACACGGCGACACGGAGCGATTACATGGCCGAGCTGGGTCATTTCTCAAGCGGGGGAAGCGGCAGGGGACGGAACATTCCTGATGCGCAGCTCTACAACAGCCTAGTTGACCCGTTGACTCAGCCTGTAATGCCGGGGGCAGGGAGCAGCGTGAACGGAGTAACTACGGCGGAGCAGCAGAGTTCGATCTTCGCAGCGAACCAAGTTTTAGATGGGTTGTTGTATGGCGGGCAGCAGAACAGTGGGGGCGGGGGATTTCTGAACGGCTTGTTTGGCGGGTTACTTGGTGGATTCGGAGGAGGCGGATTCAGCCTGGCTTCGCTGTTCGGGGGCGGATTCGGGCTGAGTTCGCTGATCGGCGGGCTGGCGGGGTTGTTCGGTGGCGGGAACAGCGCTCCGCCGCCGCTGATGCCGTTCCTGATACCTCCTTCGGTGCAGTTCCAGGGCGGGATTGATGGACCGGGCGGCGGAGGATTGACGGCGGCAGACTGGGGGCAGAACGGAATGGCGCGGCCAGTTGGAAGCGGGAGCCAGGCGCAGGCGGGGCCACAAGTGACTGTGCAAGTGAATGCGATGGACACGCAATCCTTCTTGAATCGGAGTTCCGATATCGCAGCGGCGGTGCGGCAGGCGCTGCTGAATTCCAATTCGCTGAACGATGTCATTCAGGGGTACTAGAGGCGATGAACAGTTTTCCTGTGTTGAAGACGGGCGCGGTGGCTCAGTATCCGGCGGGAAGAACATTGACTTATTCGACGCAGGTGCTGCGGTTTGTGGACGGGAGCGAGCAGCGGTTTGGGGACTACGCGGCACCGCTGCATCAGTGGACGATTCAAGTGAGTGCGCTGGATGAGGGTGAGATGCACGCGCTGCAGGAGTTCTTCCGTGAGATGGCCGGCAGGGCGGGGGATTTTGCGTTTACGGATCCGTGGGACGGGACGGTGTATCCATCGTGCAGCCTAGCGGCGGACACCATGACGGAGACGTTTCTCGCGGAGACGCAAGGGGCGACGGTGCTGACAGTGCGAGAGAACCGGAGCTGAGATGCT
>JAKAJI010000140.1 GCA_021813825.1 Acidobacteriota bacterium | reverse complement strand
CCCGAGGCGGCGGAAGCCCCAGCAGGCTGTCGCCGACGTGACGACTGTGGCGGTGAGCCAAAGCGAGTTGACCATCAGCCCCGGAAAGCGCGTGACCAGTGTCAGCGCCACAAGGAACAGGCTGTCGATCGTGTTAAAGACCGGGAAATCCAGCCAGTTGGCCCCGAACGGTGCGCCAAGGTTCGGATTGGGCCGGGGTAGATGGTGTTGCGCGATGGCCTGGGCCGCGCGCAGCGTGTAAAGCGCGTCGCTCGCGTACCCAAACAGGACGCAGGGATTCCGATTTCAGAGACGCACCACGAGCACCAACAGCCCGCGCACAGTATGGCGCCCCAATTGGCGTGCGGAGCGTTCGGCGGGCCGGTTTAGGCTCAGGAGTGGGCTTCGGGGGCAATGGTGCCACAATAACCGGCAGGAAGGCTTTCGGCCACGATGTAGCGGGGGCGGAGTTTAGTCTCGTCGTAAATCGCGGCCAGATACTCGGCGTTGATGCCGAGGCTGAGCAGGATGAAGCCGCCCATGAGCAATTCCAGAATGATCACCGTCGTGAAGCCGCCGATGGCTTGTCCGGTGAGCTTCTGGTACAACGCCCGAGCACCGAGGACCAAGCCTGGGGACAGAAATGTGGCGGCAAGCAAGTGAATGATATGCAGCGGCGCGACCGAATAGGAACTCGCCGCCGACCACGCCATACGGACAAGGCGCAACACGCCATATTTCGATCCGCCTCCGCCCGTCGCGCGACATCGAAGTAGATGTCCTCGGCGCGGAAGCCGAGCCAGGCGACCATACCGCGAAAGAAATTCCGCCGTTCCGGCAGGGCGAGCCACGCGTCTACCACGCGCCGGTCCAACAGCTTGAAGTCGCTCGAGTTGTTGAAGTCCAAGCCCGTGAGCCGGGAGGCCGCCAGGTGGAACATCCGGGACATCAACCGCCGGATCAACGGCTCTTTCGTCCGGTCGCGTTTGATGCCGTTGACGATTTCCGCACCCGCTTCCATGCACGGTAAAGCTCCGGGATCAGGGCCGGGGGGTGCTGGAGGCCGGCGTCCAGTACCACTATCGCACGGCCCCGGCTACGTTCGATTCCGGCTGAAAGGGCGGCATCCTTGCCGAAATTGCGGCTCAGCCGAAGGCCGCAAAACTGTGCGTCGGCTTCGTGCGCGGCTGTGACCGCGGTCCAGGTGGCGTCGTAGGAGCCGTCGTCGACTACGATGATTTCATAGTCCGCGGTCACCTCGGCCACGGATCGCGCGATGGCCGCCACCGAGTCGCCGAGCACCCCCGCTTCGTGGAACGCAGCAATTACGAGCGAGAGTTCGCAGACAGAAGCCGCGGGTGCGGAAAGCCCCGCGGGATCGATTGGCATAGAGCAGCCGTTAGCATACTGTACGGACCGGTTCGGGCAAGCGAGTTGGCTATACTCGGAGCGATGAGTGCAGCGACCTCGTTGCGGCTGGGACGGCCGGCTTGCGAAAAGGGGCTGGGAGATCTGATTACAGTCCCAGATGCCCCGAAGTTAATTGACGGAGTGAAAATCCAACCGGTCACCCTCTGGCCGGATGACCGCGGGTATTTTCTTGAGATCCATCGCTTGCGGCAGGGGATCGCCGCGTCTTTCCCGCTTGATAGCTCTCAGGTGTCGGCCGCGCTGAGCTATCCGGGTACGATCAAGGCGTTCCACATTCACACCCGGCAGACCGACTGCTGGACGCCGGCGGCCGGGATGTTCCAGGTGGCTCTGGTGGACTTTCGCGAGGATTCGCCCACCTACGGTCGCAAGAATACGATGTACGTGGGTGCGCTGCGGCCGTGGCAAATCCTCATCCCTCCCGGCGTGGCGCATGGATACAAGGTGATCGGCCGTGACCCGGCGCTTCTGGTGTATATGACCGACCGATTCTACGATCCGGCGGACGAAGGGCGCATCCCCTACAACGATTCCTCGCTGGCCTACGACTGGGAGACGCAGCACAAGTAGCGGCACAGCGGGAAAGAACACAGCACATGAAACTTTTGGTGACGGGTGGGGCAGGGTTTATCGGCTCGGCCTTCGTGAGGATGGCGTGCACTCGCGGCTTCGAGATCATCAATCTGGACAAGCTGACATACGCGGGAAATCTGGAGAATCTCGAGCTCGTTGCCGGGAGCCCCGGCTACCGGTTTGTCCGTGGCGACATCTGCGATGCCGGGCTGGTCGAGAGGCTGCTGGCTGAAGAGCAACCCGCGGCCGTCGTCCATTTCGCGGCGGAGTCCCATGTGGATCGCAGCATCCTTTCGCCAGGCGCGTTCATCGAGACCAACGTACGCGGCACGTTCACCCTATTGGAGGCGGCGCGAAAGGCTCGGATCGAGCGCTTCCTCCATGTTTCAACCGACGAGGTTTACGGCAGCGTCGAACCTCCCCACGAATCCACGGAGGACGATGCCCTGCGGCCGAACAGTCCCTACTCGGCATCCAAGGCGTCTTCGGATCTTCTGGTGCGTTCCTACTGGGTCACCTACGGCCTTCCGGCCATCGTCACTCGGGCGTCGAACAACTACGGCCCCTACCAGTTCCCGGAGAAGCTAATTCCCTTGATGGTTCTCAACGCACTAGAAGGAAAGGAGTTGCCGGTTTATGGCGACGGCCGCCAGGTGCGGGACTGGTTGTATGTGGAAGATCATTGCCGCGCCCTGCTCGCCGTGCTCGAACGCGGCCGTCCGGGCGAGGTGTATAACGTCGGCGGTAACGAATCCCTCGAAAACATCGAAGTTGTGCGGCGAGTCCTCGCCGAAACAGGGGGGAACGACGCCCAGATCCGGCACGTTACCGACCGCCCCGGCCATGATCGTCGCTATTCTTTATCGAGCGAGAAAATTTTTCATGAAACCGGATGGCGTCCGGAAGTGTCCTTTAGTGCTGGGTTACCTTTGACGATCGATTGGTATAAAAGACACCCTGGCTGGATCGAAAGGGTGCGAACGAGGGAGTATCAGCAGTATTACGAGGCAAACTACGGTGGAAGGGGACTCAAAAGGTAACCAGGATGCATAAAGGAGTCCGCCATTGCGATTCATATCTAAAAAGACGAAGTACGGGCTTCGCGCCCTATATGCCCTGGCTCGAAACTACGGGCACGGTCCGATGCTGGTGTCCGCCATTGCCGAGCAGGAAGCCATCCCAAAGAAGTTTCTGGAACTGATTCTTCTTTCCCTAAAGTCAAACGCGATCGTCGACAGCAAGCCGGGACGCGGCGGCGGCTACCAATTGGCCAAGCCGCCCGAACAGGTTACGCTTGGCGCCGTCATTCGAATGATTGAGGGCCCGCTGGCGCCCTTACCCTGTGCGAGTGAGACGGCCTATCGGCCCTGCCAGGAGTGTGGGGATGTACGCTATTGTGGTACGCGCCTGGTGATGCGTCAGGTGCGCGACGCCACCGCCGAGATTCTTGACCGCATCACGTTGGCCGACATCTGCCATCGCGTGGAACTGTTGCGGGTCGAGGATGGCGAACTCGCCATGATGGCTGGCCAGGGCGTCGCCTGAGGCGCTGCTCGGGCGGCCGCTCATGAAATTGCACGGCTCCTGTTACGCCGCGCGTGGCGGGAAGGCGGTAGGCTCGCCTGCCCTGCTGCTCAGTGCCGCGCGCGGCGCAGAATGCCGTGAAGTCTCACGCGGAAACTGCAAAGCGGTCAGCGTAAGCCTCGAGAACGTCTGAGGCTTTTCCATCCTGAACCACGCGGCCGTGGTCTAGCCAGATCGCGCGGTCGCAGAGCGTCTTGACCATGCCGGGATTGTGGCTGACACTCACCATGGTCTTACCGGCGCCGGTGAACCGCTGAATTCGCCCCAGGCATTTTTCCTGAAACGCCGCGTCCCCAACGGTCAGGATTTCGTCCGTGATCAATATATCCGGGTTCAGGTTGATTGCCACGGAGAAAGCCAGCCGCATCACCATGCCGGTAGAGTACGTCCGAATCGGCGCGTGGATGAAATCGCCAATGCCGGAAAAGTCGATGATTTCATCGATCATCCCCAGAGTCTGCTTGCGCGAGAATCCGAGCAGCGAGGCGTTGAGCTTGATATTCTCCATGCCCGTCAGGTCATGGTGAAACCCGGAACCAAGTTCGAGTAGCGCGGCGACGCGGCCGGAAACGGAAACGGTCCCGCGTTCCGGCCACGACAAGCCGGCCATGAGACTTAAGGTCGTGCTCTTGCCGGCGCCATTCTGGCCGACGATTGCCACTCGCTCGCCGGCTTCGATGCGGAAGCTCACATCCTCAAGCGCGTGGAACGACTGCGCTTCCGAGCGCCGGAACCATTCTCGGATATGGTCCCGCAACAACCGCTGGCCGCTATGTCGTTGGTAGATCTTGCTGACGTTGTTGAACTGGATGACTGTCATCGGAGCGGCCTCAAAGGTAGTTGTAGAACCGGCGCTTCAGCTTCTGAAACACCAATAACCCTAGCCCCAGCATCCCCAGCGAACTTAGCGACAGTTTCCACATGAGCGTCTCGGGTGGCGCCTTCGCGGCCAGGATGATCGTCCGCTGCGCGAGCACCAGAGCGGCGATCGGGTTCAACGAATAAATGGTCCGAAACCTCTCGGGGATCAGGCTGAAGTCGTAGAAAATCGGCACCAGATAGAACATCACCGTCACCACCGATTCCACTACATAGCGCATGTCCCGCATATAGACGTTCAGTCCGGAACAGATCAGCCCCAGACCGCAGAGAAACGCGACCGCCGGCAGCCAGACCACGGGCAGAAGCATCCAGTAACGGTTCGGCGGACGATCATAGGCCAGTGCGAAGCCGAGCATCAGCACAATCTGCAAGAACAGATGAATCGTCGTCGACAGAACCGTCGCGATGGGAATGATCTCTCGAGGAAAGGGAACCCGTTTGATCAACCCCGCGTTGTCCACGATGCAAGTCGTCGACGAGATCCACGCGCTCGAGAAGAAATTGAATGGCACGAGGCCGCACAAAACGAATACAGGATAAACTGGGCTCGGATTCTTAAATATCCGCGTGAACACGAACACAAGTACGCCGAGCATGACTAACGGGTTGAGCAACGACCAAAAGACCCCCAGAGACATATTCCGGTAGCGGATCCGGAAGTCCTTCAGGACGAGGTTCCGAATGACGAAAACGTAGTCGCCTTTCCAGCTCATGGGCGGTGGTAGTAGGTTCCTCGGGGTGGCGCGGAAGCAGACAAAAATTGAGTGTAGCGCGGATATTCAGGAATGCGGGTCGTAGCCTGCCGGTCTCCGGGCGCGTCGGGCATGCCCGGTGGGCCATAATGAAACCACGCGCGGACGTGATGGAACCGGTAGACATAGCGGCCTTAAAAGCCGCTGGCCCGCAAGGGCCGTGTGGGTTCGAGTCCCACCGTCCGCACCACGAATCCTCTGCGACGTTCGCCCAAACAAAGAAACGGCCCGCCAGATTGGCGGGCCGCTGGTCGTAAGGTTAACTTCGCGCTGAACTAGACCTTGAAGCGCGACATCAACTGCTGGAGTTGAGCGGCCATCTGGCTCAACGACTGAGCCGCTTTCAAGGTATCGTTGGCCCCGCTCGTGGTGTCCTCAGCGGCCTTTGCAACGCCGGTGATGTTGCGAGCGATTTCACTGGTTCCCTTCGCCGCCTCCGTGACGTTCCGGCCGATTTCGTTCGTTGTCGCCGTCTGCTCTTCTACCGCAGAGGCGATCGTGTTGGAAATGTCGTTGATCTGGTTGATGATCGTTCCGATTTCCGCGATGGCCTTCACCGCGCCCTGCGTGTCGCCCTGAATCGCGTCGATCTTCTGGCCGATCTCTTCGGTGGCCTTGGCCGTCTCCTTGGCCAGTTCTTTTACTTCGTTGGCCACGACCGCGAATCCCTTGCCCGCCTCTCCCGCGCGGGCCGCTTCAATGGTCGCGTTGAGAGCCAAAAGATTCGTCTGTTGGGCGATTGACGTGATGACCTTGATAACCTTGCCGATTTCCACGCTGGATTCTCCCAGCTTGGCCACCGTCTGATTCGTAGTGTCCGCCACTTTGACCGCGTTCCGCGCGACGCGCGCGGCTTCGTTTGCGCTCTTGGCGATCTCCCGGATCGAGGCCAGCATCTCTTCGCTCCCCGTAGCCACCACGCTGACATTCTTTGACACCTGCTCACTGGCGGCGCTGACCACGTTCGCCTGCGTGGCGGTCTCTTCTGCGTTAGCCGACATCTGCTGGCTGACCGAACTCAGTTCCTCGGAGGAGGACGCCAACAGGGAGGCGTTCTGCGCCACTTCATTGATCAGCCCACTGAGATTGCTTCGCATCGACTCGATGGTGTCGTTGATGAAAGCCTTCTTCCCAGGGAACTTTTCCAGTTGCGCCCGGAAGTTGCCCTTCCCAAACTCGGCGACGCAGGCCATCGCCTTTTTCTTGACCGTGATATGGCCGGCAACCATGTCGTTCACGCCCTGGGCCATGACTTGAAACGCCCCATGATAGTCGGCAGCCGGCATCACAACGTCGATGTCACCCTTGTTATGCTCGTCCGACATTCGGTTCATGTCGGCGATGAACTTTTGGATATTGCCTCGCAGGCCTTCGATCGTACGGTTGATGAACGCCTTCTTGCCGGGAAACTGCTCCAACGGAGCGTCAAAGTTCCCCTTGGCGAACTCCTCGACGCAGGCCATCGCTTTCTTTTTGACGGTAATGTGGCCGGCGACCATGTCATTAACGCCCTGGGCCATCTGCCTGAACGTGCCTCGGAACTGATCGACCGGCATTATGACGTCGATATCGCCGCGGTTGTGTTCGTCCGACATGTGATTCATCGCCTCGACGAAGCCGGACAACTGGCGCGCGAGCGCATGCTTCACGTTACTGACCTGTTCGCTCTTGTCTCCAGCGGAGGTCACCTCATCGAGGCCGATACCTGCCGAGTCGAGAACAGCATTGAGCGTCGTAAGAGTGAAAGCGTCGCCCACCGCCTGTTGATCGAGATTGAAAACTCGGTTCACGGCGGTCTCGATCTGCCACGTCTGCTCGGAGTGGCCGAAATCACGGCGAAGTTCCTCGCCGATCAAACGCTGGTATTCGGCGTAGGCTCCGAGGTACCATTTCAACGCCAAGCCGACGCGGTCATGGGCGGCTCCGACCTGCAGTCGCTTCTCGAAATACCGTGTGTCCCAGTTAACCGAAGAACCGGCGAAGACTTCGATCAGGTACTCCGTCTGCTTGGCTTCGAGCTGCTTGCGCAAAACGGCCAGAGGAATGCCGCGCTCCCGCGAATAGGCCATGAAAAAATCCCGCGTTGGGCCGAATTCGAATTGCCAGTCGTAGAACTGTTTGACGATCCGCGCGGCGCAACCTTGAATCCAGGGAACCATCTCCGCCATCCGGACCCGGTCCTGCTCGGTGAGCCGGACGAAATTCCGGCGCATTTCCAGGCTGTGGTTGTCGATGCCATAGCGCTTGCACAGACTCTGGGCCGCCTCCGGCTGTCCCCACTCGATATCAGGCTCGATGCGCGGCGCTTCCGGCCGGATGTCCTCCCGGTCCGGCCAGTCCGCCACCGCCGAACCTCCGCCTCGTCGAACACCGACCGGGCTCTTTCGATTTGTTGCCATGTGGAACTCTCCTTGTCTTCGGGCTCTCGGCCCGTTGTCCCTCACCCTCACCCCTGGCCCGGCGGGCGTGTAGGAGGGATGCGTCACGCCTGCGCCCAGTTGTCATATCGTCGGTGAGGAAACACAACTGTAGAAAAATCGCGCTTTGCACGGCCGGAGCCGCGGCGTACTTCCATTTTTGGGAAGATAACGAGTCGTGACACTTCGCTCTCTTTTCGTGCGCCTGTCCGGGATGGCGCTGCTTGCGGCCGCGCTGCTCCTCTCCGCCACTCCCCTCGGGCTCTTCGAGGGTGACAGCGACATCGGCGATAACCCGAAGCCAGGCTCGATCACCTTCGATGCCTCGCAAGGCGAGTACCGCGTCACCGGCGGCGGCGCCAACATTTGGGCCCGGACTGATGCCTTCCACTTCGTCTGGCGGAGACTTTCGGGTGACGCCACGCTGACGGCACGCATCCGCTTTCTCGGCGCCGGCGCCGTTCCGCATCGCAAGGCCGTGCTCATGTTCCGTCAGGACCTTACGCCAGGCTCGGCGTACGCCGACGCCGCCATCCATGGCAGCGGTTTAACCAGCTTGCAGTACCGGCCCGCCGAAGGCGCCGATACGGCGGAGGTGCAGGCCCATGTCGAGGCGCCGGCACGGCTCCGGATAGAACGCCGTGGAAACCGATTCACGCTCTACACCGGGGAGGCGACGGGACCTCTGACGCTGGGCGGCACCACAATGGTCGAGCTTCACGACCCGGTGTACGTCGGTCTCGGCGTCTGCTCCCATGACGCAAATGTGCTTGAAACGGCAGTTTTCTCCGATGTCACCCTCGATACCTCCACCCCGGCGGCGGCGCAGCAGCATTGGCGGAGCCACATCTCAATTTACGACCTGAATTCCCGCTCCACCCACGTCGTGTACTCGGCCGATACGGTCTTCGAAGCGCCGAACTGGACTCGTGACGGCCGCTACCTGCTGGTCAACTCGGGTGGTGCGCTCTACCGGTTGCCCGTAAACGGAGGGCCGCTCGAAAAGATCACGTTCGCCGGTGGCCTCGAGGTGAACAATGATCACGGACCGTCGCCCGAAGGGCGCCTGCTGGCGGTGTCGGCCCGCACCGGTGAATCGAAGGGCTCTCGCGTTTACGTCACCGCCTCCGACGGATCCTCGCCCACCTTGATGACTCCCGGCAGTCCCAGTTATTTCCACGGCTGGTCCCCGGATGGACGCTGGCTCGCCTTCGTCGCCGACCGAGGCGATAGTTTCCATGTTTTTCGCGTACCCGAGAACGGAGGGCCCGAGCAGCGGCTCACATTCGCCCCGGGATACGACGATGGCCCAGACTACTCGCCGGACGGGAAATGGATCTACTTCAACTCGAACCGCTCCGGAGGTTGGGATATCTGGCGTATGCCCGCCTCCGGTGCAGGCCAAAACGACGCTCTGGCGGAACGCATCACCGAGGATGAGCTCGAAGACTGGTTCCCTCACCCGTCCCCTAACGGCAAGTGGCTTGTTTTTCTTTCGTTTCCAAAGGGGACGCCAACCCACAATGGGCGCACCGAGGTTCAGCTTCGCATGATGCCGCTACCCAAGAAAAAGCCGGATCTCCGAAAGCTGGAAACCCTGACCACGGTCTTCGGCGGCCAAGGCACCATCAACGTGAACTCCTGGTCGCCGGATTCGAAGAAGTTCGCCTTCGTCAGCTACGAAAAGCTGGACCAGTAGGGCCGGCGACGGCAGCCCCACGAAAGTTCGGTGTCCCTTCCGCCTGCTCCCGGCGCGGCGCGACACTGGGAACAGGTGTGCATGCATGTTGGGAACGCACCAGATCGCAGGACGGGCGCTGGCGGTTCTCGCCGCCGTGTCGATGTGTTTCGGCGAAGTGGGGGCCGGCCGGCGCGTTCCGGTCCACCTGAAGGCAGCAGGTCTCTCACGCAGTGCGCTTCTTTACATCCCGGAGTCGGCGGGCAATGGCCCGTCACCGCTGGTCATTGTGCTTCATGGCCGGTTTGGTTCCGGAGGTATCGTCGAACGCGAACTTGGATTCGATTCCCTCGCCGCCGAATATGGGTTTCTCGTGGCATACCCCAACGGACGTCACCGCGGCTGGAACGACGGGCGCACGGATGCCAAGTCGCCTCGCATTCAAGGCCAGGACGCGCACGTTGACGACGTGGCGTTCCTCGATGCACTAATCGCCCGGATTGAGGGCCAGTACCGGATTGACCGGCGCCGTATCTTCCTCGCCGGCCACTCGAACGGAGCCTTCATGGCCAATCGCTACGCCGCGGAGCGGCCGGGAACCATCGCCGCGGTGGCGAGCGTCGCCGGCACTCTCGGCCTCGCCATCCTTCCTTCGCTCCACCCCTCCGAGCCGGTCTCCTCCTTGGACGTCTTTGGGACCCTTGACCACTTCATTCCGCCCGAAGGCGGCGAGGTGATCCAACATGGCGGCGAGGTGCTCGGCGCCAACGCGCTGAGTGACTGGTGGGCAAAACAGGATGGATGCGCCCCGACCGCCTACGTCTACCCCCAAACGTTCGGCGTCTTCCGCCGCAGCCACCGCGGATGCCCGGCCGGCATCGGCGTCGAAACAATCTCGGTGCTTGGCCAAGGCCACGTCTGGCCTGGTGCGCCGCATGAGTCGGTGTGGCTAACGCTGGCGGCGGGACCCGAAATGCACATGCTGGACGCCACGTCTGCTGTGTGGGAGTTCTTTGCCGGCCACCCTAAGCCAGCCAGCACGGCCCGTGGGGTGAAGCGACCGATCTGACGAGCCCCCAGGGGAATTCGCTACGATCGGTCCCGCAGCAGTGCGAGAAATTCGTCCCGTGTGGCCTTGCGGGAGCGAAAGCCGCCCAGCATAGCGCTCGTGACAGCACCGGAATGCTGTTTCTCGACTCCGCGCATCATCATGCAGAAATGGCGCGCCTCGCACACCACCCCAACCCCACGCGGATCGAGCACCTGCTGCACGGCCTCAGCCACCTGCTGTGTCAGCCGCTCCTGCAACTGCAAGCGCCGCGCGAACATATCCACGATTCGCGGAATCTTGCTGAGACCGATGACCTTCTTCTTCGGCAGATAGGCCACGTGCATCTTGCCGTAGAACGGCAGCAAGTGGTGCTCGCAGAGGCTGAAGAATTCAATGTCCTTCACCACAACCATTTCGTCGCAGGAGTGCGTAAAAAGCGCGCCGTTGACGATCTGCTCCAGGTTCATCGAGTAGCCGCTGGTCAGGAAGCGCAGTGCCTTATCGGCGCGCTCCGGCGTCTGGATGAGCCCCTCACGCGAAGGGTCTTCGCCAAGTTGGGCCAGCACTTCTCTCATATGATCGGCGATCGGACTCGCGCCGTCCTTGGACGGCATGACGCGGACGAGGGCTTTGTTGGATTTCATGTACGTAGCTCGAAAAAATTGTTATTGGTCTCTTCCAACCGAATGCGGTACAACCGCGCTCCTGTGGATGGAAATGCATCCGGCCAGCGCTCGCTGAGGATGCGTTGAATCTCCCGGGCAAGGTTTTCCGTTGTCGGCACCACGCCGCCCGGAGCGCGAAATGCAGGAATCTCCTGATTCAGACTGCGGTGATCGA
>JAKAJI010000139.1 GCA_021813825.1 Acidobacteriota bacterium | reverse complement strand
CACCACATGGAAATTCTCGTAGTGATTTGTCGCCAGCCATCGCGTGTAAGCCAGGGCGTCCGCCCGCTCCCACTTGCGCTCCATCAGAGCCGGGCGTTGCACATACTCGGCCGGCATCACGTAGCCGGTCTCAACCGCCTCGCTCGTCACGGGATGATCGCGGTCTTCATGTGACCATTGTGGCTGGTCAGATGATGCATGACCTCGAGCAGGTTCTCCAGCGGTTCCACCCGGTTCACGAAATCCCGCGCCGTCGCGCCGCCTTCGGTCACGATCTCCAACGCCCGCCGCACATGCGCCGGCGTGAAATGGAAACTCGCCATGCACGTCAGGTTCGAATAATGCATCAGCGACGTGTCGATCTCCACCGTGGTGCCGTTCGGACAGCCGCCGAAGAAATTCACCACCCCGCCGCGGCGCGCCAGGCGCACCGCCGCCTCCCACGTCTCCGGCCGCCCCACCGCCTCGATCACCGAGTCCGCACCGCGCCCCGCGGTCAAAGCACGCACCTGCTCAACCAGGGCCTCCGTGTCCTCGCCCGCGATCAAGCCATGGTCCGACCCCATCTGCCGCGCGTGTTGTAACTGCACCTCCCGCCGCCCGATCGCAATCACCCGCGCGCCCAGCACCTTCGCCATCTTCACAAACATCAACCCGATCGGCCCCAGCCCGATCACGGCCACCGTATCGCCGGCCCTCACTCCCGTCTCGTCCAGTCCACGCAGCGCGCAAGCCAGTGGCTCGCACAGCGCCGCGTCCTGGTACGACACGCTCGCCGGCAGCTTATACGTGTTCCGTGCGACAATCCGCGCCGGAATCCGGATATACTCCGCGTACGCGCCGTTGTTGAACAGCAGGTCCTCGCAGAGATTTTCCTGCCCCCGCCGGCAGTAAAAACACACCCCGCACGGAGCGGAATTGGCCGCCACCACGCGGTCGCCCGGTTGGAACTCCTTCACACCCGGACCCACCTCCGCCACGTCACCCGCCAATTCGTGGCCAAACAAAGCAGGAGGCACGATCATCCGCGCATGATATCCCCGCCGGAACACCTTCACATCGGTCCCGCACGTCAACGCCGAACGCACCCGAACCAGCAGGTCGCCCGGTTCGAGCCTCGGTACCTCCACGTCCTGAATCCGTAAATCTTCCCGGCCGTACAACACGGCCGCTCTCATCCGTTTCAATCCTGCCACCTTTGAGGCTGCACCATAATCTTCAGCGAGCGCTCTAACGGGTGCAAGGCCAGCTCAATCCCGTCCCCGATCTCATTCAACGCCACAATGTCGGAGATCAAGTCTTCAACCGGCAGCGCTCCACTAAAAACCAATCCGGCCGACTCTTTCTGCAAATCGACCGACGCACTATAAGAGCCCAGCAATGCCCGCTCACCGACACAGACGTCGGCGCCGGAAACTTCGATTCGTTCTTGATGCGAAGTCTGGGCGAATAATAATATCTTCGCACCGGGCCGCGTCCCTTCGACAGCCTGCTCCACAATCCCCCGCGCCGAGGCGGCCACAATCGCAAAGTCCGCTCCCCGGCCTTCCGTCAGGTCCCGCACATGCTCCCGGAATCGCTCGTCCCGCGGATCATACGCCGCCACCGCGCCAAACTTCTGCGCCATCCCCCGCCGGTGCCCCATCGCGTCCGTCGCCAGCACTGTCGCGCCCGCCCGCCGCGCCAGCATCGTGAAAATCAACCCGATCGGCCCCTGCCCCAGCACGACAACCACGTCCCCATGCCCCGCGCCCAGCATCGCGAATCCCTTCACGCACGTGTTCACCGGCTCCACAAACGATGCCCGCTCGAACGCCACCCCCTCCGGAATCTTCTCAATGCCCCGCCGCACAATCCAGTCCATCGCCCGCACATACTGCGCGAATCCCCCGCCCGCCGGCTCAAACCCCGCCGTCACCCCCACGCGCTTGTACACCGGACACTGCGCGTACAGCTTATGCCGGCAGTAAAAACAATCCATACACGGGATATGGTGAAATACCACCACGCGGTCGCCCGGCTCGTACTCCGTCACCCCCGCCCCCACCGCCGCGATCACCCCCGCCGTCTCATGCCCGAATATCCTCGGTGGCGCCAGCAGGTCGTATTCGATCTTCTTCAAATCCGTGTGGCAGATCCCGCAGCTCTCCACCTGGATCAGCACCTCGCCCGCGCCGATCTCCGGTGTCGGAATCGACTCAACGCTCACCTTCCGGTTCCCCAGGTACACGGCCGCCTGCATCGCCGAGGGCACTTCTCCCAGCCGCCCCAGGGCCAACGCGTGCGCCGCCAGCCCGCCGATTTGTCCGTCCTTAGAACCGGCAGCCGGCAAGGCCTTCTCCTAGTTGAATCGATGCCCTCTCACACCGCCGCCCGAAGCGAATCAGCGCCGCCAGCGTCTTCGGCCGCCCGATCGCCGCCAGCGCAATCCGCCCACGCGAAAACCGCCCGTCCGGCCCGCGGTATCGATTGAAGTCCATCGGCATGTCCTCGTTCGCTCCGTCCGTCACCACGCGAATGCAAAAGAACGGTAACCCCTGTTCCTGCGCCGCCGCCGCTACCCCGGCAGCTTCCATCTCTACAGCTACGGCCCCCGTCGCGGCCAGTTGCCGCTTTTCCCAAGCCGTATTCACTACGCGGTCTTGCGATACGATCCGGCCCTTCAAAAACCCCGCCGGACACTCCGGCACAACGGCGGCCCAGTCATTGACCGCCGTTGCTACTAGAATATCGCCAACCGCCAGCCTCGCGTCCAGCGCGCCGCAGTACCCCGTGCTCACCCACGCCCCTACTTCCCCCACCGCCTCTACCGCCTCCCGCGCCAACTTCGGCCCCGGACCGTTGGCCGCCAGCACCACCCGGCGCCCCGCCCACTGCCCCTCGGCCAAATAATCAATCCGCGCTCGCATCCTGCGTACTCCGCTCAACAACCGCTCAATCCCTTCGAACTCCCGCCGCTCCGCGGCCACAAATCCCAGCGCATTCAACTCGCGACGCTCAGCCTCCGCGACTCCGGCACATACCCGTTCGCCTGAAACCACTCCACCGCCCGCTGCAGCGCTTCTTCCACCGGCTTCGGCGCAAATCCCAGTTCCCGCCTCGCCTTCTCCCAACTCACGAACATCTTCTTCTTCGCCATCCGCACCGCATCGAGCGGCGCCCGCGGCTCCCGCCCCGTCACCCGCGAAAGGCCCGTGTCGATCATCCCCGTGAAATACGCCATCGCGTACGGAATCTTCCACCGCGGCGCCGCCATTCCGCTGATCGCCGCCAGTCTTCCCAAAATCTGCTCGAGCGTCAGGTTCTGGCAGCCCAGTATGTACCGCTCTCCCTCCACCCCCCGCTCGCTCGCCAGCAGATGCCCCATCGCCGTGTCCCGTACATCCACCACGTTCAACCCGGTCTCGATATAGGCCGGCATCCGCCCTAAAAGAAAATCCAGAATGATCCGCCCCGTCGGCGTCGGCTTGAAATCGTGGTCCCCCACCGGCGCCGTCGGATTCACCACCACCACCGGCACCCCCATCCGCGCGTACTCGAGCGCCACCCGCTCGGCCTGAAACTTCGACCGCTTGTAGTCGCCCGCCATCTCCGCCTCGCTCACCGGCGTCGTCTCGTCCCCTTCCCCGCCCGGCGGAATCCCAATGCAACCCACCGTGCTCGTGTACACCACCCGCTCGGCGCCTTCCCGCAGCGCGGCCTCCAGCACGTTCCGCGTCCCTTCCACGTTCGAACGGAACATCTCCGCCCGGTCCCGCGCCCACAGCCGGTAGTCCGCCGCCGCGTGAAAAATCAGCCCGCACCCCGCCGCCGCCCGCTCCACCGACGCCGCATCGCGCAGGTCCCCTTCCACGCGTTCGACGTCAAGTTCCCGCAGCCGGCTCCCCGGACGCGCCAGCGCACGCACCTTGTAGCCGCGCTCGCTGAGCAGCCGCGCAATGTGCCAGCCCAAAAACCCTGTGGCCCCGGTAACAAGTACGGGTTTCATGCGTCGAGCCAGACGCGCGGCCCTCAGCCGCGGCCCGCGCTCCTCGCCTGCAGAAAACAATTCAGCGCCATCACCGGAAACGAGTGCCGGTACAAGTGATAGCTCAGGTAGAACACCCTCGGGAAACCCGTGCCCGTCGCCAACTCCTCTTCCCAGGTCCCGTCGCTCGTCTGCGTCCGCAGCAGATACTCCACGCCGTCCTTCAGACTCGCGCTCGTCGTGTCCCCGCCCGCCAGCAGCGCCAGCACCGCCCACGCCGTCTGAGAGGGCGTGCTCGCCGCCGCTACATAGCGGTTTTCCTCGTAGCTGGCGCAACTCTCGCCCCAGCCACCATCAAAATTCTGGTTCGCCCGCACCCACTCGAGCGCCCGCTGCACCGGCGCTTCCAACTCGCTTACCCCCGCCGCCGCCAGCCCACGCAACGCCAGAAATGTGCCGTAGATGTAATCCACGCCCCATCGCCCGTACCAGCTTCCATCCTGCTCCTGCGCTCGCAACAGGTACTTCACCCCGCGCTCAACCGCCGGATGATCCCGGCTCACCCCGCACGCGCACAGCGCTTCGAGCACCCGCCCCGTGATGTCCGGACACGTTGGGTCCAGCATCGCGTTGTGGTCCGCAAACGGCACGTAGCTCAGCGACTCCCAGTTGTTGTCCACATCGAACGCCGCCCAGCCGCCGTCCTTCGACTGCATGTCGAGCAGCCACTTCACCGCCCGCTCCACCGCCGCCGACTGCGCCGCCGGCTTTCCCTGCGCCCGGCTCAGCGCCAGCAGCACCATCGCCGTATCGTCAATGTCCGGATAAAACTCGTTGGCGAACTCGAAATACCACCCCGCCGGCTCCGTCTTCGGCCGCTTCACGCTCCAGTCGCCCTTGTGCCGCACTTCCTTCGTCAGCAGCCAGTCCGCCGCCCGGCTCAGCGCGGTCTCCGGCGGCTCTCCGCCCAATCCCAGCGCATATCCCGCAATCGCCGTGTCCCACACCACCGAAAAACACGGCTGGAAATAGAACCCGCGCTCGTCGTCCACCATCAACCGGTCAAACTGCCGCTGCGCTTCCACGCGCTCCGGATGGTCCGCCGGATACCCCAGCAGATCGAGCGCCATGATCACATACATCATCGGCGGATAAATCGCGCCCAGCCCGTCGGTGTACCGCGTCCGTTCGAGCATCCACTGCTCCGCCTTCCGGATCGCCTTCTGCCGCACGCTCGGCGGCCCGTGCCTCTCCCACCACTTCAAAAACCGGTCGGCCTTGTAAAAGAAACTCCGCCAACTGAAAAACTTCGCCCCTTCGGCAAACGCCGTCTTCACGCCCGGAATGAACAATTCCTGCAGGTCGAAACCCTTCGGCGCCGGCCGCCGCGGATTGAACGCATGAACAATCGCCAGCGGAATCACAATCGCCCGCGTCCACGACGACATCTGGTAAATGAAATTCCCCGGAAGCAGCATCAGCTCCGGCGGCACTGTCGGCGCGCCTTCCCGCGGATACAGCCCGAACAGGCTCAGGTTGATCTTCACGTAGCTGTTCGCCGCCTGAATCCCGCCCAGCGCCAGTATCCGCTCCCGCGCCCGCTTCAGCCGCGGATCGTCGTAGTCGAGCCCCGCCAGCTTCAGCGCAAAATACGCCTTCACCGTCGCGCTCACATCCGACGGCCCCTGCGGATAAATGTTGAATCCCCCGTCGGCCAACTGCCGCGCCAGAATGCTCTCCACCGCCCGGTCGATCCGCTTCCGCTCCGGCGGGTTCCACACTCCATCCACCGGCGGGTGCAGCCAAAGCTGCAGCAGGATCCAGTCGCTCTCGAGCGTGGTGTCCGCCGTCAGCTCACCCCACCAGTAACCGTCGCGATGCTGCCGCTCCAGCAACCACTCGGTCGCTCGCGCTACCGCCCGCGCCGCCCCGTTCGACAATGCCTCCGCGACAGGCATGGTCTGACTCATACCCTCAGTTCGGCGCTCCCTCCGCCAATCACCGGAAGTTGGAATCGCACGTCTTCCTGCTTCAACTCCATCTCCTCGAGCGACCCGAATCCGAACTGCGATTTCAGCGTCCAGATCAGATCCTCCACCAGTACCTCCGGCGCCGAAGCCCCCGCCGTCACCGCTACCGTCCGCACCCCTTCCAACCACTCCGGCTTCATCTCTTCGGCATCGTCCACCAGGTACGCCGGCACGCCTTCCTTCTCGCAAACTTCCACCAGCCGCCGCGAGTTCGAACTGTTCTGGCTCCCTACCACCAGCAGCATGTCGCACAAAGGTACCACCGCCTTCACGCCCAACTGCCGGTTCTCCGTCGCATAACAAATGTCCTGGCTCTTCGGACCCTGGATCGCCGGAAACCGCTCCCGCAGCCGCGCAATGATGTCCTTGGTCTCGTCCAGGCTCAGTGTCGTCTGGGTCAGATACGCGATCTTGTCCGGGTTCGGCACTTCCAGACGGTCCACATCTTCCACCGTCGAAACCAGCCTCGTCGACTCCGGCGCCTCCCCCAGCGTCCCGATCACTTCATCGTGACCCGCGTGCCCGATGAGGATGATCGTATACTGCTGTCGCGCGAACTTCACACATTCCAGATGCACTTTCGTCACCAGCGGGCACGTCGCGTCGATCACCTGCAGTTCCCTCGCCTTGGCTTCCGCCCTCACCGCCGGCGACACCCCGTGCGCGCTGAAAATCACCCGCGCCCCCGCGGGAACTTCTTCCAGCTCTTCGACAAAAATCGCCCCGGCCCGCCGTAACTCATCCACTACGTGCCGGTTATGCACAATCTCCTTCCGCACATACACCGGCGGCCCGTATAGGTCGAGGATGATTTTTACAACATCGATCGCGCGCACCACTCCCGCGCAAAATCCCCGCGGCCGCAGAAGAATTATCTTCTTCGCGGCGCCGTCAAGCGTCTCGGTCGTATGTTGCGGCATAGGCGGAAAAAATTATTATAGCAACACGGGTTCCACCCATTTTTCGCCGCCAAAACAAGACTCCCACAAATTGTTTCGGCCCCCTCGTCCCACTCTCCCGCTCCTGGTAGAATGAGTACGAACCTGCGGCGCCCTTCGATGTCCACTTTTTCTCCCACGCCCCGTTTGGACGAACTGGTTTCCTCGATCCTCTTCGATGCCGCCGCCCGCCTCAGGGCCGCCGCCGATTCCTACATCCGCCAGGAAACCGAAGCGCTTCACCAGGCCGCCCGCCGCCTCCGCTTCGCCGAAGACCATTCCGCCTGGGCCGCCATCCTCGCCGAATCCGCCGCCGCGCACCTGCCCCGCACCATCGTCTTCGCACTCGAAAACCGCGATCTCCGCGTCGCCGCCGTCCACCCCAACCCTTCCAGCCCTCCGCCCGATCCCATCCCCGTCGCCTCCGCTCCCGCCCTCGCCGAAGCCGTCACCTCCGCCGAACCCGTCGCCGCCCTTCGTATCCCTTCCGAACTCGGCCCCACCCTCGCCGCCTGGCTCACCTCCACCGCCGCCCCCAACTCCATCGCCCTCGCACCGGCCGACCCCATCCCGGGCCGTGACCGCGAGGGCGCGATCCCAGGCCGCTTCACCGCCTTCCCCATCGAAGCCTACGGCCGCATCGCCGCCCTCCTCTACGCCGAAGACAGTCAACCCGCCGACGCGCCCCGCCTCGAACTCCTCGCCGATCTCGCCGGCGCCATGCTCGACCGCCGCGCCGCCCGCGCCAGCGGCAACAACCTCGTCTCCCTCGCCATCCTCCCTCCGCCTCCGCCCCGCCCGGCCTGGGAAGACCTCCCGCCGGAAACCAAAAGAATCCACCTCAAGGCCCAGCGCGCGGCCCGCGTCCTCGTCGCCACCATTCGCCTCTACCACGAACCCCTCCTCGAAGCCGGCCGCAGCCAGAAAGATATTTATCAACATCTGCAACCCCAAATCGACGCCGCCAGGGAAGAATACCGTGCCCAATATCTCAATGCCTCCCCGCCGGTGCCGGATTATTTCCACCTCGAGTTACTTCGTACCCTCGCCAATGATGATGAGTCGCTCCTTGGCCCGGCTTATCCCGGTCCTCTGGTTTAGCCTCGCGGCTCTCGCCTGGTTCCCCACCACGGCGTCCGCTTCCCCCGCCTCGTCCACCCATCGCAAGAAAACTCACCACAAACACACCGCCTCCGCCAATTCATCCAAAAAATCCGCCCGCTCGCACCACACCCGCCACCCGTCCCGCATCGTCCCGCCCAAGGCCCCGCGCATCGTCACCGCCAGCGCCGGCACCCTCGCCGCCCTCGGCCAGGCTCACTCGCTCAAACCCACCTCCGCCTCCGCCGCCGCCCTCAAGCGCTACGCCGCCGCCCACCCAGGCACTCCCGCCGAAGGCGAAGCCAATCTCGCCCTCGCCGCCGTCGCCTTCCGACAGGCAGAGTGGGATAACGTCCCCACTTACGCCCAAAAGGTCCGCAAACTCCTCCCCTCCCTCCCCGATTACGCCGCCTACTACCTCGCCGGCGCCCAACTCGCCGCCCACCACCTCGACGAAGCCAACAAAACCCTCGCCCCCGTCTGGAATCAAAGCCCCGCTTCCCCCTTCATCGGCCCCGCCACCCTCCTGCTCGCCCACGGCTACCTCGACGCCCATCAACCCGGCAACGCCCTCGCCGTCCTCGACGCTCACGCCGCCGACGTCCCCCCGCCCGCTCTCGCCTTCCTCCGCGCCCAGGCCTTCGACGCCCAAAACCAACCCAACGAAGCCTCCCGCCTCTACCAGACCGTCTTCTACGACTTCCCCCTCTCCCCTGACGCCCCTGCCGCCGCCCAGGCCCTCGCCCGCCTCAAAAACCTCCCCGGCCACCCCACCCCCACTTCCACCCAGATCCTCGGCCGCGCCCAAAAACTCCTCGACGCCGGCCAACCCCAAGCCTCCCAGCGCTTTCTTGAAGATTCCCTCGACAAACTCGACCGCGCCGGCCGCGAAATGGCCCAGGTCATGATCGGCGCCGCCCTGCTCGCCGCCCACGACGACCGCAAAGCCTACTCCCACCTCCAGGCCCTCGACCTCTCCTCCGAAGACGCCTGCGCCGCCCGCCTCTACTACCTCTCCCGCGCCGCCTCCCGCCTCGACCGCGTCCCCGATGCCCAGCGCGCCGTCGACGAACTCGCCCTCAAATATCCGAAAAATCCTTGGCGCGAGCGCGCCCTCATCAGCCTCGGCAACCGCTTCCTCACCGAAAATGACCCCGCCTCCTACTCCCCCCTCTACCGCGCCTGCTATGAATCTTTCCCCGATTCCTCCGACGCCGCCTATTGCAACTGGAAACTCGTCTGGAGCCAATACCTGGCGAACCCCTCCGCCGCCGCCTCCGGCCTCCGCAACCACCTGCTCACTTACCCCCACTCCCCCAAAGCCAACGCCGCGCTCTACTTTCTCGGAAGAATCGCGGAATCCCAAGGCGACATTTCCCAGGCCGCCTCTTACTTCCGCTTTGTAACTACCTCGTACCCGAACTCCTATTACGCGATCCTCGCCCGCGAACGCCTCTCGTCTCTCGACCCTCCCTCGGCGCCCCCGCCACCTACCCTCCTGCGCTTCCTGGCGAACCTGCCCCGCCCAACCCTCCCGCCTTCAACGGACTTTCAACCAAACTCGTTAACAAAGGCCCGCATCGCCCGCGCCGAAATCCTCGCCACCGCCGGACTCAACCCCGAAGCCGAAACCGAATTGAAGTACGGCGCGTCCCATGATGGGCAGCCCCAAATCGCCGCCCTCGAACTCGCCTCCCTCGCCAGCAGCCGCGACGCCGCCGACCAGGCCATCCGCTACATCAAGCACTATGTCCCTGGTTATCTCAACCTCCCACTCAACGACGCGCCTTCTAAGTTCTGGCAACTCGCCTTCCCCCTCCCCTACCGCGCCGCCCTCTTGCGCTATAGCTCCGAACATTCCCTCGATCCCTTCCTCGTCGCCGCACTCGTCCGCCAGGAATCCGAATTCAATCCACGCGCCATCTCCTCCAGTAAAGCCCTCGGCCTCACCCAGGTCGTCCCCTCCACCGGCAAATACCTCAGCCGCCGCGCCGGCGTCCCGCGCTTCCACCCCACCCTCCTGTTCCAACCCGATACAAACTTAAGAATTGGAACTTATTATCTGCGCACCCTCCTCGATAACCTACATGGAAGCTCCGAGGCCGCCCTCGCTTCTTACAACGCAGGCCAGAGCCGCGCTCAACTCTGGCTAAGCTGGCACACTTACCGCGAACCCGCCGAATTCGTCGAAACCATCCCCTTCAGCCAGACCCGCGACTATGTCGAAATCGTCCTCCACAACGCCGATGTCTACCGCAGGTTGTATGCAAGCGCTAACAAGTTGCGCCCCGAAAATATTTCCACCGATTCCGCCTCAAATACTTTCTAAAAACTCTTTCATTTTTGCTCCGACGGTGAGACACTAAGACTAACGGCGGAAGACAAACCTGCCTTCCACCGCAAGCCGCGTGGGTAGGTTGCCACGAAGCACATGTTCCTCCACGGCAGGACGAGAGTGTATCAGAATACGTGCGAGGCGAGAATGCGTTCAATCACGCTGTTACCGGAAGTCATCGCTCAAGCGGACGGAGTCGGCCCAACCGCCGCCCTCGGCTCCGCTGCCGGCAAACTGTTGGTCCTTACGCTCGAAATCACAAGATCAGTCGAACAGGAAAGCCTGGAAGTTGAGGTGTGGGGCTCAACCGACGGCACAACCTGGGGTGAAAAACCCATTACGGTACTACCGCCCAAATACTATTGCGGTATGTATTCCGTATTAATCAACCTCTCCCGCAAACCCGAAATCCGGTTCGTGCGGCTCGCCTGGAAAATGAAACGCTGGGCTCGGGCGGACAACATGCCCCTCTTCGCGTTTTCTTCCTTCGTCGAAGAATCCGGCGCCCGCCTCGTTCCTACATCGGTAACTTCCACAGCCACGACGACAACCGCTGTCGCCGCCGCCTGAGTTACACCTTTTTCGCAACCGCGGGGAACCTGGCCTCCCATGACCCGGTTCCCCGTGTGCCTATACCCGGAACTCGTCCCCCCGCCAGTTCACCACCGCCTGCTTGATCTCCTTCAATCCCAGTTTCTCCTCAAGCGCCCGCTTCACCAACCCCGCCAACTCCCCATCGGAGGCAAACCGCAGCGCCACAAACTGTTGCGGCGTCAACTCCCCAATCCGCCCCCGCAATTCCTCCGGCAACACCCGCTG
>JAKAJI010000138.1 GCA_021813825.1 Acidobacteriota bacterium | reverse complement strand
GAATCCAGTAGCCGTTGTCCCAACGGTCGAGCGAGAGTCCCGGACGGAAGTCGACCGGGATCTTCACCGAACGCTGGATGATGTTTTGGCTGGAAAGCATCGGGAAGGCGAACAGGCCGATTGCTCCGATGCGAAAAACGGCGAAAACGAATTTGCCCATGATTCGACCGTTCCTCTGGTATCACACCTTACCTCTTTGACACTCGCCCTTGCCGGTTCGTGGAGGCTGATAAGTACGCTCTTCTTGACCTGTCTATAACTATAGGGTTCACACTGAATTCAGAGCGATGCCGCTGACCGTCACCCAACTTGCCCGGGCCTGCGGACTCAGCCGCACTACGGTGCTATATTACGAGTCCGCCGGGCTGCTGAAGCCGGCCCGGCGCAGCGCCGGAAACTATCGCCTCTACGGCGAGAAGGACCTCGAGCGACTGCGCCAGATCTGCATCTACCGCGACGCGGGGTTGAAGCTCAGCGACATTCGTTCCCTGCTCGATGGAGGGCGCGGCGACGCAGCGAGCGTGCTGAAACGCCGCCTCGCCGAACTCAGCGCCGAAATCGGCAGGCTGCGCGATCACCAACTGGCGATCGCGCGGCTGCTCAAGAACACAGACCGGCTAAGGAGAGACACGATGGTTACGAAAGACAAGTGGGTGAAAGTCATGCGCGAGGCGGGCTTCACCGATGCCGATATGCACCGCTGGCACGCCCAGTTCGAGAAATCGGCGCCAGGCGAGCACCAGGAGTTCCTGGAATTCCTGCACATCCCGGCGGAGGAGATCCGCAACATCCGGGAGTGGAGCCGCAAGGGCACGGAGGGCTAGCACGGTAAGGCGGGATTGGTGGCGGAAGTGGGGGTCGAACCCACACGTTCAGTGAAGAACGCCAGATTTTGAGTCTGGTGCGTCTGCCAGTTCCGCCATTCCGCCACGGTCGGCAATCTTATTTTATCTGATCCTTTCTGCCAGTGTAGCGGTTGCTAAGGGGCTATACCGTCATCAGAACTTTTAATAGCACATCCCTCTTGCATTTACCAAACTTTTGATTTAACCTAACTCTGTGAGCGAACGAGAGAGTTTCCAGCCTGCACCGAGCGCCCAACCCGGCCTCCTTCGGCTCTCTCTTGCCGTTCAACTTCCGAAACTTGTAAGCATTAGCATTCAGGTCGCCGTACCCGGCGCCGCCTGATCTGGTTTCGGACTGGAATTCCGAAGGGCCGGCGGCGGGGACCGATCCCACCGCCGGCCTTTTTCGTTATTAACGCACACGCTCAGGAGACGAGAGAGTTTAATAATGTCCGCGAGTCAAACTGGAACCATGATGAGTGGGGCGCGCATTCTGCTGGAGTGCCTCATGCGGGAGAACGTTGACTGTATCTTCGGATACCCAGGCGGCGTTACGCTTCCGCTGTATGACGCCATCTACGACCATCCGATCCGGCACGTTCTGGTACGCCATGAGCAGAACGCCTGCTTCGCCGCCGAGGGGTACGCCCGGACGACCGGACGCGTCGGCGTCTGCTGCGCGACTTCGGGTCCCGGGGCGACGAACCTGGTGACGGGACTGGTTGACGCCATGATGGACTCGATTCCAGTGGTTGCGCTTACCGGGCAGGTTTCGACCAAGCTCATCGGCAGTGACGCGTTCCAGGAGGCCGACACTTTTGGAATCACGCGTTCCTGCACGAAGCATAACTTTCTGGTCAAGAACATAGCGGATTTACCTCAAGTTATTCATGAGGCGTTTTATCTGGCCGCGAGTGGACGCCCCGGCCCGGTTTTGGTTGATATCCCCAAGGATGTCTTTCAGGGACAGGCGCACTATTCACCCGTCACTTCCATACACCTGCCTGGCTATAAAGTGATTCATGAAGGGCACGCCGGGCAGATTCGCCGCGCTGCGCAGATGATGTGGGAAGCCGAGCGGCCGCTGGTCTACGCCGGTGGCGGGATCATCGCCTCGGAAGCTTCGGCGGAACTTCAGGAACTGGTTGAGACGTTGAATGCGCCCGCGGTGATTACGCTGATGGGCCTCGGAGCGCTGCCGACAAACCATCCGAATTTCATCAGCATGCCGGGCATGCATGGAAGTTATGCCGCAAACATGGCGATGACACACTCGGACCTTCTGATCGCCGTCGGCACCCGGTTTGACGATCGTGTTACGGGACGCCTGTCGGCGTTTGCGCCTCACGCCAAGGTCATCCACATCGACATCGACGCGGCGGAGATCAGCAAGAACCGCACTGCGGATTTACCGATCGTGGGGGATGCGAAACGCGTTCTGTCCAAGCTAAACAGAAATCTGAAAGAAACAAGCGCAGAAGATAGAGAAAGAAAGGCTTCTTCGCGGCGGCAATGGCGGGAAGAGATCCGGGCCTGGAAAGAGCAGCACCCGATCGTGGCTGAGGCCTCTGACGAGGAGATCAAGCCGCAGCACCTGATGCGGGAGATCGACCGTCTTTCGGGCGGCCAGGCGATCGTGACCAGCGACGTCGGCCAACACCAGATGTGGGCGGCCCAGTTCATCCGCTTCAATGAGCCCCGGCTGTGGCTCAACTCGGGCGGCCTGGGCTCGATGGGTTTTGGTCTTCCCTCGGCGATCGGCGCGCAGTTTGCCCGGCCCGACAAGCTGGTTTTCTCGATTGTGGGCGACGGTGGCTTCCAGATGTCGATCCCGGAGTTGGCCACGGTTGCAAACCACGCCCTGCCGATCAAGATCATTGTCATGAACAACGGCTACCTCGGCATGGTTCGCCAGTGGCAATCGCTGTTCTACAACAACCGCCTGTCGGCCGTTCAACTGGACTCGTTCCCGGACGTGACGAAGCTTGCCGGGGCGTATGGGTTCAAGGGACGGACGGTGGAGCGGCCGTCAGAGCTTGTTCCGGCGCTCGAAGAGGCGGTTCGCGAACCGGGCCCTTACCTGCTCAACGTCCGCGTCTCGCCGAACGAAAACGTCTATCCGATGGTGCCTGCCGGCGCGGCGATTAACGAAATGGTACTCGGCCCGTCGCAACCCGTGAACGCGTAAGGGGAACATAGGAATGCTGCAGATCATCTCTCTTCTTGTTGAAAACAAACCCGGGGCGCTGATGCGCGTTACGGGCCTGCTGAGCGCTCGGGCGTACAACATTGAAAGCCTGACGGTGGCGCGTACGCTCGATCCGGCGCTGTCGCGGATGAGCATTGTTGTGGATGTCGAGCCGAACCTTCGCTCCCAGGTCATCAAACAGATGAACAAACTCGTCAATGTTCTTCAAGCTACGGATCTTACGGAGTCCCCTGCTGTCTGCCGCGAGATGGCTCTGCTGCGTATCCGGGCGACCATGCCCAGCCGGGCGGCGGTGCTCAAGGAAGCCGAGATTTTCGGCGCGCGCGTCGTGGATCAGTCCACCGAAGGCTTCGCGCTGGAAGCGACGGGCGATCCGGAAAAGCTCGATGAGTTCATTGATGTCATGCGCAGCTACGGCGAAATCGACGTGATCCGATCGGGTTCCGTCGCCGTTTCGCTCGAAGCCAAGCGCCTTCGCCTTGCCCCGCCGGTTCCCCGCGGTAATCCGAGCCGGCAGGAAGAAGAGGCGGTCGAGTCGAAGTGAAGTAAGACGACTGACAAGCTCGACACCTCTAATTACCCCAATTCAGGACAAGAAACGTTAACCAGGAAACCTTCATGCCAAATCGCTATTACGAAAAAGACGCCTCCCTCGACGCGCTCAAGGGCAAAACTGTAGCCATCATCGGCTACGGCAGCCAGGGCCACGCTCACGCTCTCAACCTGCGCGACTCCGGCGTTAATGTGATCGTCGGCCTCGGCGCCGGCAGCAAGAGCAAGGCGAAAGCCGAAGCGGTCGGGTTGGCCGTTCACAGCGTTGCCGAGGCCACGCGCCGGGCCGATGTGATCATGATCCTGACGCCGGACCACATTCAGGGCGACCTTTATCGCGACGAGATCGCGCCCCAGCTTTCGGCCGGCAAGACGCTGATGTTCGCGCACGGCTTCAGCATTCACTTCAAAACGATTGTGGCGCCGAAGGATGTCGACGTCTCGATGATTGCGCCCAAGGCGCCCGGGCATCGCGTCCGCGAACTGTTCACGGAAGGCGTCGGCGTCCCTGCCCTGGTTGCGATCCAGCAGGATCCCAGCGGCAAGGCCAAGCAGGTCGCTTTGGCGTACGCGCTTGGGCTCGGCTGCCTGAAGGCCGGGGTTATCGAGACTACCTTCCGCGAAGAAACGGAGAGCGATCTGTTCGGCGAACAGGCGGTGCTCTGCGGCGGCACCGCGGCGTTGATCCAGGCGGGATTTGAGACATTGGTTGAAGCCGGCTACGCTCCGGAAATCGCCTATTTTGAGTGCCTTCATGAGTTGAAGCTGATCGTGGACCTGATCTACGAAGGCGGCCTCAACTACATGCGCTACTCGATCTCCGACACAGCCGAATACGGCGACTACACCCGCGGCCCGCGCATTGTGACGGAAGAAACGCGCAAGGAGATGAAGAAGATCCTCAGCGAGATTCAGTCCGGAGAATTCGCACGGGAATGGATGGCGGAGAACAAGAGCGGCCGGGCGAAGTTCCTTGCCATGCGCGAAGCGCAGAAGGACTCAAAGGTCGAGCAGGTAGGGCGCGAGCTGCGCCAGATGATGCCGTTCTTGAAGAAGCGCAAAGAAGCCGGAGTGCCGCAGGAGCAGGAAGCGGCCTCGGCGAAGTAAGCCGGGACTCGAGGAACACCTTCGATGAGAATCTACACGTTCGATACTACGCTCCGGGACGGAACCCAAGGCGAATCCGTCTCTTTTTCGGCCGAGGACAAGCTGATTATTGCCCAGAAGCTGGACGAGATTGGTATCGACTACATCGAGGGTGGCTGGCCGGGATCGAACCCGAAGGACAAGGAATTCTTCCAGCGGGCCAAGGAAGTGAACTTCAAGCACGCCAAGATCACTGCCTTCGGGTCGACCCGGTTTGCCCGGCACAAGGTGACCGACGACCCCAACGTGCGGGAACTCCTTGCCGCGGAGACACCGGTGGTGTCGATCTTCGGCAAGAGTTGGGACCTACACACGGCGCGGGCTCTCGGCGTCAGCGAGGAGGAGAACCTGGTCCTCATCTCGGAGACGGTCAAGATCATGAAGGATCATGGCCGTGAGGTAGTTTACGACGCCGAGCACTTTTTCGATGGCTATCAGTCGAACCCGTCGTTCGCTCTGCGGACGCTCGAAGCCGCGCAGAAGGCCGGCGCCGATGTTCTGGTGCTGTGCGATACCAACGGCGGCACCATCCCGGCGCGGCTGACCGAAATCGTGGCCGATGTCCGCCAGCGGTTTGACGGCACGATCGGGATCCACACGCACAATGACTCCGATGTCGCCGTGGCCAACACGCTGGCTGCCGTCGAGCAGGGCGTGACCCACGTCCAGGGCTGCATGAACGGCTACGGCGAGCGGTGCGGCAACGCCAATCTCAGCTCGATCATCGCGAATCTCGAGTTGAAACTCGGCCACACCACGATTGGCCGCGAGAACCTGGCGAATCTGGCCGGCGTGGCGCGCTTCATCGCGGAGTTGGCCAATCTGCCCATGCGGAACGACCAGCCCTACGTGGGCCGCAGCGCTTTCGCCCACAAGGGCGGGATCCACGTCTCGGCTGTCCTGAAGGACTCGGCAACCTATGAGCACGTGACGCCGGAAAGCGTCGGGAACCGGCAGCGGGTGCTGCTCAGCGACCTGTCGGGGCGCGGCAACGTGCTGTACAAGCTGAAGCAGCACGGCTTGGCTGACCGCCTGAACGACGACGCCCGCCGCAACCTCCTTGAGCGCGTAAAGCACATGGAGTATCAGGGCTACGAACTCGAAGCGGCCGAGGGCACTTTCGAGCTGATGGTGCGCGAAGCACTCCGCCCGGGGGAACGCCTGTTCGACGTGATCGGCTACGAGGTGTCGACCCGGATGATCAACGCGACCGGCGCGCCGGTGAATGAGACGACGGCTACCGTGACGCTGCGGGTCGGCGACGAGATTCACACGGCAACGGCCAAGGGCTGCGGACCGATGCACGCGCTGGAAGTCTGCCTCCGGCAGTGCCTTTCGAAACTTTATCCGCAGATCGCCGCGATCCGCCTTACGGACTACAAAGTCCGCGTGCTCGACTCGAAGAAAGGCACGGCGACCAAGGTCCGCGTGCTGGTCGAGTGGAGCGACCACAAGAAGAGCTGGTCGACGGTCGGCGTCTCGGACAACGTGATTGAGGCGAGCTGGATTGCGATGCTCGACGCTATCCGCCTGGAGTTGATGCGGCTTACCGAACAGGATTCGGGCATCGAGCGCGCGGTGGAAGACTACTGCTGGGGCGTTTGAGCGCCTCAAACCGGCACAGGGGCGCGGGCGTTGCCGGGCGGAAGCCAATGTGGCCGGCCCTGTGCGCTCAGTCTCCCAGGAGCCGGCCGAAACCCTGCAGGCCGGTGACGTTATCGCAGATGGCCTTGATGGCCGCCGTTACGGGGATGGCCAGCACGAGCCCGATGCCGCCCCAGATCGTGCCCCAGAACATGAGCGACAGGGTGACGGCCAGTGGGTTGAGGTGCAGCCTGCCGCCGACCAGACGGGGATAAAGCAGGTTGAGCGCGAGCAGGTGGAGGATCGCCACGGCGCCCACGATCGCCAGAAACATGGGGATGCGGGTGAAGACCGCGAGGCCGGCGAACAAGGGCGGAATCAGAGCGAGCGGTAGTCCGGCATAGGGAACCAGACTGAGGAAGCCGCTCAGGATGCCGACAATCAGCCAGTACGGCAGGCCGATCCAGAAAAAGAACACGCAGCCGGCGACGCTGAGAATGAGACCGAGAAGGAAGTTGCCGACTACGTAGGCGCGGGAGGCTTGCGTGATTCCCTGCCAGGTTTTCCCGGCCGCGTGACGGGCCGCCGGGTCGAACAGAGACAGCGCGCTGCGCCGGAAATGGTCGCGCCAACTCAGCATGAAGTAGACCAGGAATGGCACGAAGCTGGCCATGAGCAGCACGTTGTAGATCGAGGCGATGTAGTTATAGAGATAGCTGAAGATGGACTTCGGCTCGGGGTGGATCCGGACCTCCTGGATGGGCGGTGGCACGGTTGGCTCAACCACGACGCGGGTCCGCTTGCGCCGGAGCACCGGCTGGGGCGCTGCCGGGGTTGCCTCGGGCTCGCGGAAGCGCTTGGGCACGAAGGTTTCGACGAGGTGTTTTTCGAGCGTGTCGAGTTGGCCTGCTCCGGAGTCGACCAGTTCATTGATGCGCGCGCTGTAGGCCGGCAGGTCCTCGCTGAGGCTGCTGATCTGCGTGTAGGCGCCGAGGCCGATCAGATACACGACCACGAGGGCCAGGAGGCACGCCAGAAGGCTCGCTGCCGGACGGGGGAGCCTCAATCGCATGCCCAGCACGACGAGCGGCTCGAGCAGCACGGCGATGATGAGCGAGATCACGACCGTAATGCAGAACACGCGGCCGTAGTACAGCAGCGCCACACCCGCCGCGAGCGCGATCACGGAGACGCTCGCCGAGGGCCGTTTGCCGGCGGGAAGCGAGGATAACAACACAGCCATCGGGAATCTCGAACCTAACTTTTATAATGAGGGTAACCGTGGATCAGGGCAATGAAAATCCGGGGCAACGCCGTGTACTTGCGCTCGATGTGGGCAAGCGGCGGATCGGGCTGGCGGTGAGCGACCCGATGGGACTGACCGCGCAGGGTCTGGAAACGCTCGAACGGACGACGATCCGCGAGGACCTGGCGAAGTTGGCCGAACTGGCCTCGAGCAAGGACGTCGGCCTTCTGCTGCTCGGCAATCCGCTGCACATGAGCGGGCGGGAGGGCCGGCAGGCCGAGTACGTGCGTGAGTTCGCCGGGCGGCTGGAAGCGGCGACGGGATTGCCGGTGAAGTTCTGGGATGAGCGCCTGACAACGGTTGAGGCGCAGAGAGTGCTGCGGGAAAGCGGGATCAGCATTGCCAAGCGCGCCCGCGCGGTGGACCGTCTGGCCGCGGTGTTGCTGCTCGAAAGCTATCTGGATGCGTGCCGCTCGTGAAGCAGCGTTTGGCCGCCATCGTTGTCGCCGCGATAGCCGCCGCCGCCGTGCTGGCCGCATGGCTTCATTGGCCTTATCGAGGATTCACGGAAAACGAGGTGTTTGTCGAGATTCCGCACGGCGCCGGGACGCTCAGCATCGGACGGCAGTTGGCTTCGGCCGGGGTTCTGCGCTTCGGCTGGCAGTTGGCGCTGGCGCGCCTGGCGAATCCGCACGCGCCGTTGCAGGCGGGCGAATACCGGTTTGCCGGACCGGCGTCCCCGGTCGACGTTTTTCATCGGCTGGCTCGCGGCGACGTCTATTACCAGCAACTGACGATTCCCGAGGGCGCGAACATCTTCGACATCGCGGCTCTGGCGGACCGGCTCGGGGTGGTGAGCGCGGCGCGATTTTTGGCGGCCGCCTCGAATCCCGAGCTGATCCGCGATCTTGACCCAAAGGCGCCGACGCTCGAAGGATATCTGTTTCCGTCCACTTATCGGATCGGACGGCACGTCACGGGGCGCGAGTTATGCCGGATGATGACGGCGCAGTTCCGCCGCGAGTGGCGCGCTCTGGCGCCGCCGCCGGACGCTGACTTACACAAGGTAGTTACTCTGGCGTCATTAGTCGAGAAGGAGACGGCTAATCCGGAAGAGCGCCCACTGGTTGCGGGCGTGTTCGGAAACCGTCTGGAGAAAGGCATGCTGCTCGACTGCGACCCGACGACGATTTATGCCGCCTTGCTCGATGAGCGCTACCGCGGCGTGATTCACCGCTCCGACCTGGCCAGCCACAATGCGTACAACACGTACACGCACGCGGGCCTGCCGCCGGGACCGATCGCCAACCCGGGCGTGGCTTCGCTCAAGGCCGCGCTCGCCCCCGCGAAAACAGACTACTTGTATTTTGTTGCCAAGCCGGATGGCGGCGGCCATCATTTTTCCCGCACGATTGAGGAGCACAATCGCCGCGTGCGCGAGTACCGCCGTGGAACGCGCTAAGCGCACGAAGGCCGCGCGGCTGGCCGCGTATCTTGAGGAAGCGCAGCCGGCGGTGATCGACGAAGCCGAGCGGGACCGGATTGCGGCCGTGCTTGGGCCGGTTTCCGAGAGAACGCTACGCACGCTGTTGCTGAACTGCGGGTGTCCGCTGGCGCCGCTGGTGGAAGGGGTCCGCCAGGACTGCTTCGATTCGCTCGAGCGAACCCTGCTCGCGCTCTCCGCCGAATACCGCGGCGGGTCATCGGAGCAGCGCCGCGCTTGCCGGGCCGCGGTGATCCGCGCCAAGGAGCACGCCCGTTTCGCCGCCCGGCGCAATGACGCTCTGCGGCCGGAAAAGGAGGAGATGATCCTCTGGATGCTCACCTGGCTTGAGAATCCGGAGATTTTCCCGATGTGGCTGGAAATCCGGCGAAAGCAAGGAGACAATCGAGGAGATGAACCCGCAGAAATTTCCGGCTGACCCCCGCTACCCGATTGGCCGCTTCCACTACGCCGGTCCGCTCACGGCGCCAGAACGGGCGGAAGCGATCGGCCAGATCGCCGGGGCTCCGGCCGTGCTGCGCGCCGCGGTCACAGGGCTGAGCGATGATCAGCTTGACACGCCCTACCGGGAAGGCGGATGGACCGTCCGGCAGGTGGTGCATCACGTGGCCGACAGCCACCTGAACAGCTACGTGAGATTCCGGCTCGCGTTGACGGAGGACGATCCGCTGATCAAGCCCTATGACGAGCGGAAGTGGGCGGAGCTTTCCGACGCCTCGCGTGGGCCCGTGGAAGTTTCGCTGGCGCTCCTGGAGGCGCTGCACACTCGCTGGAGTTCCCTGCTCGGCTCGCTCGGTGAGACGGCGTGGATGCGCACTTTCCGGCATCCGGAGATGGGCGCGGTCACGCTCGACCGCGCGGCGGCGTTGTACGCCTGGCATGGCCGCCACCACACCGCGCACATCACCGCCTTGCGCCAGCGAATGGGCTGGTAGTTACTTCGCCGACTGGGCCGCTTCAAATGCGGCGAGATTGCTCTTGTCGACCAGCGTCGCGCCGGTATCGATGAACACCGGATACGGCGAGTGGGTATCTTCGGCAAACTTCACGCCAAGCGATTGTGGTTTGTAGTGGAAGATGTCATCGAGAACCTTCACGCCGTAGAAGGCCATCGTGTAAGGCTTCTGGGCGATGGTGGCTGCGATGACGCCCTTCTGGATCCAGTCGAGAGTGTCTTTCACGGTGTCCATCGCGACGATGGTTTTGCCGGTAACTTTGTTGCGGTCGAGAACATCGGCCACTTCTTTGCAGGAAGCCTCCTCGAGACAGACAAAACCGTCAGGCTTGATTTTTCCCTGGTTGATGATCTCGCTGGTCGAGTCAAAAGCGACACGCGGGTCGCCCTTGACGTTGATGACCTGAATGATCTCGACGCCGCTGCCCTTGATCGCATCCTGGTAGCCCTTCAGGCGCTCGTCAAGATTGGCTTGGCCAGGCATTGTGTAAACAACTACCTTGCCCTTTCCGTTCAATGCCTTCAGAAGGGCGCGGCCACCCATCTGGCCGGCTTCGTAGTTGTTCGTGCCGATGAACGTGACTCGCTTGCTGCCTGGCGCGTCCGAATCCATGGCCACGACCGGAATGCCCTGGCCGATGGCCGAGTCGATCTCCGGGCCGAGGACTGCGGGATCGGCGACGTTGACGAGAATCCCGGCCGGCTTCTTGGCGACCGCGGATCGGAAGGCGTCACGCTCGGCTTGCACATCGTAGCTGTCCGGACCGACCATTTCCGCCTGAACACCCAACTGGCGCGCGGCGGCGGTTAAACCGCTGGCGGCCGCCTGCCAGTAGTCCAGCTTGATGTTCGCGGCAACGAGATAGAATTTTTCATTTGGATCGTGCCGTCCCCCGCTGCACGCCGAGGCAGCCAGCGCGAGGACCAGTGTAACTACCAGAGTCACTTTGGACATGGAAGGATCATACACTCCGTTGTTCTGGGCGCGCAAGGGTAGCAGGCGCGCCGTCACTTAATTTCGAGAATTTCTTTCTCTTTCGCTTTTACCGCAGTGTCAAGTTTCTGGATGTGCGCGTCGGTGAGTTTCTGGACTTCGTCGAGGGCGCGGCGCTCGTCGTCTTCGCTAATGAGTTTGTCCTTGAGGAGTTTCTTGACCGCTTCGTTGGCGTCGCGGCGCACGTTACGGAGAGTGATGCGGTGGTCCTCGGCGATCTGGTTGAGTTTGCGAACCA
>JAKAJI010000563.1 GCA_021813825.1 Acidobacteriota bacterium | reverse complement strand
CCGCCGTGCGCCGGCCCTGGCGCCCGTCCGCATCCCGCACACACTCTCCGAACTCACTGGCCCCGTCTTCGGCGACCATGCGCTGGGGGAAACCGACAACGACCTCACCCGCCATCATCCCGGCGACCCTCTCGGCGAGCGCATCGTCGTCGCCGGCCGCGTGCTCGATGAAGACGGCCGCCCCATCCCCCACACCCTCGTCGAAGTCTGGCAAGCCAACGCCGCCGGCCGCTACCGTCATAGCCGCGACAACCACTCCGCCCCGCTCGACCCGAACTTCACCGGCGCTGGCCGCGCCCTCACTGACGAAAACGGCAACTACCGCTTCCTTACCATCAAGCCCGGCGCTTACCCGTGGCGAAACCACCACAACGCCTGGCGCCCCGCCCATATCCACTTCTCTCTCTTTGGGCCCTGCTTCCTCACGCGCCTCGTCACCCAGATGTACTTCCCCAACGATCCTCTCATCCCGCACGACCCCATCCTCCAATCCATCCCGAACGAACGCGCGCGCCAGCGCCTTGTCTCCCACTTCGACTTGGGCCTCACCGAACCCGAATGGGCCCTCGGATACCGCTTCGACATCGTGCTCCGCGGCCGTGACGCCACACCCTTCGAGGACCAGCGATGAACCCGCCTCGCTTCGTCGCCTTGCCCTCACAGACCGTCGGCCCGTTCTTCCACTTCGGCATCACCACCGATCCCGATCTCGGCGACCTCGCATCGCCTGCGGCCCAAGGCGAGCACATTGAACTTCGTGTCCGCCTCCTCGACGGTGATGGCGCACCCATCCCCGACGGCATCGTCGAACTCTGGCAGGCCGATGCAACCGGCAAATACGCCCACCCCTCCGACACGCGCGACCGCGAACCCGACCCCGCCTTCCGCGGCTTCGGCCGCCTCGCCACCGGCGACGACGGAGCCTGCACTTTCTCCACTGTTCGCCCCGGACGCGTCCCCGGCGAACACGGAGCCTGGCAGTCTTCCCACATCAACGTCTGGGTCTTCGCTCGCGGCCTCCTCGGCCACCTCTGCACCCGCATCTACTTCGACGACGACCCCACGCTCGCCGAAGACCCCGTCCTCTCCCTCGTCCCTGCCGAACGCCGCGCTACCCTCCTCGCCCACCGCGACGACGAGTACGGCTGCTGGGTCATCGACATTCACCTCCAGGGCAAATCCGAAACCGTCTTCTTCGACCTATAGGAACCCCCTTGTCTTCCCGCCTCATCCGCTGCCTCGCCACCACCCCCGAACTCGACGATCTTTTTTCCGACTCCTCCGTTCTCTCCGCCCTACTCGCCTTCGAATCCGCACTCGCCCGCGCGCAGGCCGGCCTCGGCCTCATCCCCCCCTCCGCGGCCGCATCCATCGCCCAAGCCGCGGACGGTGTCTCTTTCGATACCGCCTCCATCGCCAGTGCCGCCCGCCACGCCGCGACGCCGGCTATCCCACTCGTCAACGCCCTCACCGAACGCGTCCGCAAAATCGACGAACCCGCCTCCCGCTACGTTCACTTCGGGGCCACCAGCCAGGACGCCGTCGACACCGCCATCGTCCTCCTCCTCAAACGCGCCGAGCCGATCCTCGCCCAGGATCACGCCCGCCTCGAAGCCGCGCTCCGCCATCTCTCCGAAAAGCACGCGGCCACTGTGATGCTCGCGCGCACCGTCCTCCAACCCGCCCCGCCCATCACCTTCGGCTACAAAGCGGCCACCTGGTACGGCCTCGTGCATCGCTGCTGGAGCGCGGTCTCGGCTTCCTTCGCCGAAGCCCTCCAACTGCAATTCGGAGGCGCGGCCGGAACTCTAGCCTCGTGTGGCGACCAAGGCCCGGCCCTCGCCAACGCCCTCGCCGCCGAACTCGGCCTCCCGCCCGCGCCCCCTCCCTGGCACACGTCCCGCGACCGCCTCGCCTCGCTCGTCGCCTCCCTCGGCATTTACACCGCCGCCCTCGGCAAAATCGCCCGCGACGTCTCGCTCCTCATGCAGCACGAAGTCGCCGAAGCCGCCGAAACCGGCGGCGGTTCCTCGGCCATGCCCCACAAACGCAACCCGTCGGGCTGCGCAGTCGCCCTCGCCGCCGCCACACGCATGCCCGGCCTCGTCGCAACATTTTTAGCCGAAATGATTCAGGAGCACGAACGCGCCGCCGGCCCCTGGCAAGCCGAGTGGGAAACCCTCGCCTCCTGCGTTCAAACCGCCGGCAGCGCCCTCTCGGCCCTCGCCGAAGCCATCTCCACCCTCACCGTCGTCCCCGAACGGATGCGCCAAAACCTTGCCGCCACCCTCGGCGCCGTCTACGCCGAAAAACTCGCCGTCATCCTCGTGCCCCAAATCGGCCGCGCCGAATCCCAACGCCTCCTCGCCGAAGCCGTCCAGCAAGCCATCGAAACAGCCAAACCCCTCCGCGACGTCGTCTCCGCTCATCCCGTTCTGTCCACGCTCCTCTCTCGCGCCCAGATCGAATCCCTCGACATCCCGGAAGACTATCTCGGTGCAACCGA
>JAKAJI010000562.1 GCA_021813825.1 Acidobacteriota bacterium | reverse complement strand
CAGGCCGCGACTCCAACGATCAGGCCAAATTGCATCGTACTGCGCATCATCGATTCCCTCTTTCCGCCCCCAATGCTTCCAGATAACATCGCGCACAACGGAGCCGCGCGGCTGAGGCCGCTCGCGGCCCTGTGCGTTTTGGGCCGGACACACCTGTCCCGCCGGTCGCGCCGTCTGCGCGGCGCCTGGAACTTTGGACACAAGGGTAGTAAGTACCCTCGAGGGAAACTCTCCGGCGCGGGGAAGTTACTGTTTCAGACTGGAACTAATCTGGTTCTGGTACTGAAGGGCTTTCGCGTAGATCGCGGAAATGTCTTCGTGGAGGGGGCGGCCGTGCTCGACCAGGAGGCGACCTTCGACGACAGTGTCTTCCACATCGGAGGCTTTCAGCGCGTAGACGATCTGCGAGTAGACGTGATAGAGGGGGATGGCGTTGGGCACGTCGAGGCGGAGGGTGATGAAGTCGGCGCGCTTGCCGGGTTCGAGCGAGCCGATTTGGCGGTCGAGGCCGATGGCTTTGGCGCCGAGGATGGTGGCCATATCGACGGCTTGGGCGGCGGGGAGGCTGCGGGGATCGCCGGTTGCAACTTTTTGCAGATCGGCGGCGAGGTTCATTTCTTCCATGAGGTCGAAATCGTTGTTGCTGCCGGCGGGGCCGTCGGTTCCGAGGCCGACGTTGAGGCCCTCGGCGAGCATGGCGGTAACCGGGGCGATACCGCTGGCGAGTTTCATGTTGCTCGAGGGGCAGTGGGCGATGCCGACGCCGCGGGCTTTGAGGAGGCGGCGGTCGGCGGGAGTGAGCCAGACGCCGTGGGCGGCGAGGCTCCAACCGTTCCAGACGCCGAGGAAGTCGAGATAGCGGGCGGGCGAGAGGCCGAACCTGGCGCGGGAGTTCTGGTCTTCGGTGCGGGTTTCGGCGAGGTGGATGAGGAGGGGGACGCGGTAGCGGTTGGCGAGCGCGCGGGAGGCACGGAGGCTTTCGGGGGTGTTGGTGTAGAGGGCGTGGGGAGCGACGGCGGGTGTGATGAGCGGGTCGTTGCGGAAGCGCTGGATGAATTGTTCGGTGAAGCGGAGGGCATCGGCGGGGGCGGGAGCGTCGGGGGATTTCATGCCGATGATGGTTTCGCCCATGACGCCGCGCAGGCCGGCCTGTTTGACCGCTTCGGCGGCGCGGTCCTCGAAGTAGTACATGTCGACGAGGGTGGTGACGCCGGCGCGCATCATTTCGAGGCAGGCGAGGCGTGTGCCCCAATAAACAAAATCGGGAGAAACGTTTTTGGCTTCGGCGGGGAAGATGTAGCGCCGGAGCCAGTCCTGGAGCTTAACGTCGTCGGCGATGCCGCGAAGCAGGGACATGGCGGCGTGGGTGTGGGCGTTGACGAGACCGGGCAGGAGGATGGCATTGGGACGGGAGAAGGTTTGGCGGGCCTGGTAGCGGCGGGTGATTTCGGCGGTGGGGCCGGCGGCGACGATGCGGCCGTTGGCGATGGCGACGGCGCCGTTTTCGATGAGGTCGCGATGGGCGTTTTCGGTAACGAGCCAGCGGGCGGTCCAGATGGCGTCGACGGAAGCGGCGCGGGCGGCCAGAACGAGGAGGAGGCTAATCCAGATTCGACGCATCGAAGGCTCGCGGGAGGAGTTCGGCCATGTGGAGGGTGAGGGACTGGCCCGAGGGATTGACGAGGATGACTTCCATGTCGCCGCCGAATTCCCAGAGGATCTGGCGGCAGGCGCCGCAGGGGGTGGCGAGTTTGGGGGCGGCGGCGACGGCGATGCGGCGGAAGCGGCGGGCGCCTTCGGAGATGCCCTTGAAGACGGCGACGCGCTCGGCGCAGAGGGTGAGGCCGTAGGTTGCGTTTTCGACGTTGCAGCCAGTGAAGATGCGGCCGCTTTCGTCTTCGGCGGCGGCGCCGACGCGGAAGTTTGAGAAGGGGGCGTAGGCGTTTTCTCGGGCAGCGAGGGCGGCGCGCAAGAGTTCATCCATGAGTGGGCTCCGGGGCGAGGCTTGCGAGGACGAGTTTGAGGAGTTCGGCGAGGCGGCCTGCGGCTTCGGCGCCTCGTTCGAGGACTTCGGCGTGGTGAATGGCGCCGGGTTTGACGCCGGCGGCCCAGTTGGTGACGCAGGAGATGGCGAGGATTTCGAGGCCCAGGTGGCGGGCGGCGATGGCTTCGGGGACGGTGGACATGCCGACGAGGTCGCAACCGATGGCGCGGAGGAAGCGGATTTCGGCGGGAGTTTCGTAGCTGGGGCCGAGCATGGCGGCATAGACGCCTTCGCGGAGGGGGAAGCCGAGTTGGGCGGCGGCGCTGCGGGCCAACGTGCGGAGGCGGGGGGAGTAGACTTCGGTCATGTCGGGGAAGCGTGGGCCGAGGGAATCGTCGTTTGGCCCGACGAGGGGGTTGGTTCCCTGGAGGTTGACGTGGTCGGAGAGGGCGACGAGCGAGCCGGGGGTGAAGTCTTTGCGGATGGCTCCAGCGGCGTTGGTGAGGATGAGGGTTTTGACGCCCAAAGTGGCG
>JAKAJI010000137.1 GCA_021813825.1 Acidobacteriota bacterium | reverse complement strand
CGTAAGCGACGTCGAGGGTGAAGCCTTCGGGCAGCGCCTGCTGGATGGCGAAGTTCCAGCTTTCGACGTACGGCTCGCGGAAGTGCGAGTTGACGATGAAGTACTGCTGGTTGGGGTTGGCGTTGGTGATGATGCCGTTGGAGGGGACGACGGCGGGCGTGGGCGGCGGGAAGCCGGCCTGGAACGTGGCGATCTGGCCGCTGGGCAGTAGAGCGGGGCCGAAGCCGGAAACCGCCGGGTTGAAGGAGTTGTTCTGTTTGACCGGGAAATTATAGGCGTAGTTATTGTCTGGGAACGGGGAGTAACTGATGCCGAAGCCGGTGCGGATGACGGTTTTGTCGGTGAGGCGGTAGGCGGCGCCGAAGCGGGGGCCGAAGTCGGCGTAGTTGGTCTGGATGCCGCAGTCGAGCGGGTTGTTTCCGAGGCCGCAGAGGACAAGGGAGTTGTTGACGGGGTCGTAGTTGGAGAAGCCGCCGGGGAAGTGGGGCGTGGCGGGCGGATAGTATTCCCAACGTAGGCCGGCGGTGATTGTGAGTTTCGGTGTTACGACCCACTTATCCTGGACGAAGGTGAAGAACTGGGTGGCGCGATAAGCCGGGAAGTAAATGGGCAGGTCGCGGCCGACTAAGTTGGGGACGTCGAGGAGGAAGCTGGCGAAGTCGTTGCCGAAGCTGGTTTTTGCGCCGGGGATGGAGGTCTGGCCGTCGGCGAAGGCGAAGAGGCCGCGGGGGCTGTAGGTCTGCTCCTGGAGTAAGTCGTCGCGGATGCGGCGGATGTCGACGCCGAACTTGATGGTGTGGTTGCCGACGATCTTGGTCCAGGTGTTGACGACGTCGATGTTGGTTTCGGCGCGGACCCAGGGCATGGAGGCGGAGTAGCCGACCATGGGGCTGGAGAAGCCGTTGATGTTGACGCTGGAGAGGCCGCTGGTGAAGGGCTCGACGTTGACGCCGGGGATACCGATATTCGTGGAAGCGTTGGTGCCGTAGTCGGCGTTGTTGGCGACGTTGCGGTAGCGGTTGACGCCGATGCGGGCTTCGGTAATGAGGGTGGGGGAGAAGATGTGGTCGTAGTTGATGCCGGCGCTGTACATGGTCTGGCTGCCGGTGCCTTCGAAGGCACCCTGGGCGGGGCCGCCGGCGAGACCGAAGATGGGGGCCTGGTAGACGACGGGGCGCTGGAAGCTAAAGCGGCCGCTGATGCGGTCCCTCGATGTGGTGTTGTCGTCGATCTTGATGTCGGTGGAGTCGGAATCCTTGCTAAACGGAAGCAGGCCGAAGTAGTTGTTGGTGAAACCGGAGCCGTTGTTGGGCTGGGGAACAAGGCCCATGAGTTTGGCCGAGATGGGGTTGATCATGCTCGACGGGATCTGGTTGTTGGGGAAGGGAGTGCGGCCGGTTCCGTTGGGGTTTCCCGTGAAGGGGTTGTAGATAACGGTGGGCGAGGCGGCGAGGTTGCCGGTGCGGAAGTCGGTGGTGGGGATGCTGGCCAGGTTCGCGTTGGCTTCGTGGTCGAAAACCTTCTGGTAGTCGACGAAGAAGAACGTGCGGTTCTTGATGATGCGGCCGCCGAGGTTGGCGCCGAACATGTTATAGACCTTGGGACCGATGGACTTGTCGAAGAAATTGCGGGAGTTTAAGTCGCTGTTCTGGAGGAACTCGTAGAGTTCGCCGTGGAACTCGTTGGTGCCGGATTTGAGGATGACGTTGGTGACGGCGCCGGTGGCGCGGCCCAGTTCAGCGTCGAAGTTACTGGTGGAGGCGTCGACGGTCTGGATGGCTTCCATGGGAGGGATGAGCACCTGGAGCAGGCCGGTGCGTTCGTTGTCGTCGATGCCTTCGAGTTGGAGATTGTTGGCGAGGCGGGACTGGCCGTTCACTTGGGTAGACAAGGCACTTTGCGCGTTGAAAAACTGGGAGTGGGCGAAGAAGGCGCGGGTGGTGCCGGGGACGAGGTTGAGCATGCTCTGGAAGTTCCGGTTTGTTCCGAGAGGCATGGCTGACAATTGCTGGCTTTCGAGGCTCCGGCCGGTGTCGGCGCGATCGGTTTCGAGCGGCGGAGTGGCTGCGGTTACTTCGATGGACTGGCTGATGTTGCCGGGTTGAAGCTGGACGTCGACGCGCTTTTCGGTGTTGACGATGACGTTGTTGTTCTGGCGGACTTCGCGCTTGAAGCCCTGAGCTTCGACGGCGACCGAATAAGTGCCGGGGGGCAGGTCAGGAAACGTGTAGTTTCCGCTTTCGTTCGTTTTGCCGGAGCGGCTGACCCCGGTGCGTTGTTCCGTGATGGTGACGGAAGCGTTGGGAATGATGGCGCCTGTTGCGTCGGTTACGGTTCCGAGTAGGGTGGCGTTGACGGCCTGGCCCCTGGCGGTACCGATGCCCAATCCCAGAAAAACCGCGAGTGCGGCGACAGCAGACAGATAACGAGCCTGTCGGAAAATGCACGACATGGTGAGGACCCCCTGTTCCTGAGAGCCGAGAGTAGCGCAGGTTGGACAGGTTCGTCAAGTGATTTGATGTGCGGGAAATCACGCCAGGCGCGCGAGCGTTGTTGACGCGCCGGGGAGTTACAGGGCTCAAACGCGGCGTGCGCCAGGAGAGTCAAACTTGGTGAAAGCGCCGCCAGGGTTACGGATGAAACCGAGGCCGGAGTGTCTCGCTTCGCGGGAAATCCCAACTTGCGGCTGTGCGCGTTTCGCCTTTTGGGAGGAGGGTTAGCGTCAGGGTGTGGCGCCGGAAGCGACTTAGAGGGAAATTACCCGGCGGTGGGCGGCGGCGAAGTAGAAGCCGAGGGCGCCGAGTAAGATGCCGTTGGCGGTGAGGACGGCGGGGGCGGTGAGGCGTTCGCTGGCCATGCCGACTAAGAGGCTGCCGATGGGCATGCCGCCGCGGAAGGCGAGGGTGTAGACGCTCATGACGCGGCCGCGCATGCGGTCCTCGGTGAGGATCTGGACGAGGGAACTGACCATGGCGAAGACGCCGATGAGGGCGGCGCCGCAGAGGAAGATGAGCAGGCAGCTCAGCGGGAGGAGGCGGGATTGGGAGAACGCCGCGATGAGGACGCCGAGGACGATGAGGAGGACGAGGGCGACGGCGCCCTGGCGTTTCATTTTGCCGAAGTAGGCGACGATGAGCGCGCCGCAGACCGAGCCGGCGCCGGAGAACGAAAGCAGGACGGTGAAGGTATTGGAGCCGCCGTGGAAGACCTCGCGGGCGAAGACGGGGAGAAAGACGAGCAGCGGGACGCTCAGCAGGGTCATGGAAAAGGCGAGGCCGATCAGGGGAACCATGGCCGGATGGGAGCGAACGAAGGAGAGGCCCTGCTTCATGCTTTCGAGCATGGATTCGGTGGTGGGTTTGGGGCGGAAGCGGGTGCGGATGACGAGGAGGGAAACCATGACGGCGACGAAGGAGAGGCCGTTGAGGCCGAAGCACCAGGAGGCGCCGAGGGTTTTGAGGGCGATGCCACCGAGCACAGGGCCGACGATGCGGGCGAGGTTGAACTGGATGGAGTTGAGCGCGATGGCGTTTTGCAGGTCTTCGGGGTCGACGAGGGTGGGAATGAGGGCGGAGTAGGCGGGTCCGCCGAAGGACTGCGCGGTGCCGACGATGAAGGACAAAGTGAGGATGTGCCAGATGTGGACTTTGCCGGTGGCGAACAGGACGGTGAGGGTGAAGGCACAGGTCATTTGAATGACCTGGGAAGCGAGGAGGAGTTTGCGGCGCTCGATGCGGTCGGCGAAGACGCCGCCGACGAGGGAGAAGAGGAAGATGGGGATTTGGGCGAGGAAGGAATCGAGGCCGAGCAGGAAGGCGGACTTGGTGATTTCGAAGACGAGCCAGGCCTGGGCGAGTTGCTGCATCCAGGTGCCGATGCTGGAGGTACACGCGCCGATCCACATGATGCGGAAGTCGCGGTACTGAAAAGCCTTGAAGGTGCGCTGGAACACGCGGTGGGGGAGAAGCTTTCTTTAGGGCAGCGGCTGGGGACGTTCGATCAAGTGCAGAAAATTGCCGTCGGCGTCGGCGAAGAAGACGAGGCGGTTGCCTTGGTTGGAGTAGGGTTCGCCGAGGAAATGGACGTTGCGGGCGCGGAGTTCGGCGAGGCTTTCGTCGAAGTTGTCGACGGCGATGGCGAGGTGGCGGATGCCGGGGGTGCGCATTTCGGCCGGGCTGGCCGCGGGACCAAGGCTGGGGATGATTTCGAGCATGGAGCCGTTGGGGGCGCGGACGAAGAAGTTGCCGTCGTATTCAAAATTGATGCGGAAGCCGAGGTGGTCGACGTACCACTGGGCGAGGCGTTTTGGGTCGGGCGAGGCGAGCGCGGTGTGTTCGAGGCCCTGAAACATGCATTGATGGTAGCAGAGCATGGCCGGTAGATAGAATGAGAGGCGATGAAGAAGCTGACGCAGACGGAGATCGAAGAGGCGGTGGCGAAGCTGCCGGGATGGAGCGTGGAGAAGGGAAAGTTGCACCGGGAATTCCGGTTCGGGGATTTCGTGCACGCGTTCGGGTTCATGGCGACGGCGGCGATGGAGATTGAGAAGCGCGGGCACCATCCGGAGTGGACGAACGTGTACGACCGGGTGACGGTGGATCTGACGACGCACGATGCGGGCGGGATCACGGCGAAGGACTTGGACCTGGCGGAAGTGCTGAACGCGGTTGCGGCGAAGATGGTGCAATGAGGGCGCGGGGGTTCGTTCTCGCGCTGGCGGCGATGTGGGTTTGCCGCCTGGCGGCCGCGCAGGATGTGGCGGCGATGGAGCGCTCGGCGGACGAGGCGATCAACGCGTCGATCGCGAAAGGGGACATTCCGGGCGCGGTTTTATTGGTGGGGCACGACGGGAAGATCGTGTACGAGAAGGCCTACGGCGAGCGGGAGCTGGTGCCGGCGCGCGAGGCGATGACGGAAGACACGATTTTCGACATGGCGTCGCTGACGAAGGTGACGGCGACGACGCCGTGTTTGATGAAGCTGTTTGAAGAGGGCAAGATCCGGCCGGACGACCGGGTGACGGCGTATTTGCCGGAGTTCGAGCACGGGCACAGCAACATCACGCTGCGGGATTTGATGACGCATTTTTCCGGGCTGCCGCCGGATTTGGCGTTGAAGCCGGTGTGGAGCGGGTACCAGACGGGGATTCAGAAGGCGCTCGCGGCGATGCCGGACCATCCGCCGGGGACGCATTTCACTTACAGCGACATCAATTTCATCCTGCTGGGTGAAATTGTGCGGCGGGTGAGCGGGGAGACGCTGGACGAGTTTGCCATGCAGACGGTGTACAAGCCGCTGGGGATGAAGGACACGATGTTCCGGCCGCCGGCGTCGCTGAAGGGGCGGATTGCGCCGACCGAGATCGACCCGGACACGGGGGTTCCGTTCCGGGGGGTGGTGCACGACGAGACGTCGCGGTACATGGGCGGCGTGGCGGGGCACGCGGGGCTGTTTTCGACCGCGGCGGACATGGCGAAGTACGCGCAGATGCTGCTGGATGAGGGAGCGTATCCGGGTGGGCGGATTTTTTCATCCGCGACGGTGCGGAAATTCACGACGCCCCAGACGCCGGCAAATCAGCCGATTCTGCGCGGGTTCGGATTCGACATCGACTCGCCGTTTTCCTCCAACCGCGGGGATTTGTTTCCGATCGGGTCGTATGGGCACACGGGATTTACGGGAACGGATTTTTGGATCGACCCGAAGAGCCGGACGTACGTGATTCTTTTGACGAATTCGGTGCATCCGCACCGCGGGAAGCCGGGGGTGATTTCCTTGCGGGCGCGGGTGGCGACGGTGGTGGGGGCGGCGTATGGGTATAGCGGTCCGGGGGTGGAGTTGACGGGTTATAACGAGACGCTTTCCGGGCCGGGGGCGCGGCGCACGGTTGCGCGGAACTCGCCGGTGGACAACGGGGTGGATGTGCTGGCGAAGGACCATTTTTCGGTGCTGGCGGGGCGGCATATCGGATTGATCACCAACCATACGGGGTTGAGCCGGGACGGGAAGCGGAATATCGACGTGATGCGGGCGGCCGGAGTGGATATCCGGGCGATATTTTCTCCCGAGCACGGGATTGCGGGGGCCGAGGATCAGCCGAATATCGGAAACAGCCGGGACCCGGCGACGGGGATTCCGATTTACAGCCTGTTTCACGGGAAAACGCGGCGGCCGACGGAGGAGATGCTGAAGGGCGTCGATACGCTGGTTTACGACATACAGGATGTGGGCGCGCGGTTTTATACGTATTCGTGCACGCTGGTTTATTCGATGGAAGAGGCCGAGCGGCGAGGCATCGTATTTTATGTGCTGGACCGGCCGAACCCGATCACGGGCGTGCATGTGGAGGGTCCGATGCTGGACGAGGCGCTCAGTTCGTTTGTGGGATGCGCGGATGTGCCGGTGCGGCATGGGATGACGCTGGGCGAGTTGGCGGAGTATGTGCGCGGGGAGCGGCACATGAAGTTGGACCTACGGGTGATCCAGGCGACGGGTTGGGAGCGGGGGGACTGGTTCGACTCGACGGGGCTGACGTGGGTGGATCCTTCGCCGAATATGCGGAGCCTGAACGCGGCGATTTTGTATCCGGGACTGGCGATGCTGGAGGCGACGCCGGGTTATTCGGTGGGGCGGGGAACGGATGCTCCGTTCGAGCAGGTGGGCGCCAAGTGGATGAACGGGGAAGAACTGGCGGCGTATTTGAACAAGCGGTTTATCCCGGGCATTCGCGTGTATCCGACGCGGTTCAAGCCGGTGTCCGGTCCGGGGAAGGGTGAGTGGTTGAACGGGGTGCGGTTCGTGATTACGGACCGGGACCGCTTCAATAGCGTGGATTTCGGGCTGGACCTGGCGGCGGCGCTACGGGAGCTTTATCCCGGAAAGATGGAGTGGAGCGCGGACCGGTTCCTCATCGGGAACCAGTCTACGCTCGACGGGTTAATGGGGACGAAGCCGGCGGGGACGTTAATTGAGGACACGCTTGCCCGGCTGCGCGATTACATCGAGCGGCGAGAGAAATATCTCCTCTATCCGGGGGCGATGGTTCGTTAAGAGCGGGCGCCGTTCAGGCGACGGCGACTTTTGCTCCGGCGAGGGCCTTCCCGTCGGGTTTCGGCTTGTTTTTGCTTCCGGGCGGGCGGCCGCGGCGTTTGACCTCTTGCATCCAGGCTGGCGGGCGTCCCCGCCGTTTGCCGCGGCCCCGAGCGAGCCGCTCGAGGCTCAAAATCGCTTCTTCAATTTGTTCCCGCTCCTGCCGTAAATCGGCGAGCATCTTGATGACGTCCATCGAATTACCTTTCTAAACCATCGATCATCCGCCGGGAGCCGCCCGTTCTGAAACGCGAACATGGCGAGATCCAAAAACAGCGCTTGTACAGCAGTTATAGTCGATCCTCGTCCGGAATTCAAGTACTTTGTTCGGAATTCCGAACACGGGATACCCTAAACAGGTACTAGTTGCAGATGACCCCCGCCGGGGCTGGGGGGAGATTAGGGGCGGGCGGACCGGCGCCAGTAGAGATAAAGGGGGACGCCGGCGGCGATCGATCCCAGGCCAAGCAGCGATTCGCGCGGGCTTTTGAAGAGGGTGGAGAGAATTAAGGCGATGAGGGTGGCAATAAAGACGATGGGGATGACGGGGTAGCCGAGGGTGCGGTAAGGGCGGGGCAGATCGGGGCGCTTGAAGCGCAAAACGATGACGGCGGAAGCGGCCAAAGCGTAGAAGATGGCGCTCGAAAAGATGACATAGGTGAACAACTGGTCATAGCGGCCGCTGAGGACGATGACGGAGGACCAGGCGCCGAGCAGGAGGATGGAGTGGCTGGGGGTGTGCCAGCGGGGGTGGACTTTGCCGATGGAGGAGAAGAAGCGGCCGTCGAGGGCCATGGCGTAGGGGACGCGGGAGCCGGTGAGGATGGAGCCGTTGAGGGCGGCGAAGATGGAGAGCATGGCGGCGACGGAGACGAAGCCGGCGCCCCAGGAGCCGAGGGAGCGGCGGACCATTTCGCTGGCGACGCGGTCGGTGACGGCGACGGTGGAGGAGGGCAGGACGAAGAAGTAGGCGGCGTTGATGGTGATGTAGATGGCGACGACGGCGAGGGTGCCGAGGATGAGGGCGAGGGGGAGATTGCGGTGGGGTTTTTCGATTTCCGATGAGACCATGCTGACGTTGTTCCAGCCGTCGTAGGCCCACATGGCGGCGACGAGGGCGGCGAAGAAGCCTGCGATGCCTCCGGTGGAGGGGGCGGCGGAATGGAAGTTGGCTACGTTGCCCTGGCCTCCGGCGAAGCCGACGACGATGATGGCGACGATCAAGGAGACTTTGGCGATGGTGACAGCGACCTGGACGCCGCCGCCGAGTTTGGCGCCGTAGTGGTTGAGGACGGAGAGGAAGAGGATGACGGCGATCGAGAGGAGTTGGCCGTAGCGGATTTCGAGCGGGCGCCCGCCTTCGCCGAAGGGGAGCGGGGTGACGACCCAGATTTTTTCGAGTGGCGGATAGAAATTGGCGAGATAGAGAAAAAAGCCGGTGGCGAGGGTGGCGACGGAGCCGGATTTTCCGACCCAAAGCTGGAACCAGCCGTAGAGGTAGGCGGTGAGGGGTCCGTAGGCTTCCGAGAGGTAGACGTATTCGCCGCCGGCGCGGGGCATGGCGGAGGCGAGTTCGGCGTAGGTGAGTGCGCCGCACAGGGACAGGAGTCCGCCGACGGCCCAGACGGCGAAGACGCGCCAGGGGGCGCCGACGTTTTGGACCATGGTTTTGGGGACGAGGAAGATGCCGCTGCCGATGACGGTGCCGACGACGATGGAGGCGGCGCTCCAGAGGCCGAGTTGGCGTTTGAGGGTATCAGGGCGTGGGGTCATGGGCCATTTTGCGCGGGAAGAAGAGTGAGGCGGCGAGGCCGGCGAGGAAGGCGGCGGAGGTTCCGGCCAGCACGTACCAGGTGAAGGCGACGGGGGTGAAGAGTTTGAGGGCGACGGTGGCGGCGAGGCCGGCGGCCATGGCGACCATGGCGGCGGATTCGCTGACGCGGCGGGTGAGGGTGCCTAAGAGGAAGACGCCGAGGAGACCGCCGTAGAGGATGGAGGCGATGGAGAGACCGGCTTCGAGGACGGAGCCCCAGTGGCGGGCGATGAGGCCGATGGTGACGAGGACGGCGGCCCAGGCGGCGGTCATCCAGCGGGCTTGCGAGAGCATTTTCGATTCGGCGGGGCGGGAGTGGAGGCGGGCGTAGACGAAATCCATCATGGTGGTCGAGGCCAGCGAGTTGAGGGCGGCGCTCAAGTTGGACATGCCGGCGGCGAGGATGGCGGCGATGGCGAGGCCGGCGATGCCTGCGGGGAGGTGGTTCCAGACGAAGTCGGGGTAGATGCGGTCGGCGGGGTTGGGGGCGGGGGTGTGGGTGAGGCCGAAGTAGACGTAGAGCAGGGCGCCGATGACGAGGAAGAGGGTGAACTGGACGAAGATGACGGCCCAGCTCGAGAAGAGGGCGAGGCGGCTTTCGCGGATGTTGCGGGCGGCGAGCAGGCGCTGGACCATGAGCTGTTCGGTGCCGTGGCTGGCGGTGGTAAGGAAGCAGCCGCCGAGGATGCCGGCCCAGAAGGAGTAGCTGCGGGAAAAGAAGGCGAGGGAGAAGGAGAAGCGGAAGTCGAAGAGGGCGAATTTGCCGGCGGCGGAGGCGGATTGGAAGGCGGGGAGCCAGCCGCCGGGGATCTGGTGGAGGAGGACGGCGAAGCTGATGACGGCGCCCAGGACGTAGAGGATCATTTGGACGACGTCGGTCCAGATGACGGCGGCGAGTCCGCCTTCGAAGGTGTAGAAGAGGGTGAGGCAGACGATGACGAGGATGGAGGCGAGTTCGCTCATTTCGGGGGCGTGCCAGCGGGAGTAGAGGGGTCCGAGGACGACGTTGACGATGAGGGAGAGGGCGAAGACGCGGACGCCTTCGGCGAGGGCGCGGAGGACGAGAAATGTTCCGGCGGTGAGGCGGCGGAGGCGCTCGCCGAAGCGGCGGCGCATGAGTTCGTAGGCGGTGAACATTTCGCCCTGGAAGTAGAGCGGGAGGAAGAGGGTGGAGATGACGAGGCGGGCGAGGAGGTAGCCGAAGACGACTTGGAGGAAGCCGAAGTTGCCGTTGAAGGCGAGGGCGGGGGTGCCGATGACGGTGAGGGTGCTGGTTTCGGCGCTGACGATGGAGAGGGAGATGGCCCACCAGGGGGTGGTACGGCCGCCGAGGAAGTAGTCGCGGAGGCCGGTTTGGCGGGCGCGGAAGCGTGCTCCGAACCAGGTGATGCCGAGGAGGTAGGCGGCGATCACCAGGAGGTCGAGGGCATGCATCAAACAGGGGATGGTAGCACGGGGGTGCGATGCGGTTCGTCGCGCGAAAGAGCGTCGATGATGGGGCAGGGTTGGGTGGGTTGTGCGCTGTCGCACTGGTCGAGGAGCCGGGCGAGGGCTTCGCGGATGGCGGTGAGGCCGGCGAGCTTGTGGTCGATCGACTCGAGCTTGTGGGCTGCCAGCGAGCGGGTTGCGGCGCAGGCGCAGGCGGTGTCCAGGCGCAGGAGGGCGGCGACCTCGTCGAGGGTGAAGCCGAGGACCTGGGCGCGCTTTATGAAACGGATGCGCGCAACGGTGGCCGGCGGGTAGCGGCGGTAGCCTTGCGGCGGCTTGTGGGGTTCGGGCAGAAGGCGGCGGCGCTGGTAGTAGCGAATGGTTTCGACGTTTACTTGGGCCGCTTTGGCCAGTTGGCCGATGGTGAGTCCCTGGGGCATGAAACGGCCTCTTGATTCCGTACCTTGGTACGGAGTTTAGACTCAAAACAGGCGCAATGGCAAGCGGGCAGGATTCCTTGGGCGGGCGGCCGGGCGGGGACCGGCGTGGCGGCGGCGCTCTTTTTGTGGGCGGCGTGGCGGCGATTCTTGCCTCGACGTGTTGTCTTGGGCCGCTGTTGCTGGTGGCGCTGGGGTTCAGCGGGGCGTGGATTGGAAATCTGACGCTGCTGGAGCCCTACCGGCCCGTGTTTCTGTGTGCGGCGGCGGTTGCGATGGTGGCGGCCTACGTGCGCATATTCCGGCGCGGGAAGGCTTGTGAAGTGGGCGAGGCGTGCGCGCGGCCGGAAGGGAAGGCGGCGTACAAGGTGATTTTCTGGGTGGTGTCGGCGATGGTAGGGATTGCGGTGGCGTTCCCGTATGTTGCACCGCTGTTTTATTGAAGGGAGAGGAAAAGGGATGAGACGAGTTGTGATGGGGTTGGCGATGGCTGCGCTGTGTTGCGGTGGATGGGCCGGGGCGGCGACGAAGACGGTGACGTTTTCGGTGAGCAACATGACGTGCCCGGTTTGCCCGATTACG
>JAKAJI010000561.1 GCA_021813825.1 Acidobacteriota bacterium | reverse complement strand
CGAACCTGGTGGGCCACTGGTCCAACTTCGACGAGTTCCACCGGCTCGAACAACTCGGACTCACGATGTACGGGCAGATGACCGCCGGGTCGTGGATCTACATCGGCAGCCAGGGCATCGTGCAGGGGACGTTTGAAACCTTCGCCGCCGCTGCCCGCAAGCACTTCGGTGGCTCGCTTGCCGGCAAACTCGTCGTCAGCGGCGGCATGGGAGGCATGGGTGGAGCGCAACCGCTGGCCGCCACCATGAACGGCGCCAGCTTCCTCGGCGTCGAAGTGGACGCCCGCCGCATCCAGCGGCGCCTCGACTCGGGCTACTGCGACCGCATGACACACAGCCTCGACGAGGCTCTCGCGCTGCTTCACGAGGCATGCCGGCAGGGCCGCGCGCTCTCGGTCGGTCTAGTGGGCAACTGCGCCGACGTGTTGCCGGAACTCGTACGCCGGGGCGAAACACCGGACATGCTCACAGACCAGACCAGCGCGCACGACCCGCTGGAAGGCTACGTGCCCAACGGCATATCACTCGACGCCGCCCTCGCTCTGCGGCGGTCCGACCCAGCTGAATACGTGAAGCGCTCCATGGCCGCGATGGCCGAACACGTCCGCGCGATGCTCGCGCTCAAGCGTGCAGGCGCCGTCACCTTCGACTACGGCAACAACATCCGGAAGCAGGCGCAACTGGCCGGTGTTGCCGACGCTTTCGAAATTCCCGGCTTCGTTCCTGAGTACATCCGACCGCTGTTTTGCGAGGGCAAAGGCCCGTTCCGCTGGGCCGCGCTCTCGGGTGACCCCGAAGACATCCGCGCCACGGACCGCCTTGTGCTCGATCTGTTCCCCCACAACGAAACACTCGCACGCTGGATCCGTCTGGCCGGCGAGCGCGTGCACTTCCAGGGAGTGCCGGCGCGGATCTGCTGGCTGGGTTATGGCGAACGCGCGGAATTTGGAGTTGCGATGAACGACTGGGTAAAATCCGGCCGGTTGAAAGCGCCCATCGTCATTGGCCGCGATCACCTCGACGCCGGTTCGGTCGCATCGCCCTACCGCGAAACCGAAGGGATGGCCGACGGCTCCGACGCGATCGCCGATTGGCCTCTGCTTAACGCTCTCGTGAACTGCGCGGCTGGAGCCTCGTGGATCTCGATTCATAACGGCGGCGGCGTCGGCATCGGATATGCTCAGCACGCCGGCATGGTCGTCGTCGCCGAAGGAAGCGACGCGTGCCGCCAGCGCCTCGAACGCGTCCTCACTACTGACCCCGGCACGGGAATCGTCCGCCACGCTGATGCAGGCTACCCGAGCGCCATCGATGCCGCCCGCCGCCACGGCATCGCGATCCCCATGCGCGACACCAAAGCGTGAAGCCCGCCCTCGCTATCGTCAACTGCGCGCAACTCGTCACGCTTTCGGGACCATCGCGCCCGCGCATCGGGGTCGAGATGCGCGACCTCGGCATCGTCGAAAACGGCGCCTTGCTCATCCGCGATGGCCGCATCGAAGCCGTTGGTGTGCGCGATGACATCGAACGCCGCCTCACTGCCGTCGACAATGTCCTCGATGCTGGGGGACGCGTCGCTGTTCCCGGCTTTGTTGACGCGCATACGCACCCGGTGTTCGCCGGAACGCGTTGCGCCGAATTCGAACTTCGATCGCAGGGCGCGACGTACGAAGAAATCGCCGCGGCCGGCGGAGGCATCCTCGAGACTGTGCGCCAAACCCGCCGGGCAAGCGAAGACCAACTCTTCGAAGCCGCCCTCCGCCACCAGCAGTGGTTTCTTCGCAACGGCACAACGACGGTGGAAGCCAAGTCCGGCTACGGCCTCACCGTCGACGACGAATTGAAGATCCTCCGCGTCATTCGACGCCTTAATGCCCACGGGCCGATCCGCTGGGTGCCGACGTTTCTCGGTGCGCACGCCTTGCCCGAAGAATTTCGCAAGAACCGCCGGGCTTACCTCGAACTTGTCTGCGAAGTCATGCTCCCCGCCGTCGCCGCAGGGGGCCTGGCCCGGTACTGCGACGCCTTCTGCGAGCCGTCGGCCTTTTCGACCGAAGAGACTCGCGCGGTGCTCGCCCGCGCGGCCGCCCTTGGCCTTGGCCTCCGCATGCATGCCGATCAACTCACCTGCTCCGGAGCGGCCGAACTTGCCGCTTCGCTTGGCGCCGCCACCGCCGATCATCTCGAACAGACCAGCGACGCGGGCATTGCCCAACTCCGCGCCGCCGGGGTGCAACCCGTCCTGCTCCCTGCCTCCGTCTATGGCCTTGGCCGCACGCGTTATCCTCGCGCGCGCGACATGATCGAAGCCGGCCTCGCCATCGTGCTGGCGACGGATTTCAACCCCGGCTCTTCGCCGACTCCCTCCATCCCCATGGTGCTCTCGCTCGCCTGCACGCAGATGCGCCTCACTCCCGCCGAAGCCATCACCGCCGCCACGATTAACGCAGCCTGGTCCGTTGGCCTCGGCCACGAAACCGGTTCGCTCGAACCCGGCAAGCGCGCCGACCTTCTCCTTGTGGACTGCGCC
>JAKAJI010000136.1 GCA_021813825.1 Acidobacteriota bacterium | reverse complement strand
GCACAACTGAGGCGGGGCGCTAGGCTTCGCGGTATTCGCCAAAGACCTGGCGGAGGGTGGTGGAGATTTCGCCGACGGTGGCGCGGGCTTGGGCGGCGGCGAGGATTTCGGGCATGAGATTGCGGCCGTCACGGGCGGCGGCGGCCAGCGACGCGAGGCGGGATTCGACTTCGGTGGCGCTGCGGGAGGCGCGGAGGGTGCGGAGGCGTTCGACCTGGCGGCGTTCGAGGGCGGGGTCGATGCGCTGGGCTTCGGGGATTTCGGTGGAGCCGGACTGGAAGCGGTTGACGCCGACGACGATGCGCTCGCCGCGCTCGATCTGCTGCTGGTATTGGTAGGCGGAGTTCTGGATTTCGGCCTGGATGTAGCCGCGCTCGATGGCGGCGAGGGTTCCGCCGAGCGAGTCGATGCGGTCGATGTATTCGCGCGCCTGCTGTTCGATCTCGTCCGTTTTGCGCTCGATGGCTTCGCTGCCGCCGCAAGGGTCGGCGACATTGGCGACGCCGGTTTCCTCAGCCAGGATCTGCTGGGTGCGGAGGGCGAGGCGGGCGGAATCTTCGGTGGGGAGGCCGAGGGCTTCATCCTTGCTGTTGGTGTGGAGCGACTGGGCGCCGCCTAAGACAGCGGCCATGGCCTGCAGCGCCACGCGGACGACGTTGACGTCGGGCTGTTGGGCGGTGAGGGTGGAACCGGCGGTTTGGGCGTGGAAGCGGAGCGTCATGGAGCGGGGGTTGCGGGCGTGGAAACGGTCGCGAAGGAGGTGGGCGTAGAGGCGGCGGGCGGCGCGGAATTTGGCGATTTCTTCGAGGAAATCGTTGTGGGCGGCGAAGAAGAAGCTCAGGCGGGGGGCGAAGGAGTCGACATCGAGTCCGGCTTCGACGCCGGCGGAAATGTACGCAATCGCGTTGGCGAGGGTGAAGGCGACTTCCTGGGCGGCGGTCGAGCCGGCTTCGCGGATGTGGTAGCCGCTGATGGACATGGTGTTCCATTCGGGGAGTTCGGCGCCGGCCCAGGCCATGAGGTCGGTGATGAGGCGCATGGCGGCGCGGGGCGGGTAGATGTAGGTGCCGCGGGCGATGTATTCCTTGAGGATGTCGTTCTGGACGGTGCCGGAGAGTTTGCGGGTGTCGGCGCCCTGGGCGCGGGCGGTGAGGACGTAGAGGGCGAGGAGGATGGCGGCGGTGGAGTTGATGGTCATCGAGGTGGTGACCTGATCGAGGCGGATGCCGTCGAACAGGGCGGCCATGTCGTCGAGGGAGCAGATGGAGACGCCGACGCGGCCGACTTCGCCTTGGGCGAGGGGGTGGTCGGCGTCGTAGCCGATTTGGGTGGGAAGGTCGAAGGCGACCGAGAGGCCGGTGATGCCCTGGGCGAGGAGGTATTTGTAGCGGCGGTTGCTTTCCTCCGCGGTGCCGAAGCCGGCGTACTGGCGCATGGTCCAGCGGCGGGCGCGGTACATTTCGCGGTGGATGCCGCGTGTGTAAGGAAATTCGCCCGGGGATTCGGACATGGTTTTAGCCCTCAGGAGCGCGAGATTTTGCGGGCGCGAAGGAAGGAGTTGAGGCCGAAGGCGGCCAGGACGAGGCCGAAGGCGACGCCGGCGACCATGGGCCAAAAGCCATTGGGGTCGTGGGCGGTACGGCGGAGGGTGCCGACGACGATGAAGGTGGCGATGACGAGGAAGAGGAAGCCGATGATTTCGTTCCAGAGAATGTGGAGAGGCTTGATGACGCCGGGGATGACGGATTGGAGGAATTTTCGGCCGAGTTGCAGCGTCTTCATGGTTGCCTGCTAAAAGTCTAACCTGACGGCGCGGGGAGGGAGCGGATGGCTGGGGTGGAGGAGACGCGCTTGTGAACTTGGATGCGTGGCCATGGCGAGGGCGGGCGGTCCGGCGGATGCGTTAGGAGTAGAGGCCGAGCAGGAGGACAAAGAGCAGGAAACCGACGGCGTAAGTCACGTAAGCGTTCAAGCGGCCGTGGTGCATGCGGGCGAACTGGCCGGCGATCCATCGCAGGAGGGCGGCGAGGGGAAGAAAGAACAACCGGTCGACGAGATAGATATCCTGGCGGCGCCTGAGGATGGCGGTGCGGAAGTGCACGGCGACGGTTTCGCGTTTGCTTTCGATGATGGCGGGCCGGAAGACGGCATCGAAGACGACGCGGACGGGGTTGGAAAAGCCGGTTGCGGTGTAGACCATTTCGGGCAGCAGTTTTGGAATTCCGCCGGCCCAGAGTTCATTGCGGGCGAGTTTGCGCGTTCGGGCGAGCCGGGCGAAAACGAGCCAGGCGAGGAAAAGAAGAAGGACGAGCGCGGCGAAGGCGTAGGAGGGGGACATGGCGAAGATCACCGGGTTTTCGGCGCCGCCGCGGTGGAGGAGGACGAGGCCGCGTCCGGGCAGGATGCGCTGGCCGAGTTGGGCGCCGAGGTTGTGGAAGTCGGCGAGGAACGCGGGCGGCAATTCGGTGCTGGCGGCGGCGGGCGCAAAGAAGGGGGGCACGAGGGCCTGGACGGTGTGCGGATCGATTCGTGGGCTGAGGCTTTGATCGAGGACTGGAATTACGTAGGTAGGCAACAAACCGAGCAAGAGGCAGAGAACGGCCAGCAGCGCCATCGGTGCGATTTCGGTTTTGTGTGCCTTGGAGGCGCAGGAGGCGGCTTCGGAGCGCGACACCCCGAGGAAGCCCATGGCGAAGGCCTTCACGAAACAGGTGACGGCGAGCGCGGCGGTGAGGGCGAGGCCGGCGCCGCAGAGGGCAAAGAGGAGGCGGAGCGAGGTGGAAGGGAGTTCCACGCTGCGCAGGAGCATTTCGAAGGTGAGCCATTCGCTGACAAAGCCGTTAAACGGCGGCACGGCGGAGATGGCCAGGGCGCCGATCAAAAACAGGCCGGCGGTGTAAGGCATGAGGCGGATGAGCCCGCCGAGTTTATCGAGGTCGCGCGTGCCGGTGCGCTCGTCCACGACTCCGGCGCCGAGGAACAGGAGGGACTTATAGAGGGAGTGGTTGAGCATGTGATAGAAGGCGGCGATGAAGGCCATGCCGGCCAGAACGGGCAACTGGGAGGCGGCGAAAATCAGCGCCGCGCCCACGCCGATGGCGATGACGCCCATGTTTTCAATCGAACTGTGAGCGAGGAGGGCCTTGAGATCGCCCTCGGCGGTCGCGTAGAGGATGCCGACCAGGGCCGAAACCGTACCGACGACGAGCACGACCACACCGGTGCCGGTGGTGCCGGTGGGCACGAGGTCGAAATTGACGCGGATGAATCCGTAGAAGCCTAAATTCAGGATCGTGCCGGAGAGGATGGCGGAGACGTTGGCGGGCGCGGCGGGATGGGCGCGTGGCAACCAACTGTTCAAGGGCACCAGACCGGTTTTGGTGCTGAAGCCGAAGAAAGTGGCCAGGAAGATGCCCCAGCGCGCGGCGGGTCCGAGGCCAGCGAGGGCGGTCTTGAGTTGGCCAAACTCGAGGGACCCGGCTTTGATGGCGAGGAACACGAAGACGAACTCGACCGCGATGAATCCGGCCTCGCCGGTGGCGAGCATGAGGTAGGCCGCCTGGCTCGAGCCATCGCGCAGGTGCTCAAAGTTGACCAGCAGATAGCACAAGATGGACATGGCTTCCCAAGCCAGGAGGAAACTGAGAACGTCATCAGCGATGAGGATCAAGACGATGGCAGCGATCAACAGCAGGTAGCCGGCGTTGAAGGCGCGCAAGCTATGATGGCCGGCGTAGCGTTTCAGGTAGCTGGCCGAGAAAATGGAGCTGGCCAGGATGACAACGGCGGCCACGATGAGGAAGAACGCGGAGAGGCGATCGAGGGAGACCGCGAGGGTACCCAAGGGCTCGATGGTCCAGAGTTGGCCGCTGAATGGGCTGCCGTAGAGCACGTTCGCGCCGGCCAGTAAGGCCATGGCCGCGGCCAAGGAGCCGCAGAGGGCGGTCAAGGCGGGAGTGCGGCGCTCGGGGAGGACGAATCCCAGGAGCGCGCCAGCGCCGCAGAGGACGAAAACCAGAATCAGCGGCACTAAGGTGAGAAGCATGGTTCCCCCGCTTTAGGGCAGTTTGACCAGGCGCGGACCGTGGTCCGGGGAAGGCGCGGTTTCCGGGTTCGAGAGGGTCGAGTGTTTGGCACGGCCCGCCGTGAGCAGCAAAGCGTCGAGGATCGCGAGCGGAGGGGGTGGGTCGCCGGGAATTTCCAGATCGACGGGGAGCACGGAAGGGACGCCGCCGTGGGACATGAAGCTTCGGCCGAAAACGCCTCCGGTGATGGCGCAGGTTCCGGCGGCTAAGACGCGTTTGGGTTCGGGCATGGCTTCATAGGTTTTGAGCAACGGTCCCTTCATGTTCTCGCTGACGGGTCCGACGACGAGCAGGACATCGGCGGCGCGCGGGGTGGGGGTGAAGAAGATGCCGAGCCGGTGAATGTTGTAGAGAGGGTTGTTGAGCTGCTTCACCTCGTTGAGGCAGGCACCGCAATCTCCAGCGTCGACCACCATGACGTGGAGGGAGTGGCCAAATGGGGAGCCGAGCGGGGACGCGGCACCGCGGGCGGCGGAGCCGGCGGCCCAGGTGTGGCTTGTTTCCCAGTGAAGGGGCCTGGGGCAGCCGAAGCGGCAGCGCTGGCACCAGATACATTTTCTGAGGTCCACCACGGCGCGCGCCGACTCGGCGTGAATGGCTCCGGTGGGGCAGACGGCCGCGGCTTCGGCAGCCTCTTCGGCGGAGGAAAACTGCGTGTCGACGGGGCGTCCGGGAGTTACGCCCGGCGCCGTTTCCGGCGCGTGGGGGTAGCGCGTGGACTGAATTCCGTTTCTTAATCCGTGCCAAAACCAGAAACTCATATTTTCGACTCCTAGCGGTCACACTCGGTGGCGGAGAGCCCGAACGTGGACAGAATGATGGGGAAATCCTGGAAGGCGAAATCCTCGACGGCGACGTGGAGGCCCATCCAGTTCCGGAAAGAAGGAGAGAGGATGCGGTAGCGTTCGATCGTGCCGTCGCGGCCGAAACTCACCCAGTGCCCGGCGGCGCCGATGGGGGCTTCGACCCAACCGAGGGCGGCGGCGGCGCGGATCGGGACGGGGTCTGCGCAGAGGGGGCCGGGTTCCAGGGTTTCGATGGCCTGATGAATGAGGCTGGCGGACTGCCGGGCCTCGGCGAAGAGCACGCGCAAGCGGGCGTATCCATCGCCCTCTTCTTCGTGCGCGACCTGGAACTGGAAGTGTTGGTAGCCGGAGTAAGGGCAGACGCGGCGCACATCCCGGCGGAGGCCGGAAGCCCGGCCGACGGGTCCGAGGAGATTCAGGTGGCGGGCGCTTGCGGGGCTGACGACGCCGACATCCTCGAGCCGGTCGAGAAAGCTGCTGCTGTAGGAGAGCCTCTGCTCCAGGCGCTCGAGCAGTTGGAGGGCGTCGTCGACGCTGCGCAGCAGGGCGCTCGTGGCTTCGGAGTCGAAATCCCGGCGGAGTCCGCCTGGGGTATTGAGCCCGAACAGATAGCGGTGGCCGGAGAAGGCGGCGGAGGCGCGGAGCAGTTTTTCTTCGATGATGGCGGCGTGGGATTCGGAGACGGCCAGCGCGGTGGAGCGGCAGATGCCGTTGATGACTCCGGCGTGATGGCGGAGCCGCTCGAGTTCGGAGAGGGCGACGCGGAGGTGGCGGGCGCGGGGTGGGGTTTCCAGATGGAGGGCCGTCTCGACGGCCTGGCAATAGGCGAGCGAATGCGCGAAGGCGGACTTGGCCGAGAAGCGCTCGGCGAGCAGCAGCACATCCCACAGCGATTTTCCTTCGGCGATCTTTTCGACGCCGCGGTAGTTGTAGAACAGCCGTGGGACGGCGCGAATGACGTCCTCGCCGACGGTTTCGAGGAGGAAATGAACGGACTCGCCGATGCCACCTTCATAGACCGGGCCAACCGGCATGGCGAAGGCTCCGGGGTCCTGGACGACAAGGGTGGGCCGCCAGTCCTGCTGGGGCCGCAATTCGAATTGCGTTTGGCCGGCGTCGAAGGCTTTTCGCATCGGAGTCAAGCCCTCCTGCCAGACCTGATCGTGAAGGACGAAATCGCCGAGGCGGGGGTGTCCCTGGAAGGTGAGGCCGAACAGGTCTTCGGCCTCGCGCTCATACCAGTCGGCGGGGTGGACGGGGACGCTGATGCTGGGGACGGTGCGGGTGCTCAGGGGCAGGCGCAAAATGCAGTAGACCCAGCCGCAGCCGGGGTTCAAGAAGAGGTAGCGGAGGTTCCACTCGTTGCGCTCTTCGACGATCATGCCGGCGAAGCCGCAACCGGCTTCGGAAAACAGGAAGCGGCACAGAGGGACCAGAGCGGAACGATCCTCGACGACAAACCAGGAGGCGGCGCCACCGTTCTCGCTGGTACGAGTGACGGCGGTTCCAAATCGGCGGGCGACTTCGGTTGCGAGCGCCGTGGTGTCGAACATCCGCTGCTGAGCCGGCGGTGGAGGACTGACGGTCATACTAGTGACCTCCCAGTTGGAGTGCGGCCAGCCGAAGCAGAGCGTGGAGCGGGGCGGGTGTGTAAACGCCCAGGAGCACGACGGGAGCGATGGCCATGACCACGGTCAGGCGGCAGCTTGCCGGCAGCGCCACTTTCAGGGCGGGCTCGGCGGGTTTTCCAAAAACCATGCGATTGACGTGCAGCATGATTGCGATGAAGGCGATGACGATGAGGGCGGCCAGGACGAAGACGGCGGCGTATTGGCCGGCGCGCATGCCGGCCGAGAGGATGGCGAACTCGCTGAGGAAAATCGGGAACGGCGGGGCGCCGGCGATGGCCAGTGCGGACAGCAGCAGCGCGGCGCCGGCAAACGGAGAGATCCGGATGAGCCCGCGAACGGATTGAATTTCGCGGGTGCTCAGGACCAGCAGGACCAGGCCGGCGACATAGAAGCAGAGCGATTTCGTAATGGCGTGATTGAGGATTTGGGAAACGGCGCCAAAATCCGCGGCTTGGGTTGCCAGGCCGGCCGCGGTCAGAATGACGCCCATGTGCTCGATGGTGGAGTAGGCGAACATGCGCTTGTAGTCCCGGACCTGGAGCAGAAGGAACGTGGCGATGGCCACCGAGAGGAGGCCGAAGGCCACCATCCAGGTTCCGACGCGCGCGGCGGGCGAGGCGAGAACGATGGAAAGAAAGCGAAGGACAACGTACAACGGGACTGTGGTCTTTACCCCCGAGAGTACGGCGCAGACGGGAGTGGGGGCCTGGCTATGCGCGTCCGGCAGCCAGGTGTGCATGGGGGCGAGGCCGGATTTCGCACCAAATCCGACAAAGACGAGGAGGAAGGAGACCTTGAGCAGGTTGGGATTCAGGGACGGGGCGGACGTTTTCAGAGCGTCCCATGTTTCCCAGGAGGCGCCGGTGGCGGTGTGGTAGGCCCAGAAAAGCGTGAAGAAGCCGAAGAGCGCGATGGGGGCGCCCATGATGGTGAGGACGGCGAATTTCCAAGCTGCCTCGAGGGCGTTTGAAGTGTTGTCGAATCCGACGAGCAGGACGGCGAACAAGGAAACCAATTCGACGGCGACCCAGGTGAGGTTGGTCTCCGCCAAAGCGGGGACGGTCATGAGAGCGAACACAAGCAGGTTGTAGTTGCAATAGAACCACCACAGGCGCGATTGTTCTTCGGGTGCTCCGTGGGACATGTAGCCGCGGGCGAAGACGCAGGCGAGGGCGCACACGAAGCTGACCAGCGTAAGGATGAGCGCGCTGAGGCCGTCGGCTGCGAACCAGCCCGAAGCGGCGACGACTTTCCCCTGGGCGACGACCAAGGCGGCCACCGAGACGGCCAGAGCGAAGACAACCCAGGTGGCTACGGCGGTGATGAGCCAGGCGAATTTTCTGAGTGGGCGGATCCAACACAGAAATGCGGCCAGGACCGGAAGGATGACGGTTGCCATTAGCGCCATACGGTCGGTTCCTCCTTCAGTTCGGTCAAGGCGGCGGCTTCGGTGGTGCCGATCGTTTCCTGAATCGTGCGGGTGAGCAACCCGACGATGACGGCGATCAGGACGACGTCGACGGCGACGGCGAGTTCGGCGATGAGGGGAAGTTCCGGGGCAATGGCGATGCCGGCAAAGAAGGCGCCGTTTTCCATCGCCAGAATCCCGGCCAGTTGGGGAATCGCTTCCCGGCGGGCGATGAGCGAGTAAGCGCCGACGAAAACGCCGGCAAGGCCGATGGGCAGGTTTACGCGGATGACGATGTCGGAGACGCCGGCCAGCAGCGGCCTGGTGATGAACTCGGCGGCGACGGTGAGCGAGAGAGTCAACAGCAGGGATGCGGGGATGTTGACGGCTTGGGAAATCTCCCGGCGCTCGTAGAAATCGGCCGGCAGGAGGCGGCGCAAGGCCCAGGGGATGACGACGACCTTCGCGGCGACAGTAATCGCGCCAAGGGTCCAAAGGTGGATGGAACTTCGGGCATAGCCTAGCAGGAAGGAGGAAGCGGCGAGCAACATCGACTGGATGACGAAGAAGCGGAGGACGCCTTGCACCTGGCGGGTGGCGACCATGGCAAAGGCTGAGATCAGGATCAGTCCCGCGCTGAGTGTATTCAGGGCTTCCGGCACGTTAGCAGGCATTTTCGTTTACGCTCCTGAAAAGATCGCTTCGGCCATGGCGGTCCAGACGCGCCGCACTTTAGCCAGAGAGCTTTTGCCTGTCACCGTAAATGTTGGGACAAGAAACGTCATCTCGCCTCCCTACGTCATCCGCGTGACTCCGTGGCCTGCTGGAAATTTTCGAACCAATGTGGTTCCCCCGTACTGGGGCTTACGAGTGGGGAAACGCGACCCGCTCGATATCGTTCCCTCTTGCCAGGACGGCATGGCGGCCGAGCGCTGCCGCCGGCGCAAGAGGGAGATGCAATGGGTTGTGGATGAATGTCTGCATCATAGTTCCAGCTCCAGGCACACGCAGCTAAAGCCGCTGCACGAGTTCGAGAGTGTTGTGATCGGGTGGGTTCCCTCTCGCGAAGCTGTTCAGGCTACACCTCCATCACAAGTTGTGAGGAGTCATCAGCCGTCCGCACGAAAGGCGATTTACCCAAGCTACGGCAGGGTGGCAAACTCCATTGCCGCCTATGATTCAAGCACAAAATGCGGGAAGCCGCAAGCACCATCCGCCACCCTTGTCAAGGCGAAGTGGAGATATCGCACGCGTGGAAGGTGCGATTCGGCGCGGGCTAGGCGGGGAGCGGGACGGTTGCGCGGAGGAGGGTGGTGGGGGCGGCCGGGTGGATTTCGAGGGGTGAGGCGGGGGGTTCGACGAGAAAAGACTCGCCGGGTGAGTACGGTTGGCCGGCGAGGTTTCCTGAGCCTTCGAGGATGGTGAGGATGGCGGGGGTGGGGTCGAGCGGAGCGGGGTGGGTGAAGCGGAATTTTTCGACGCGGAAATAGCGGCAGGCGGCGAGGAGTTCGGCGCCGGAGGGTTCGACGTGGTGCGGTTCGGGCCCGGGGTGGGGGACGGCGTGGCTGACGGCGATGGCTTTGTCGAGGTGGAGTTCGCGGGGGCGGCCGTAATCGTAGAGGCGGTAGGTGACGTCGGAGACCTGCTGGACTTCGCAGAGGGCGAGGCCGGCGCCGATGGCGTGGATGGTGCCGGGCGGGATGAAGAAAGACTCGCCGGGGCTGACGGGTCGCCAGTGGAGGAGGGATTCGATTTCGCCGGAGAGGGAGGCTTCGCGGAGGCGTTCGGCGGAGACGGGTTCGCGGAGGCCGAGGGCGATGGATGCGCCGGGTTCGGCGCGGAGGACGTGCCACATTTCGGTTTTGCCGAGTGAGGATTCGTGGCGGGCGGCGAACTCGTCGTCGGGATGAACCTGGACGGAGAGTTTTTCGGTGGTGAAGAGGAACTTGACGAGCAGCGGGAGGGCGCGGCCTTCGGGGTGGGTGAACCAGACCTCGCCGATTTTGGCGGTGGGATTGGGGAACCACGGAGCGAGGCGGGTGGCTCCCCAGATTTTTTCTTTGAACTCGGCGCGCAGGCGGAGTGGAGCGGTGTGCGCCGCTCCGTGCTTCACGCCGAGTACCGTCCGATGAAGCGGGCCAGGCGGTCGAGGCCGCGTTCGAGTTCGCGCATCGAGGTGGCGTAGGAGATGCGGATGTGGTCGGTGGTGCCGAAGGCTTCGCCGGGGACGACCGCGACGTGCTCTTCGGCGAGCAGGCGTTCGGCGAAGGAGAAGGCGGAGTCGATGCCCTGATGGAAGGCGCAGGAGACGTTCGGGTAGGCGTAGAAAGCGCCCTTGGGCTCGGCGACCTTGACGCCGGGGATCTGGCGGAGGCGCGAGATGACGTAGTCGCGGCGGGTGCGGTATTCGGCGAGCATCAAGGGGATGGAATCCTGCGGGCCGCTGACGGCTTCAACGGCGGCTTTCTGGGCGATCGAGGTGGGGTTGGAGGTCGAGTGGCTTTGGAGCGTGGCCATGGCGGAGATGACGGGCTTGGGGCCGAGGACGAAGCCGATGCGCCACCCGGTCATCGAGTAGGTTTTCGAAAGCGACCCGGCGACGACGACGTTTTCCTTTGCGCCCGGGGCGGCGGCGATGGAGAACGGCTCATCTTCATAGAGGAAGCGGCAGTAGCACTCGTCGGTCATGAGCCAGAAGCCGTGCTGGAGGCTGAGCTGGTGGATCTTTTCAAACTCCTGGCGGCTGAGGACCGCGCCGCTGGGGTTGGAGGGGGAGTTGATGATCATCAGTCGAGTTTTGGGCGTGATGTGCGGGGCGAGCGACTCGGCGGTGAAAGTGAAGCCGTCGGCCTCGGAGGTTTCGACGAAGACGCAGCGGGCGCCGGCGTACTGGACGACGTCTTTATAGGTGACCCAGTAGGGGACGGGGATGATGACCTCGTCGCCGGGGTTGAGCAGGGCTTGGGTCAGGTCGAAGATGGCGTGCTTGCCGCCGACGGTGATGAGACATTCGGCGGGGGTGTAGTTGGTGCCGTAGTCGACGCGGTGGCGCTCGCAGATGGCCTGTTTGAGTTCGAGGGTGCCGCTGGCCGGGGTGTACTTGGTGAAGTTGGCCTCGATGGCGCGGATGGCGGCTTTTTTGATGTTGTCCGGGGTGGGGAAGTCGGGTTCGCCGGCTCCGAAGTCGACGACGTCGATGCCGGCGGCCTTTTGTTTGCCGGCTTCGGCGGCGACTTTCATGGTGGAGGATTCGCTGATCCAGCTCATGCGCTCGGCCAGGGCGAGCTTCGCCTGGCGGGCTTCGGTTGTTGCGGTGGACATTTCTTCTATTATTACAAGGCGGCGGGGGATGAATCACGTCCGAGGCGGGCGCGGAGGCGTTGTTCGACGGCGGGGGGGACGAGGCCGTGGACGTTGCCGCCGAGGCTGACGACTTCTTTGACGAGGCGGGAGCTGACGAAGGAGAAGGCTTCG
>JAKAJI010000560.1 GCA_021813825.1 Acidobacteriota bacterium | reverse complement strand
AGCCTCCCGTCCTTCGATGTTCAGCGTCCAGCGGAAGAAGTTCGAAGAAATTGTGAAGTCGTAGCGGGCGGCAGGGATTCCCTGGAACGTCTCGCGTCCGCGATAGTGGATGATCGCCTGGGACCGGCGCGAGAAGACAGCGCGTGAAGTTGAGAAAAATTCGCCGCTCGAGTTAAACCCCGGCACGGAGATGTCGTTCCGAAACGTGCTCTGGTCGCCGGGCCAGGCGAACAGTTCCTTCTCTCCGATCGCGACCACTTCCAGCCGAAGAGCGTCTGATGCGTGGATGGGCTTTTCGGGGGAATCGCGCACGAGACGATCGACGTTCTCTAAGCATGCATAGGCGGGGAGCCGGTCGAGCGTCTGTTGCATGTTGCGCTTGATGCGCGACAGCAGAAGCACGCCGGGAGGAAGACCCAGTTGGGCGCTCGTCTGCGCGAAAGCCGAAGCGCCGCAAGCCAGGGCCGGCAGGCACAACCGCCAAAACCGCGACATCGTCATCCCACGCCTTCGAGTCTACGCTTCTTCGCTAGGCTTGTATGTTCACGATCTATGTCGAATCACGGAGACAGCACGGCGGTCCTGTTGATCAACTGCCCGGACCGCAAAGGCCTGGTGGCTTCCGTCTCGAGCCTGCTCTACCGGCACGGCGCCAACATCACGCACGCCGACCAGCACCAGGACCACGAAGCCGGCTTGTTTTTCATGCGCGTCGAATGGGTGCTCGAGGATTTCGATCTGCCCACGTTCCGGGCCGAGTTCGAGGCTCTCGCCGCGGAACTACGGATGACATGGCAGCTTCACCGGATGCGCGATGTGCCGCGCGTCGCAATTTTCGTATCCCAGCATTTGCATTGTCTGGCGGACCTCCTGCATCGCCAGCAGGCAGGGGAGCTGCATTGTTCGATTCCCCTCCTCATTAGCAATCATTCGAGCGCCGAGGCTTTGGCTCGGTTTTACGGCGTAGCGTTTCACCACCTCCCGTTTACTGCCGCAACGAAAGCGGAAGCGGAAGCGGCACAGTTGCAACTGCTCGAGGAAAACGGCGTTGATCTGATCGTGTTGGCGCGGTACATGCAGATCCTGTCGCCCGAGTTCGTGGCACGATACCCCGAGCGCATCATCAATGTTCACCATTCCTTTTTGCCGGCGTTTGTCGGCGCGAGGCCATATCATGCGGCATTCCAGCGGGGTGTGAAACTGATCGGCGCGACCGGCCACTATGTCACGGCGACGCTCGACGATGGGCCGATTATCGAGCAGGACGTGGTTCGCATTTCGCATCGTGACCAGGTCGAGGACTTGATCCGCAAAGGACGGGACATCGAGAAAGCGGTGCTGTCCCGCGCGGTGATGTGGCACCTGGAACACCGCATTCTTTGCTACGGAAACAAGACGGTGGTCTTCGATTAACCCACGCCCCCGTTGCCGCGCGCGTGGCCAACGGGTACACTTCAGGGACAATGTGCCGAAGAGCATGGCTGTCTGCGATGGGTATTCTCACCCTGGTTCCGTTTTCGAGTATCGCCGCCGAGCGGATTCTGGTCGCTCATCTGGCTCCGGCCCGCGAGACGCTGTTCGTCTCGAACGCGGATGGTTCCGGCGAGCACACGATCGCCGAGTCGGACTCGCTCGACTACAATCCGTCCTGGTCCGGGAAGGGCGGCTGGATCGTCTTTACTTCCGAGCGGGCTGGTTCGGCGGATCTGTTTCGAGTTCACCCCGACGGCATGGGGTTGGAGAGGCTCACCGACGATCCCGCTTTTGACGACCAGGCGGCTTTTTCGCCCGATGAGCGTCAGATCGTGTTCGTAAGCACGCGAGCCGGCGGGCGAGCCAATCTGTGGGTTCTCGACAGCGCTTCCCGCCAGGCTCGGCAGCTCACATCCGGGGATGGCGGGGACTTCCGTCCCGCCTGGTCGCCCGACGGAGAGTGGATCGCGTTCTCCTCCGACCGCGGCAGCGACCTCCCGCCGGCCCGGCAACGCTGGGAGCGCCTCCAGTTGGCTGATATCTACCTCATCCATCCGGACGGAACCGGCTTGCGACGCATGAGCCGGGACGGTGGCTTCTGCGGCAGCCCGAAATGGACCGCCGATAGTAAAAACGTCATCGCTTACTGCATGACCGCGCAAAATAGCTGGGACTACCGGTTTCCAACGCACGACGTGGATCTGGACGGCAATACAACTTTGACCGAGATCCGCATTGCCGACGGCACGGAGACGCCGCTCGGCGTTGTCCCGGGAATCAAGCTGGTTCCTACGGTCCTGGCGTCGGGGGCGACCGGTTATCTCCGCCTGGATAAGACCGCCGCGGGCGTGTTCTATACGAACGGCAAAACGGGTCCGTCGGGTAAAGACATGCGCACGCCATCGTGGTCGCCGGACGGGACGCGGTTGGTCTACGGCCGCGTCAAGCAGGTCAAGTTCACCGGGTTGGTTCCGCTGTTCAGCCACGCAAATGGCTATACGTTATATGCGGCCAGGATGGAAGGAATGATGCCCTCCTACACCGCCGACGGCGCGCACTATGCGGG
>JAKAJI010000135.1 GCA_021813825.1 Acidobacteriota bacterium | reverse complement strand
GCGGCGGAAGGACTGGAAGCCGTGGTCAGAGAGAACGAACAAGGCGGTGTCGGGGCCGATACGGCGCATGGTTTCGCCGGCGAGGCGGTCCATGTCCTGGTACATGTGCTCGATGGTATCGCGATGTCTGGACTCCGGGGCGCGGCCGTCCATGTGGCGGAAGAACATGTGCTGGATGCGGTCGCTGGTGTCGAAGACGCAGGCGACGGCGCCGGAGCGCGTGCGGTCGAGCGCGGAGAAGAACATGGCTTCGCGTTCGCGCTGGATGGAGTAGGCCTGGGCGAGGAAGGCGTCTTCATCGAGGACGCCGTCGTTCATGGCTCCGGTGTCTTCGGCGAGGCCGGCGGTGGAGTAAGAGCCGAGTAACTTGGCGAGGTAGATGGAGAAAGAGCGGGGATGGCTGATGGGGAGGGCGGGATGTTCGGGGTCGATCTGGATGGGGGTTGCGTAGAGGGTGGGGCCGGAAGAGTCGAGGCGGAGGAGGAAGCGGGCAAGGCCGTGGACGGCGGGGGTTGGGCCCTGGTGGAAGCGGAGGTGCACCCAAGGGGAGTATTCGTTGGGGCGGATCGAGTAGGTGGCGCCGGAGATTTCGAGGGTCCAGGAATCGGCGGAGGCGGTGAGGGTGAAGGGGAGAGTCAGTGAGGCGTGATTTTCGTGGAACGGGTCAGCGGGGCCGGGTAAGTTGGCGTGATAGGAGGAGTCATGGCGGGTGAGCGGGTAAGTGTTTTCGGCTTGGGCAGCGGGGCGGGTGGTGAAGAAGGAGTAAGTGCCTTGGGTGCCGAGTAAGTCCGGGGTGGGCATGGCGGAAAGCTGGCGGCCGGCGAATTCGTCGGGCGGGAAGGTGACGGGGACGCGGAGGATGGTGCTGGAGATGCCGTGCCGGCCGAGGATTTTCCAGAACGGCTCGCTTTTGCGGCGCATTTCGACGGTGGGACGGGAGACGGGGACACGGAGGCGGCCGAGGGCGAGATAACGGCGCGGGGGGCTGACGCGGGCGGCGGCGAGGGTGGGGGCGTAGGTACGAAGGTCGCGGTTGAGGAAGTCGAAGATGTTGTGGCGTGCGGGGTTGACGCCGGTCGAGAAGGTGGACCAGGCGACCGGGGAGAGAGCGGGATAAGTGGTGGCGAGGCGACGGTAAGAGCCTTGCTCCTTGAGGCGGGCGAGGTTGGGGAGTTTCCCTTCGTCCATGAGGCGTTCAGCGATGCGGGGATCAAGGCCGTCGAGTCCGAGGAAGACCACGCGCTTGACGCGGGCGCGGGCGGAGGTTTTGCGGCGGAGGAAGGCGCGGCGGATGGCCCGGAAAGGCCACAGGAAGAGCGACGCCAAGCCGGCGAGGACGGAGAGGAAGAGGCTTAAGAAGGAGCCGAGGAAAGCGAAACCGGTACCGGGGCCGACGTAGGCGAGCGGGAAAGTCAACGGACCTTACCCTCCACGAAGGGGACTTCGAAGACTTTGTCGTGCTGGATGGGTCCGTGGCCGAAGTAGCCGTCTTCGCCGAATAACTCGCCGTGGTCGCTGGTTACCGTGATGTAAGTGTGTTTGGGGACTAAGTCGAGTAACTCTTCGATGACGGTGTCAAGGTGACGGACGGCTTCGACCTGGCGGTTGCGGAGTTCGACAAGTTGTTTGGCGGTGAAGGGGGTGCGGCGGCGGAGTTTTGCGCCGGGGGCCTGGCCTTCGAGGTGGCCGAGGACGCCGTGGACGCCGTGGATGCGGGGCCAGGAGTTTTCCGGTTCGTGCGGGAGGGCGTAGGGGTAGTGGGTTTCGCCGGTGTTGAGGAGATAGAAGTGGGGTTGGTTGGAGGGGAGTTCGAGGAGCGGGAGCATGGCGCGGAGGTCGTTATGCCGATCCATGAGTTTGTAGGAGTCGAAGCCGGTATTGAGGATGGTGGCGGGGTTGAGGACGGGCATGGAGACGAGGGCGTGGGTGGACCAGCCGAGGTGGCGGAGGACGGGGGGCAAGTAGAGGCGGGGGAGCATGGCGCGGAAGTTGAAGGATTCGAGGCCGAGGCGGGTGTTGAATTTGGCGAATTCGTGCTGGTGGTAGTCGGAGGTGAGGACGCGGCGGGGGCTTGTGTGGGGCATGAGGCCGGTGAGGAGGTTGAAGTGGGAGGGGGACGTCCAGGAGGCGTAGGACCAGCGGCGTTCGATGCGGCCGAGTCGGCGGAGGGTTTTGGGGCGTGCGGCGACGAAGGTGTCGTAGCGGCAGCTATCGAAGATGATGAGGAGGTAGTGGTTGGGTTTGGGCTTGCTCACGGGATGGGATTATTGTGCTCCTGGGGGTTGGGGGATGTCCAATGGGCGGTCAAATGGGTGGGACGCGCGGGGGGTGGGGATGGGTTTTCAGGATTTGTAAAGGCGGGGTTTAGGGGCGGCGGGTGGAGAGGGCCTGGTCGAGGGCGGTGTCGAGGTGGTAGATGTCGTTGAAAAAGCGGACTTCGCCCGATTCGCGGACGATGGCCGTACCGTAGACGATTAAAACGGGGATGGGGCGTGCGAGTCTGACTTCGAGCGGCGTGTCGCGGTTCATGGCCTCGGCGATGCGTTCGGGGGTCCATTCGGGCTGATGGCGGAGGACCCAGCGGGCGAGTTCGGCGGGTTTTTCGACGCGGATGCAGCCGTGGCTGAAGTCGCGGCGGGTTTTGGCGAACAACTCGGTGGCGGGGGTTCCGTGGAGGTAGACGTCGTGCTCGTTGGGGAAGACGAATTTTACGCCGTCGAGGGCGTTGTCGGGGCCGGGGAGTTGGCGGACGAGAGTGGGACCGCGGTGGTTGGTGACGTAGTGGTTCTTGACGAAGTAGGACGGGTCCTTGGCGAGCTTGGGGAATAATTCCTTGTAGGCGATCGTGTCGGGGACCTCCCAATAGGGGCGGAAGATGATGTGGGTCATTTCGCGGGCGAAGACGGGCGTGCGATGGCCGTAGGCTTTGCCGACGACGACTTTCATGCGGAGGCCGACCTGGTAGTCGTCGCCGACGGCGCGGAGGACGAATTCGGGGATGTTGACCACGACGGGAGGGGCAGTGAAGGTGCGCGGGGCCCAGCGCCAGCGTTCGAGGGCGAGTTCGATCTGGCGGAGGCGGCGGGTCATGGGGACGTTCATGGCGGCGACGGTTTCGTGGCCGATGATGCCATCGGGGGCGAGGCCGTGGCGGGTCTGGAAGCGGGTGACGGCGGAGACGAGGGGTTCGGCGTAGACGGAGGCGCCGGCGTCGATGCCGTTCGCGAGGTCGCCGAGGGCGCGAAGCAGATCCGCGACGCGGCCGAGGGCGGGCCAGGAGTCGCCGGGCTTTATGGATTTGCTGGGAATTGGGAGTTGGGCGCCGGCTTTGGGGAGGGTGGCGGCGAGGCGCTGGTATTCGGCGAGGGCGCGTTCGGTGCGGCGGTAGGCGAAGTAAGGCGGTTCGAGGCTGGAGAGCGCGGCGGCGGCGTCGAGGGAGTGGACGAGGTTGGTGGCGATCCAGTCGGCGAGGAAGAAGCGGGGGGGCAGGCGTCTGAGGCCGGCGCGTTCGGATTCGTCGGGGGCGCGGCCGTATTCGAGATCGGACGAGTAGCGGAAGAGGCAGATGGTGAGGGCGAGGTCGAAATCGGCGAGGGCAGCGGGCCCGCCGGAGGCGAGGGATTGGAGGCGGGCGGGCCAGGCGGTCGCGTCGTAGTCGGGTTCATCGAGGCCTTTGGAGCGGGCGCGTTCGAGGACAGCGATAAGGGCCTGGGCTTCCGGGGTGGGACGGCCGGCATCGAGCCAGGCGGGGGCGTAGTTGCGGCCTTCGTAGAAGTGGCGGACGGAGGTGGCGTAGCGGGAAAAGTTGGGGCGCTGGAGGGACGGGAGCGTGGATTTTGCGGCGAGAGAGCGAAGTTCGGACTCGGGCGTTGCGGGTGCGGGCTCGGAGGCCAGGAGCAGGATTGCCAGCACAGACGTCATCGCACACCGACCTGTAATTTGTGGGAGCACGCCAAGGGCCGCGCCATTCTGTTTCAGGAGAGATACGCTTAAGGAATGGAATTTCCCCGTTTACTGCCTGTCCGGCAACTTTTCCCAAGCCTGCGCCTGGCCGATGTGCGCGAAGAAACGCTGAAGCAGCTTGCGGGGTCGAATTTTGCCGCGAAGCTGCAACCCGGTGCGCGGGTGGCGATTGGGGTGGGCAGCCGGGGGATCAGCAACATTGCGGCGATTGCGGGCGCGGCGGTGGAGTTCTGGAGCTCGCGCGGGTTCAAGCCGTTTCTGTTTCCGGCGATGGGGAGCCACGGGGCGGCGACGGCGGAGGGGCAGGCCGACGTGCTGGCGCATTACGGCATCGACGAGAAGAACATGGGCTGCCCGATCCTGAGTTCGCTCGAAGTGGAGAGCCTGGGGAAGACGCCGGAGGGGATCGAGGTTTTCTTCGACCGGAACGCATATAACGCGGATGCGGTGATGCTGCTGAACCGGGTGAAGTGGCACACCGATTTTGCGGGAAAGCTGGAGAGCGGGCTGTCGAAGATGATGGCGATCGGGTTGGGAAAGTTCGCCGGGGCGCAGAGGTACCACACGTTCGCCTATCATCTGGGACTGGAGCGCGTGATCCGGAGCGCGGCGGCGAAGGTGCTGGCGACGGGGAAGGTGCTCGGTGGGCTGGCGATTCTCGAGGATGCGCATCACGACACGGCGCAGATCGAGGCGGTGCCGGCGGCGGGTTTGATCCAGCGGGAAGAGGAGTTACTCGCACTGGCTAAGAGCTGGATGGGGCGGGTGCCGATGCCGCTGGATATCTTGATCCTCGACGAGATGGGGAAGAACATCAGCGGCGCGGGGATGGACACGAAGGTGATTAACCGCAGCGTGCACGGGGAGGCGAATGTCTGGGACACGGCACCGCGGATTGAGCGGATTTTTGTGCGCTCGCTGACGAGTTTGAGTTACGGGAACGCGGTGGGGATCGGGATGGCGGACGTGATTCACGACCGGTTGTATAACGTGATCGACTGGCATCCGACCTTGATTAATTCGTTGACGGCGTCGACGCCGCCGAATGTGCGGACGCCGATCCATTTTTCGACAGACCGGGAGTGTCTGGAGCGGATTGCGCCGACGGTGGGGCGGATGGATGTGAGCCAGGTGCGGATTGGTTGGATCAGGAACACGCTGGAGCTGGCGAGTTTGCGGTTGAGCGAGAACATGCGGGAGGAGATAGAGCGGAATCCGATGTTGGAGGTGAGTGGGGAGGCGGTTCCGTTGGTGTTTGATGAGGAGGGGAATTTGCCGGGCTTAGGGGTTCCGGCGATGCAGCATGCGTGAGGGAGGAAGAGGGCGGAGGGGAAGAGGCGCCTCCGACTGCGCCGCTTCCGGATCCGCCCGCTCGCGTTGGCGGGGGTTAGCCGCCGGCCACGGTCAGCAGGCTGGTGACCTTGCTGAAGATGGTGCTGATGCTGCTGGAGACCGGCGGGATCATAGCGCCCGCAGCGACGGCCACGAAGCCGGCCATCAGCGCGTATTCGATGAGGTCCTGCCCGAGTTGGTCCCGCCAGATGCGGGCTTTCAGCAGGGACCGCAACAGATGCTTCATGATTCCTCCTTGCTCGCATCGTGAAGTTGGCCGGGGCGTGTGACGGCGCCCGGCGGTTACGCTGGATGGGGCGGCGGGGCCGCTGCCCCGCCACCGGAATCCGGACGGGTATCAACCACCCGCTGCGGTAAGAAGGCTCTGGACTTTGCTGAAGATGGTGCTGATGCTGGTGGAGACCTGCGGCATCACTGCCGCCGCCGCCACCGCCACGAAGCCAGCCATCAGGGCATACTCGATGAGATCCTGGCCTCGTTGTTCGCGCCAGAACTTCGCCTGCCAGATCAGCTTGTGAATCCGCTTCATTCTTGGTTCTCCTCTCTCCTGGTCAAATTGCGTTCCCTTACACCTTATCGGCGGCCGGTACGCTTCCAACAGCTTTCGCGGTTGGTGGGCTGAGTCAAATGTAACCGGGATGAGAAGAGTGGCCAATCGGAGTTAGCCCCGAATCGCGGCTCAGGGAATCTACTTACTACCGGTGGAAGAGGAACAGATTGCCGAGTTCGATGACGAGGATGGCGACGATGAGGAATTCGAGGACGAAGGCGCGGGCCTGGTGGAAGCTGTTGGTCATGAATTCGTAGAGATCGCCGGCGGTGCGGAGTTTGTCTTCGACGAGGCGGCGGTAGTCGCCGACGCCGACGCGTTCGGAGGCCATGCGGTAGGCGCGGGCGTAGTACATGTCGCTCAAGAACTTGATGGCGTTGTCGGCGCGTTCGGCCAGTTCGCGGACGTCGAGGCGGATGCGGTTGAGGCGTTCGGCTTCGGCGCCGAGGCGCCAGCGGCCGAGCAGTCCGCCGCCGCGTTCGAGCTTATCGTAGACCTGGGCGAGGACGCGCGTGAGTAGTTCGTCGTAGTGGCGGAATTCGAGTAACTGGGTGTTGGCGTATTCGAGTAACTGGCGGGCCGGGCTGGCGGCTTCGGGGGTGTCGTAGAGGAAGGCTCCGGACCAGCCGGCGACGATTAAGTCATTGGGGTAGTAAGAGAGGCGGGCGCGGAGGACTTCGTTTCGTTCGGATTCCGAGAGCGGGTTGGTTTCGCCGCGAACGATGCGGGCGATGTCGGACGAGTGGGCGGCGAGGAGGGCCGCGGTGCTGAGGGGTTGGCCGGTATCGTCGTCGAGGGCGTGGGCGACGTGGACGGCGTAGTAGTCTTCGCTGAGCCATTGGCGGGCGGGTTGTTCGATGGCGGGGGCGGCGCGGGCGACGGCGTCGCGGGCGAAGGCTTCGGCGCGGGATTCGAGATCGGAGGCGGCGGTCCAGCGGGCGGCGAGTTGGACGAGGGATTCCCAATCGGTTTCAAAGGGCATCTCGACTTCGACGCTTACGACGCCGAAGTCGAAGTATTTGAGACGGGCGCGGGCGCCGGGGCCGGCTTCGAGGCGGTCGGGCGGGATGGGTTCGACGACGGGCGGGCGTTCGAAGCGGACGTATTCGGGGGTGGGGTGGCGGAAACTGGGCTCGCGCGGGGGTGGCTCGAGGCCGAGGAGTTGGCGGAGTTTGTCGAGGTGAATTTCCTCGGCGACGTCGTAGAGGAAGAGGACCCAGAGGGAACCGCGGAGGGCTGCGGGGTCCGGTGGCGTTGCCATGGCTTCCTGCCTACAGTGTAGGCCGGATGGAAAGGGAAGACGCGCTAGACGGTGCCGGGCTGCTGGGGCGTGCGGCGGATCCAGCGATAGGCGGCGACGGAATTTCTCCAGAAGTATTTTTCCGCGGCGACGCGGCTTTTCCCCGCGAAATACTGTTGCACGACCGAGACAATGGCGGGGAGGTTGTCGACTGCCGAGCCGTTCGGCCAATCGCTGCCGAACAACAGGCGATCTTCGCCGAAGGTTTCGAATAAGTAATCGAGGGTTGGTTTGTAGGCGCGCAGGTCGGTGACGGCCTGGCCGTTTTCGATCTTTATTACTTCGGAGACCTTGACGTAGATTTCTTTGCGATGGGAGAGTTCGCGGAAGGTGGGTTCGATCGCGTTGCGCGCGGGGGCGTCGAGGCGCGCAAGCAGGGAGGGCACGTGATCGAGGACGATGCGCAGGCCGGGAATGCGGTCCGAGATGCGGAGGACGGTTTCCATGAGTTCCGGGCGCGGGTTGGCGGTATCGAGAACCAGGCCGGCCTGTTCGAGCAGTTTGAGTCCGTCTAAGAAGGTTGGGTTCCGGGACTGTGCGCCGATGTCGTAACCCCAGAGGTTGCCGTAGCGGATGCCGAGGAAGAGCTTGTTTTTGCGATAGCGGTCCAGGTACTCGGCGAACTCCGGCTTTTCCGGACGCAGGTTGCCGACGGCGCCCACCATGATCGGGGCGTTCTGCTCGATTTCGAGAACCCAGAGGTTGTCTTCGATCCACGGGCTGGCTTCGATCTCGATGGCTCCGACGATTCCCAAAGGCTGCGCCAAGGCGCGGTAGCGGGCCGGAAGGGCGGGTTCGGTGTTGCCGGGCGCGGCGGTGTAGGGGGCGCCTTGGGGCCGCGTCTGGTCGAACAGATGGATGTGTGTGTCGATGATAGGAATCGGTGGGTTCTGGGCTTCCGCCACGGCTGAAGCAGCGGCGGCCAGAAGCCAGTTCCTTCGGGTGAGGTTAGTTCCAGGGGCGGGCCGCATGGTGAATCCCATGTTACTCGGCGCGGAGGATGTCGGCGACGTGGAGGCGGGCGAGCGGGCGCGTGGCGGACCAGATGCCCGCGCCGGCGATGGCGGAGAGCAGGGCGGCGGTGAGGAGGTAGGCGGCGAGTCCGAGGGGTTGGACGCCTTCGAAGAGGTTGGCGAGCAGGCGGCCCGTGGCGAGGGCGATGATGATGCCGCAGAGCAGGCCAACGAGGACGGCGAGCATGCTTTCGCGCAGCAGGAGGGAGCGGGCGCGCAGAGAGGTTGCGCCGAGGGCGAGGCGAACTCCCATTTCGCGGGTGCGTTGGGCGACCGAGTAAGACACCATGCCGTAGACACCGATCAGGGAGAGCAGGACGCTGAAGGCGGCGAAGAGGAGCGAGACGGCGCGGAAGAGACGGGGGCGCGCGAACGCCTGGTCGAGGCGATCGCGCATCGTTTCGGCGTTGAAGACGGGGACGGTGGGGTCGACGGCGCGGATGGTGTCGCGGATGAGCGGGACGTAGTTTTCGGCGCGGCCGTTGACGCGGACGATGAAGGTGGAAGTGAAGCTGCCGGGGTTGCGCGGGGGGACGAAGATTTGGGGGGAGCCGCGGTCGGATTCGCCGACGAACCATTCAGTCAGGAAGTCGATGGATTTCACGACGCCGACAATTTTCCACGGTCCATCGCGGCCAATGGTTACCAGATGGCCGAGGACATCGGCGGTTCCGGCGATTTGGCGGACGAACTCGTCGTTGACGACGGCGACGGGGGCGTTCGAGCGGATGTCGGCCTCGGTGAAATCGCGGCCGGCGACTAAGTGCGCGCCCATGGTGGAGAAGTAATCGGAGAAGACGGGGAGGAAGTCGGAGTTGCGATCGGGGCGGCGGCCATCGAAGCGGAAGGGGCCGCCCATGAAGCCGGTGGGACTTAGGGGGAGAAAGTCAGTGGCGGTGGCGGAGCGGACGCTAGGGAGGGCGCGAAGGCGGGCGAGCACTTGTTCGAAATAGGCGAGCTGGCTGCCCTTGCTGTCCTCGCGGGTGCCTTGAATGGAGACGCTGACGGTGATGGGGGACTGGGTGTCGAAGCCGCGGTCGGCGTGCATGAGGCGGGCGAAGGCGCTGCTGACGGAGACGGAGGCGGCGAGCAGGATGACGGTGAGGGTGACCTGGAGGGCGACGAGGGCTTCGCGAATGCGGTTGGAGTGACGGAAGCCGGCGGAGCCTCGGGCCGGGAACATATGCGTGTAGCCGGCGGCGAGACTGGGTAGGAGGCCGAAGAGTGCGGCGCTGAGGACGGCGAGAGCGACGGCGACGGAGAGGACGCGGATGTCGAGGATGGTGTAGGTTTGGCCGGCGAGGGGTCCGGGGACCCAACGGGGCGCCATCTCGGCGATCCAGACGGCGACGGCAATTCCCAGGAGGGCGGAGACGGAGGCCAGGAGAAGGCACTCGGTGAGGATTTGTTGGATGAGGCGCGCGCGGGTTGCGCCGAGGGCAGAGCGGATGGCAAGTTCGGGGGCACGGCCGGTGGTGCGGGCGAGAAGAATGTTGGCGACGTTGGCGCAGGCGATTAAGAGGGTCAAGGCGACGGCGAGGAGGAGGAGCAGCGAGGCCTTGCGGGCGGGGCCGGCAAGTTGGTCGCGGAGAGGAACGATGCGGGAGTGGTGGGGATCGGCGGGGTTGAAACGAATCGGCCAGAGGCGCGGGGCTTCGATGGAAAATGCGGCGCGGGCTTGCGGCCAGGTGACGCCGTCCTTGAGGCGGGCAATGGTTCGCCAGCCGTTGTTGCCGCGGGTGAAGGCGGCGATTTTCCAAAGGGCGGTGTGGTTGGGGAAATCGAAATCGGGAGGGGCGATTCCGATGATGGTGACGGTCTGGCCGTTGACGCGGAGGGCGGAGCCGAGGATTCGCGGGCTCCCGGCGAAGAGTTCCTGCCAGAGGCCGTAGCCGAGAACGGCGGCGTCGTGATCGGCGGGGGAGAAGGTTCGTCCGAGGTAGGGGTGCGTGCCGAGGAGGGAGAAGAAGTTGGAGGAGGTTTGGGCGACGTGGGCGCGGACCATGCGGCCCTGGCCGAGGTTGAAATCGCCGTCTTCGTAGAGGGCCGTGTCGGCGAGGTAGGAGGAATGAGTGCGCCACAAGTCGAATTGGGACGCGGTGTCGTGGGGCGGCTGGAAGAACTCGAGGGCGGCGAGGCGGCCGGCGTTTTGGAAGGGCAGCGAGCGGAACAGAAGCGCGTTCACGACGCTGAAGATGCCGGTGTTGGCTCCGATGGCGAGCGAGAGGGCGGCGATCATGAAGGCGATATGTAGGGGATGCGAGCGCCAGAGCCGGAGGGCGTGACGGGTGTCGCGGGCGGCTTCGGCGGCGAGTTGGGCTGGCAGCGATCGGGCGAGGTCGCAGATGGTGTGGAACCAGAGGGATGCGACGGCGAGGCGGCCCCGCGCGGAGGCGAGTTCGGCGCGGTATTCCTGCTCAATGAGCTCGGCGTATTCTTCGCGGAAGGCCGCCGGGTAGAGGTTCAGCAGCGCGCGGTAGAGCTTTACCGAGAACGGAGCGTCAGGCACGCCGGGGCACTCCGAAGGTGGCCGAGGCGAGGTCGGCCAGTTCTCTCAGGCGCAGGGTTTCGGCGCGCGCTGCTTTGCGGCCGGCCGGCGTGATGCGGTAGTAGCGGCGGCGCTGGTCGTCCAAGTGGGGATCCGGGCGATCGCCCGATTCCTGAATGAGGCCGAGTTCGAGCATCTTGTTGATGGCTCCGTAGAGGACGCCGGGGCCGGGGTTGAGCTTGCCTCCGGTGCGTTGGGCGATTTCGCGTTTCAGGGCGTAGCCGTGGCGGTCACCTTCGGCCAGCGACAGGAGGATGTGAAAGAGCACGGGCGGGAGGGGTGTTAAATCGTCCTTGGACATACTTGTACGAAATCAGAATAGTCAGTCTGGTTTAGAGTAACCGGACTCGGCCGGGGCGTCAACGGAAAACTTACCAGTGAGCCGGGAGGGGTTGGCGGGAGGTGAGGCGGGGCGTGGTGGAGAGGAGGAAAATGCGGCCGGGAGCGGCGGGTTGGCTCGTGTGGCCGGGGTCGGAGGTCGGGGCGAGGGCGGCCGGGGTGTCGAAGTCGAGTTCGGGGTGGGCGAGGATGAAGCGCGAGGCTTTGACGGGAGTGGCGGCGAGGATGGCGGTGGCGAGGGGGTCGGCGGAGTCGAGGCCCCAGGAGCGGAGGCGCTGCAAGTAGAGGGCGCGGTCGAGGTGGTTGAACTGGTCCGTCGTGACGGTGATGCCGAGGTAAACGTAGTGGGGGTCGTAGCGCGCGACCGTGCCGGTGGGGTCGAGGAAG
>JAKAJI010000559.1 GCA_021813825.1 Acidobacteriota bacterium | reverse complement strand
CCGATCTTCCCATCCGCCGCCCCACTCCACATCGAAACCCGACTCGGCCCCGGCCTCGTCCGCGTCTACCGCATCGACGAATAACGCCGCCCCAAAAAATAGGCCCGGCTGAGCCAAGCCGGGCCTGAGAAACAACCACACAGAACGAGAAGCTACGGGTTCAAGTCCTTCGGCAGCATCACCGCGTCGATCACGTGAATCACGCCGTTGTCGCACGCGATGTCCGGCTGAACCACCTTCGCGTTGTCCACCATCACGGCCCCGCTCTTGGCGCGAATCTTCAGATTGGTTCCTTCCACGGTCTTCGCGCTCTTCAGTTTCACCACGTCCGCCGCCATCACCTTGCCGGACACTACGTGGTAAAGCAGCACTTCCTTCAGCTTCGCCGGGTCTTTCAGCAAACCCTCGAGCGTTCCTGCCGGAAGCTTGGCAAACGCTTCGTCGGTCGGAGCAAACACCGTGAACGGTCCGGGACTCTTCAGCGTGTCCACCAGGCCGGCCGCCTTCACCGCCGTCACCAATGTCTTGAAGTTACCCGCCGCTACTGCGGTATCCACAATGTCGGCCGCCGGTGCCGCCACTGCCATCGCCGCCGCAACGGCCATAATCTGTACAATCCGATGCACGCAAAATCTCCTTTGTTAGTTCTTTTGCCTTACGCCCTTTCAGATGACCGCTTCCGCCCGGTGGCGTTATTTCCTGCTCTTTTTCCCGTTTGTCACCACGCCGGCCTTCGTGCATCTAATTAAGTAAGATCCGCCATGACTTACTCCGATACCCGCTCCTGCCCTTCCTGCGGCGCGCAGAATCGCATTCCCACCAAGCACTTAGCCGACACAGGCCGCTGCGGTTCCTGCAAGGCGCCGCTTCCGCCCTTCACGTCCCCGCTCGAAGTCGATGAGGCCACCTTCGACGAAATCCTCCGCGAAGTCCCCGTCCCCGTCTTCGTCGATTTCTGGGCCTCCTGGTGCGGTCCCTGCCGCATGGCCGCGCCCGAAGTCGAAGCCCTCGCGCGCGAAATGGCCGGCCGCGCCGTCATTCTAAAGGTCGACACCGAAGCCGAACCCGCCCTCGCGGACCGCTACGGCATCCGCAGCATCCCGACCTTCATCGTCTTTGACAACGGCCGCCCGGTGTTCCAACGCTCCGGCCTCGCCCCGCGTGCCGAAATGCGCCGCTGGATCGAACAGGCCGCCGCCGCTCCCGCATCCCGCTAAACGCTCCCCGGCGTTGCTCTACACTTGAGCTACGCCATGGAACAACGTCTTAGCCTCATCACCCTCGGCGTCGCGGACCTCGACCGCAGCCGCGCTTTCTACGAACGTCTCGGCTGGCGCCGCTCGCTAGCCGCCGACGCCAAACTCTCCCCCGAAGGCGGCGGCTTCGCCGGCTTCACTCTCGCCTACAACGCCCGTACGCGGGAGGAAGTCGACGCAACCCTCGCCGAAGCCGTCTCGGCCGGAGCTACACTCCTCAAACCCGCCGAAGACGCCTTCTGGGGAGGCTACTCCGGCTACTTCGCCGACCCCGATGGCTTCGCCTGGGAAGTCGCCTGGAACCCCGGTTTCCCCATCGCCCCCGACGGCAGCATCCACATCCCGGCCTGAAGATCCCCCATCCCGAAAACGAACCCGGAGGCCCGGCATCTGCCTTGCCCAGGGAAGTCCGCAGATCGGGTCCGCGCGAGTGCGCGCCGCTTCAACAGATCCACACTCTTCCTCGCCGGGCAGCCACGTCCTTGTCTCGCCTCCCTTCAGCGGCCGGACATTCGAAGAACCGCCTCCGGAAGGCGGGCGCCCTGAATCGGAATCTTTGAGGCGGCAGCTTCGATTTCGCGCAGTTTGCCGGGCGCCAGATCGATCGACGCCGCGCCCAAATTCTCCTCGAGCCGATGAAGCTTCGTCGTGCCCGGAATCGGCACGATCCATGGCTTCTGCGCCAGCAGCCAGGCAAGAGCAATCTGCGCCGGCGTCGCACCCATCGCATCGGCGATTTGCTTCAGAAGATCGACGAGCGCCGCGTTGGCAGCCCGCGCTTCCCTCGTAAACCGCGGCGAAATGTTGCGGAAGTCCGAAGCATCGAACTTTGTCGAAGCATCGATCTTGCCGGTCAGGAATCCCGCACCGAGCGGGCTGAAGGGCACAAACCCGATACCGAGTTCCTCGCAAAGGGCAAGTACGCCGTCCCGTTCCGGATCGCGCGTCCAAAGCGAATACTCGCTCTGAACCGCGGCCACCGGTTGAACGGAATGCGCCCGCCGGATGGTTGCCGCCGACGCCTCCGACATCCCGAAATACTTCACCTTGCCCTGCGCGATCAGGTCCTTAACCGTGCCGGCGACATCTTCGATCGGGACGGAAGGATCGACACGATGCTGGTATAACAGGTCGATCGTGCCGGTCTTGAGGCGCGCCAGCGATGCATCCGTCACCTGCCGGATGTGTTCGGGCCGGCTGTCGAGGCCATACCGTGAGCCGTCCGGATTGATGCCGAATCCGAATTTCGTCGCGATCACAACCTCGTGGCGAAAAGGCGCCAGCGCCTCTCCC
>JAKAJI010000558.1 GCA_021813825.1 Acidobacteriota bacterium | reverse complement strand
CGTCTCCGCCCACCGCGGCTTGATCCCGATCACCGCGATGTTCCCCTTCGCCGCCTCCGCGAACGCCGCCGGCAGCAGCTTCCGGTACGCCGTCGGCCGCGAAATGACATGGTCCGCCGGAAAGACGCCGAAAACCGCTTCCGGGTCGATGGTCTCGATGATCCGCGCCGCCAGCCCGATGCACGGCGCCGTGTTCCGCGGCGCGGGCTCCGCCAGAATCTGCCCCGCCGGCACCTCCGGCAACTGCCGCACAATCTCCTTCCGCAGCACTTCGCTCGTGATGATCCAAAGCCGCTTGGGCGGAATCACCGGCTTCAGCCGGTCCACCGTCTCCTGAATCAGCGAACGCTCGCTCAGAAAACGCAGCACCTGCTTGGCGCATGCGGCCCGGCTCCGCGGCCAGAACCGTGTCCCGCGCCCGCCCGCAAGAATCAGGCCGTATCGAGTCGCTTGGCTCATGTCAGCTAGGCGGACAACTCTACTGCAGCGGATAACCCTGAATCAGGTTCAGCGTCCGGCTCCAGCGCGTCTTCGTGAAGAAGTGCTCGCCCAGGTCGATGAAGTGATGCAAGGTGTAGTCTTCCAGGTCCGCCGTCGGCGCGTCGTACGACCACAGAATGATCGTCGGCTTCCCGATGATGTTCTCCCGCGGCACCAGGCCCCAGTACCGGCTGTCCAGCGAATTGTCCCGGTTGTCGCCCATGGCGAAATAATTGCCCGGCGGCACCACCAGTTCCCCGTTCACCACGTCGTGCTCCAGCATCTGCTCCGCCCGCTCGCTCATCCGCTCATCTCCCGCTGGCTCGAATGCAGCCGCAGGGAAATTGTCGCGGTACGGATCGGGAAAAGGAAAAATGTGGATCACATACGGCTCCCTCACCGCGTGCCCGTTCAAAATCAGTTGCCGGTTCTCCAGCTTGATATGATCCCCCGGCACCCCGATCACCCGCTTCACATAGTTCTCTTGCAGCAAAGTCGGATGCCGGAACACGATGATGTCCCCGCGTTTCACGTCCTGATACGGCAGCAGGTATTTCGATACCGCCCCCGGCGGCGAATACGCTAGCCGGTCCACGATCAGGTGATCCCCCGTCAGCAGCGTATTGTGCATGGACGACGTCGGTATCGCCATCACCTGCGCCACCAGCGACGTGCCGAATATCAATATCAGAATCGTCACCGTCCATTCGGCGACAAACGACCGTGGCGGCTCTACCGGCTTCCCGTTCTGCTCGGTCTTCGCCTTCGGCGCAGGTTCAGTTCTTGTCCGTGTACCCATGCAGCAGTAAGAAAGTCCGGCTCCAGCGTGTCTTGGTAAAAAAATGCGTCGCCAGGTCCGCTACGTGCCCCAACTCCGATCCCGTCCCGGCAAGGTCCGCTGTCGGCGCGTCGTAGGACCAATAAACCATCAGCGGCTTCCCGATGATGTAATCCCGTGGCACAAAGCCCCAATATCGGCTGTCCAGCGAGTAATCCCGGTTGTCGCCCATCGCGAAGTAATTGTCCGGCGGCACCACAATCTCCCCGTTCACCTGGTCGTTCTGTAGCATCGCCAGGGCCCGCGGGTCCAGATGCAGGTCCGGATCGCTCGGAAAATTGTCCCGGTAGCTATCGATGTAATTCGTCTTGTGTACCGCATACGGCTCGTTCAGCTTCACGCCGTTGCGGTAAACCACCTTGTCCACCAGCTTGATCCTGTCCCCCGGAACGCCGATGATCCGCTTCACAAACGTCTGCAGCGGGTCCGCCGGATACCGGAACACAATGATGTCGCCGTGCTTCGGCTCCTCGAACGGCAGCAGGTGCTTGCTGATCGCCCCGGCCGGCGAGTACGTCAGCTTGTCCACCAGCAGATGGTCGCCAATAAGAAGATTGTTCTCCATCGACCCCGTCGGAATCACAAACGCCTGCACCAGCGTCGTCGTCCCGAACAGCAGCAGCAGAATCGTAATCGTCCATTCCGCCACTGCCCCACGCCCTTGCTCCGGCGTCACTGTGGGCCCAGGAGCCTCGGGAGCCGGCGGCTCTTGCACGACAGGGTTCAAAGCACCGGGGTCGGGATTCATGACGGCGAAATTCCAGTGTAACAGTCTGAGTAGGCTCCACCCCTTCCGTCCCGCGCCGTGCTTCCATGGAATGAGTGCGCGAAACCATCTCTTACATCGAATCCCGCACTACCCTCCGCCCCCGCCTCGCCGTCGTCCTCGGCAGCGGCCTCTCCGGCTTCCTCTCTGCCGTCGAAAACCCCCAGGAAATCCCCTACACCGAAATCCCAGGCTGGCCCGCCTCCACCGTCCCCGGCCACGCCGGCAAACTCGTCTTCGGCTCGCTCGGCCCCACCCCCGTTGCCATCCTCGCCGGCCGCAGCCACCTTTATGAAGGCCACGACGCCAAACGCGTCACCCTCGGCGTCCGCGTCCTCGCCGCCCTCGGCGTCAAAACCCTCATCCTCACCAACGCCGCTGGAGCCATCCGCAAAGACTTCACCCCCGGCTCGCTCGTCGCCCTCTCCGACCACGTCAACCTCCAGGGAACCAACCCCCTCGTCGGGCCAAAC
>JAKAJI010000134.1 GCA_021813825.1 Acidobacteriota bacterium | reverse complement strand
CGCCGAGAGCGATGGCGGGAGTCGGCTGGATGTTCAGATTCATGCCGGCCTGCCGCGCCAGGTCCACGATGTTCTGAAAGCCGACCTGCTGGGCGACTTCGACGGCGGGCACGTTGAGCGAGTGGGCGAGCGCGTCGCGGACGGTCACCTCGCCGCGATATTCCTTTTCGAAGTCGGCCGGCTCGTAGGGCTTGTTGTCGAACCAGAACGTGGTCGGCTCGTCGTTGAGCATCGTCACCGGCGTGATCGGCGTGGGCGAGCCGTTGATCGCCGTGTTCATGGCGGCGGCGTAGACGAACGGCTTGAACGAGCTGCCCGGCTCGCGCTCCGACATCAGGCGGTCCAACTGGCTCTGGCCGTAATTGCGGCCTCCGATGAAGGCCTTCACTTCGCCGGTGTGCGGATCGAGGGCGATGAGGGCGCACTGAAGCTCGGGGTAGTTCGGGTCGCGCTTGCGCCGGTGGGCGATGGTCTTGTCGACTTCTTCCATGCCGATGCGCACGGCTTCGGCGGCGTCGCGCTGCAATTCGAGGTCGAGCGTGGTGTAAACGCGGTAGGCGGTGGACTGGAAGTCGCGGTTCTGGAACTGGTCGAGGAGAGAGTCGTTGACGGCGTCGACGAAATAGGGCGCCTCGGTGGATTCCATGTCGGGCTTGGCGAGCACGAGCGGGCTGGAAGCGGCGTCTTCATACTGGGCTTCGGTGAGGTAGCCGTTTTCCCGCATGAGCTTGAGCACGATGTTGCGGCGGTTGCGGGCGCGGTCGGGCCAGCGGAACGGGTTGGTCATGCTCGGGCGCTGGATGAGCCCGGCGAGCATCGCGGCTTCGGGGGCCGTGAGGTGGCTGATGTCCTTGCCGAAGAAAGCCTGGGCGCCCTCGCCGAAGCCGCGGATGCCGAAGCTGCCGCGGCGGCCGAGGTCGACCCAATTGCAGTAGTACTCGAAGATCTGCTGCTTGGTCAGGCGCTGTTCGAGCTGGATGGTGATGATAACTTCGGCCAGCTTGCGCTTCCAGGTCTTGGCGCGGTTCAGCCAGAAGCCGCGGGCCAGTTGCTGGGTAAGCGTGGAGGCGCCTTCTTCCTTGCGCTGGGTGCGGAGGTCGACGAAGATCGCCTTGACGATGCGGATCGGGTCGAAGCCGGAGTGCTGGAAAAAGCGCTTGTCCTCGGCCGAGATGACCGCGTCGACCAGCACCGGCGGGATGTCGGCGTAGTGAACGATGCGGCGCTTTTCGCGGTTCTTGTCAAACAGGTTCGAGATCAGCTCGGGCTCGAGCAGGTATTCGGTGCGGTCCGTGTTGTCGCGCAGCGAGATGATGCGGGTGACGTGGTTGCCGGTGAAGCGGATGACGCCGCCTTCGGGGTCGAAGGCCGACTGCGGGCCGGGATAGATATCGATTTCGTTGCTGGCGAGCGTGTAGTAGCCGACGGGGTTGCGATTGGACTCGCTGTAGCCGGCGCGGCGGAGTTCGGCGGCGATCTGGTCCGGGGTGGCTTCATCGCCGGTCATGACGACACCGGGAGCGGCAAACAGAAGCGAGGTGTGGGCGAACGGCCCGGCGCTGAGCTTGGCGTCGATGAGCTTGGAGTACTTCACCCAGGCCCAGGAGAACAGCGCGGCGCCGGTGAGGAATAAGAGCAGAGAGACGGCGACGAAGACCTTGCCGAATGGGGAGAGGAGGAACCGGACCAGCCCGGCCTTCGTGCGTTGTACCTTCAGCTTTACAGCCACTCAGTTTTTATCTTCGCACGGGCATCCGGACGCGGGCTTCGGGGCAGGACTCACGCGCCGCCGGCTTCGGGACGGAAATGCAGGTCGACAGCGTAGCCGGGCATTTCGACGCGGACCACGTAAGGGGCGCGAATCGAGAGGCGGGCGCCGCGGATGACGACGCGGACGCTCGAGGCGTCGAGCGCAATGCCGAGGCCGGCGGCCTCGCGCGAGACGTCGGAGGCGATCTGCGCCGGCGGGCGGGAGGGGGCGTTGGGGTCCACGGCGAGCGAGTTCAGGTACTGCTGGAGGCGCCAGTTGCGGACGTAGGGCGGAGCGAGAAGCCCCGCCATGCCGGCGAGGCCGGCGAGGATAAGGACGGCGGCCGCGGTGCGCCAGAGGCCGCCGGAAGGGTTCATCGGCGCGTTTCCTCGAGCGACTCGAGTTCTTTCCAGATGTCTTCGTTCTTATGCCAATCCGGCGTGGCCGGACCGGTGACCTGTTCCTCGGGCACGCGCAGGGTGCCATGGCCGTAAGGGCAGATATATTCGATCCGCGGGCGGCCCTTGAGGAAGCTGTTCGGCCAGGAGCCGGCGTTGAGCGGCATGCGCAGACGGCGGAGGCAGGTGCGGCAGCGGTAGCGCTGATCCAAGACGGCAAGGTAGACCAAGCCGAAGCAGAACAGCGAAAACAGCATCATGACGGTGGTGTAAGTAAGGTCGTGCGCAAAGGGATCGCTGGGTAAACCCAGGAACACCGCGGGCTTAGCGAAGTACCAGCGGATCAGGCCGCGGATCAGCAACAGCAGGCCACCCGCCGCAACCAGCTTTGCCGCCAAAAAACCCCAGTACTTCATACTTATCAGACTCCTTTACCCAACCCAAAGTTCCCCGAACAATTCCGGGTTCCCATCCTACTAACCCCGTAGCAGGTTTCGGGCCAGGAACAACAAATTCGCCGGCCGCTCCGCCAGGCGGCGCATGAAATACGGGTACCAGGCGTCGCCGAACGGCACGTAGAGCCGGAGCCGGTAACCCTGGCCGACGAGCATCCGCTGCAAGTCCCGGCGGATCCCGTACAACATTTGAAACTCGAAGCGGCCGGCATCGTAGCCGCGCTCGCGGACATGGCGCAAGGCTTCGCCGACGATGGCGCCGTCGTGGCTGGCCAGCGCCGGGTAGGCGCCGTCATCCAGCAACTGCTTCATTAATCGGATGTAATTGGCGTCGACTTCAGTCTTTTTTTGGAAGGCGGCTGCCGGCGGTTCTTTGTAGGCGCCCTTGCACAGCCGCACGGGAACGCGTTCGCGATTCAGCCGCTCGATGTCGGCCTCGCTGCGGCGCAGGTAGGCCTGGATGACGGCGCGGACCGAGCCGAAACGCGCATGCATGTCGCGGACAATGTCGAGGGTCGCGTCGGTGGTTGGGCTCGCTTCCATGTCGATTTCCACGCGCGTACCGCTGTCGCGGGCGCGCTCCACCAGGCGGGCGACGTTGTTGCGGCACAGCGCCGGCGCCAGGTCCAGGCCGAACTGGCTGAGCTTGATCGACACGGTGGGCCCGCTCGAAAGAGCCGACAGCGAGCCGAGCAGGTCGAGATACCGGTCGAGCGTCGCGTTCGCTTCCTCGACGGTATGGACGTGTTCGCCGAGATAGTCCAGGCTGACAAAGATCTTCTCGGCCTCGAGGCGGCGGCTGACGGCAAGCGCCTGGTCGAGGCGGCGTCCGGCGACGAATCGGGAGGTCAGGCGGAGCGAAAGGGGCGAATCCTCCACCCAGTGCCGGAGCCAACTCTGCTCGGAGAGGTAAAGGAGGGCGGCGCGCATCATAAATAAACAGGGACGAGCCTTTTCATCTCCAGTGTAGTGTGGAAGCGCCCGGCCGGGCGCATCAATCAATCAGGATGCTTTTCGGGCCGCGTCGGGGTTTGCCCCGCCCGCCGAGGCGGCCCGGCTGGAGACCGATGCCGTGAACTGCGCGATGGTTTCGAGGAAGGTGGCCTTTGAGACCGGTTTGGCGAGGTGGCCGTCACAGCCGGCCCGGTGCGCCGCCTGGACATCCTCGGCATAGGCGCTGGCGGTGAGCGCGACGACCGGTATGCGCGCCTGGCCCTGCTGGCGCTCGAATTCGCGGATCGCCGCCACCGCCTGCAAGCCGTCCATCACCGGCATCTGCACGTCCATGAACACGATGTCGAACGGGCCCTGTTTGAAATGTTCGACGGCCTGGGCGCCGTCTTCGGCGAATACGATCCGGTGCGGCGTGTCCTTCAGAAAGGCCTGAAGCAGGAACCGGTTTCCGGCCACGTCTTCGGCGATGAGAATCCGCAGCGGCGCGCCGGGCAGCGCCTGGCGCGGGGTTTCGCTCCGCTGGGCCGGAATGCGGGCCGGGCGCAGAGCCATGGCGTCGCAGACCAGCTTTCGAAGTGCGCGGCGCGAGACGGGAAGCATCACGCGTCCGGCGAGCGGAAGGTGCGAGCGCTCGACGGCCTGCGCCGCCGCTGGGTCCGCCGCGGCAAGCACCAAGGGCACGCCGGAAGCGGGCAGCCGGCTGAGCGCCCGCGCGCCGTCCGGCAGACCGCCGATCAGCGCGACACCGTAGTCGCCGGACAAGTCGAACCCGCAGGTCATGCCAAAGGACTCCAACGCTTCCACCAGCACCTGGCGGAAAGCGGCGTCCGGGGCGACCAGCAGCGCGCGGCGTCCGGCCAGCGGCAGTTCGGACTCCCGCGGCAGATCCGCGGCGGCTACCCCAAGACGAACGTCGAACCGCAGCGCCGTTCCGCGCCCGACCTCGCTTTCAGCACCGATTGTCCCGCCCATCTTTTCCACCAGCCGGCGGCTGATGCTCAGTCCGAGGCCGGTGCCGCCGTAGCGGCGCGTGGTCGAAGTATCGGCCTGTTCGAACTCCTCGAAGATGGCGTCCAGGCGGTCCCGCGGAATTCCGATGCCGGTGTCGGCGACCACAATTTCGATGTGTCCGGGTACGCCGGAACAGTGGTTGGAGACGGTCAGCGTAATCTGCCCGGCGGGGGTGAACTTCAACGCGTTTCCAACCAGGTTCAGCAGCACCTGGCGCAGCCGGGACGGATCGCCCCGCAGCGCCGTCCGCGTGCCCGGCGCGATCCGCGCCACCAGGCGGAGGCCTTTCTCCCTGGCGCGCGGCGCGCTGAGTTCCACGCATTCGTCGACCAGGTGCTCCAGGTCGAAATCGATCTGCTCGAGATGGACGCCGGCCGACTCGATCTTCGACAGATCGAGGATGTCGTTGATGAGCTTCAGCAGCAGGCCGCCGGCGTGGCGGAAGACCTCGACATACTGGCGCTGTTCGGAGTCGAGCCGCGTGTCCCACAACACGTCGGCCATGCCGAGGATCGCGTTCATCGGGGTGCGGATCTCGTGGCTCATCGCAGCCAGGAAGCGGGTCTTGGCGCGGTTGGCCTCCTCGGCGCGGTGGGTCTGCTCGACCAGGCGGGCGTTGGTTTGGCGGAGTTCGGCTTCGAGCGCGATATGCGACGTGATGTCGGTGGCGACGCCGAGAAAACCCTGGATCCGGCCGTCGGGACCGCGCAGCGGCGTGACAGCGAGGCGCACCCGAAGCCGTGTGCCGTCTTTGCGGATGTAGGTCCATTCGCGTTCTTCCGCGCGTCCGTGGCGCGCCCAAATGAGGAACACTTCGCCGGTGCCGACCGGGCGGCCGAACTCGGCGGTGAGTTCGGCGGCGCGGGCTTCGCATTCGGCCCGGTCGTGAAAGCGCTCCGGCGTGCATTTGCCGACGACTTCTTCCGCGCTGTAGCCGAGCATGCGCTCGGCGCCGGGGTTGAAGATACGGATGATGCGGTTGGTGTCGGCGGCGATGATCGCCACCTGCGTGGCGGCTTCCAGGACGCCGCGGAGCCGGGCCTCGGCGGCGGCCAACTCCGCAGTGCGCGCGCGGACACGGTCTTCCAGTTTTTCGTTCAGTGAGCGGATCTCCGCCTCGGCGCGCTTGTAGTCCTCGATGTCGGCGCAGGCGCCGAACCAGTGGCTGATGGCGCCGGAGGAGTCGCGGGCGGGAACAGCCCGGCCGACATGCCAGCGGTACGAACCATCGGAGGCGCGGCGGAAGCGATATTCGGCTTCGTGGGGCTCTCCGGTTTCAAGCGATTTTTTCCAGCTTTCCACCGCCTGCGGACGGTCGTCCGGATGGAGGGCGGCGGTCCAGCCCGACGCGAGAGACTGCTCGAGCGAAAAGCCCGTATATTCGAGCCAGTGCCGGTTGCAATAGTCCAGTCTGCCATCGGCCAAGGCCGACCACACGATCGTGGGCATCGCGTCGGCAAGCAGGCGGAAGCGCGCTTCGCTTTCCCGCAGGGCGTTTTCGGCGCCCGAGCGGCGCGCGTCGAGCCGGTTCAGCAGCCGGGCCGCGGCCCAGACCAGGAAACCGAACACGAGCAGGCTCGAGGAGGCCAGCATGGCAACCCCTTCGGCGTCGTTATACAAGCCACGCCGTTGGCCCGCCAGGCTCAGCCAGCCCAGGATGGCCGGCAACGAGATCGCCACCGGCAGCAGATAGCGGGCCATGACGCCGCCGGGCGCCTTCGAGGTGAGCGTGCCCATCGGGCCGTGGGAGGGCTCGGCCGACAGCAGAGCAAAGGCCACGAGCATCACGGTGGCCGCCGTCGCCGCCGTCATGGCCGACGATCCCGGCGTGCGGTAAAGCGCTTCGGCTCCGTACAACAGCCCGACGAGATCTACCAGGGCGAGAGCGCCGGTGAAAGCGGCCACGATCTGGCTCGCGGCGATTCCGCGGCGCGCCGTCGAGGCAAGCGCGGCCAGACCGAGAAAGGCGATGCCCACCGCGGAAAGGAAGGCCATTTGGAATGGGGTCGAGCGGCCCGCGGTCCAGACCTCGTCGAGCCGCCAACGCACCGGCAGGACGTAGGCGACAACAGCGGCCAGGCCGAGGGAGGCCGCGGCGATGGCGAACGCACGCGCCAGGCCGGGCCGGCGTGTCCTCAGGAGCAGCGAGAGCGAGACAAGCAGGAGCCCGAGGGCCGCGTTCGGCGCCATGCCGGTAATCGAGGCGGCTGGAGCCAGGCCGGCCTCATAGAGCAAGGAGGTGACCAACCCGACCCCGGCTACGAGCGCGGCGCTCCCGGCCGCGATCCGCGAGGCGCGGTGATGGATCCGTCCGGCTAGCTCCTGGGCATCGTCGTCAACGGCACGAACATCCGGCGGCGAGTTTCGCGTCTCAATGGCGTAACCGATCAAGCCGGCAAGGACAAGAAACGCCATTCCCGCCAGCACCAGAGAGTTCGTAGCGCGCCACCAGGCGGGCCGGTTCGCCGACAGGTCCTCCGGCGAACGCAGCAGCAGATGAAACGAGCCGGTCTGCCCGTCTCCGGGCTCAGAGACGAGAATGCCCCGGGCGCGCACGGTCTGGCCTTCCGGCAATTGGTCCAGTCCGCCGGTCAGATGCGGCACGCCGAGCCTGGCTTCGAAGACATCCTCGCCATCGCGGAGGATCCAGATATGACCTCCCGCGGGCCGCAGATGCTCGACTACCGTGCCTTCGATTTCGACAAGCAGGCCATGGTAGGGGTTCGAGGCGGGACCGGCGCTTGCCTTCAGTGCGGAAGCGGCGGTGATGCGAAGCGGGCTCGGCGCCGGTACCGGCCCGGCCGCTCGGATGGCCGCGTCTTCCAGTTGCGGGCCATCGGCGGTCAAATTCGGAAAGCCCACGGCTTCAACGCGCGTTCCCGTCTCGAGTTTCGGCTCGGGGTTCGAGGGTATCACGGTGAGCGTCCGAACGCCGTCCTGAAGATAGAGGAGACCGGAGGAAGTCCGCGCGGTTACGATTCCGCTCGTGTGGATGCGATGAGGCAGCGCACCGGGTATGAGCGTGGGCAAAGCGCCCAGCGGGGTCCTGGGTGCGGCGAATGGATCGGCCGGCGCGGGACGCACCGTGCGAATCCACTTCATGCCGGGAGCCAGAAGCTCGATGTCCGGCGGGCGCGCCGTAGCGTTCCCGGCGATCCGGCAGACGCCCGAAACGTTCACTTCGGCATCCGGAAGAACGCCGGCCTGCGCCGGAGAGGCGGCCGGAATCCGCACGGAGACGGTACCGGCGCCAAGGTCGAGGCGAAGGGTGGCGATCGGGCCTCCGTCCCCACGGCTGAAACTGGCGGACCGCACAACACCTTTCACCGCGACCCACTGGTCGGCGCGGCTTCCATCGATCAAATCCTCGTAGCCGGCCTGCCCGGCGCGCGGCAGGGCGCCATGGCCGGTGACATGGACGGAATCGGCCGCAATCACCGGAGCGAACGCGCCGTTGGCCGTGTGCCCGGCGACGGTGACCCGATCTCCCGGCACGGCCGAAAGTCCCGGGCCGAAGCGCACGGAAATTCCTCCGGTGGAATCCGCGAGAAAGAAGGTGCCGGGAGCGGCTATCGCCGTGACCACGCCTTCTATCCGGACTTCGCGTCTCGAGGCTCTGTCAGCGTGGCCGAGAGCGCGGATGCTCGAGACCGTGCGCAACGCAGGAGGAACCGGCCCCGCCAGGGCACAACTCACCGCAAGCATCGTCGCGGCAAACCAAGCGGCGGGCTTCCTTGGTCCCCTGCCCAAAGACAACCGGACTTTCCACGACCATTCGGGCAAAATGGTCCCCACACCTAAGTATATCCGCTTCACCGGAAGAGCCTGTATCTCGTACCCCATGCCAGGGAGAAGATGACAATGAGGAGGACATGACCCGTTGGCGCGTGGCCGCGCTTGCCGATGACCTGACCGGCGCCCTCGAAGTGGGCGCGAAGTTCGCCTCGCGGGGGCTCGAGGCAAGGGCGTTCGCGTGGCCGAACCTCGACTTCGAGACGCCTTGCGGCGTGCTGGTGGTGGACGCCGAGACGCGAATGCTCTCCGCTTCCGAGGCTGCGGAGCGGATGCGCGCGCTCTCGGGCGAGATCGCCCGCCGCGGGGCGGAACTGATTTACCACAAGACGGACTCGACGCTGCGCGGCAACATCGCGGGCGAGATGCGCGCGCTCGCCGGCGGATTCGGCGAACGGGAGATCGTTTTCGCGCCGGCGTATCCGGCCTTGGGGCGCGTGGTGCGAGGCGCGCGGCTGTATGTCGAGGGACAGCCCGTCGAGGAAACGGCGTTTGCGCGCGACCCAACCCACCCGGTCCGCACCGGCGACATCCGGGCGCTGGTGGAGGGCGTGCCGCGGCTCACCATCGCCGACGGGGCGAGCGAGGCGGACCTCGATGCGACGGCGCGCGATGTGCTCAGCAAGGGCCGGGATGTGATCGCTTGCGGCCCGGCGGGGCTTGCCGCTCACCTGGCCGCGCTGCTGGGCGTCGAACGCGAAATCGCCTGGCCGAGGTTACACCGTGCGCTGGTAGTGAACGGCAGCCTGCACGAGCGCTCCGTCGAACAGACGCGGCGGGCGCGCGAAGCCTGGCGGGAGCGCCCAGGCTGGGATTTCTGCGATCGCGACGCCGCGGCGCGCTGCTGGGCCGAAGGCGGCTACGACGGCGCCATCGTGTTCGGCGGCGACACCGCCTACCGGATCCTGGCCGCGCTCGAGTTCCCGCCGCTCATCCCGCTCGGCGAGATTCTTCCCGGCGTGCCGGTGACGCGCTGCGGCAACTCGTGGCTGGTGACTAAGGCCGGGGGCTTCGGCGCGCCCGATCTGCTCTGCCGCCTGCGGGAACTCTTGGGACAATAGCAGGTGATGTTATTCGGAGTGACCATCGGCGACCCGAGCGGCGTAGGGCCGGAGATCCTGCTCCGCGCTTTCGCCGAGGATCAGATCCGCTACCCGGTAGTAGCGTTCGGCGACGTGGCGGTGCTCGAGGTTTACAACCGGCGCCTGAATTTCGGCGTGACGCTGCGCGCCGTCAAAGCGCCCGAAGCGCCCGTGAGCGGGGCGTTGTCCGTCGTCGATTCCGGCCTGATGACCGCGCAGCAGGTGACGCCGGGCAAGCTCAGCAAGGCAGCCGGGGCGGCCGCGCGGGATTACGTGGTGCGCGCCACCAGCGCGGCGCTCGCCGGGGAAATCTCCGCCATCGTCACGCTGCCCATGAACAAAGAAGCCACGCAGTTGAGCGATCCGGCCTTCGTCGGCCACACGGAACTGATCGGCGGGCTCTGCGGATCGAGCGACGTGACCATCCTGCTGGCTTCGAACGACCTCGTGGTGACGCACGTCAGCACGCACTGCTCGCTCGCCGAAGCCATCCGCCGCGCCAAGAAGGAACGCATTCAGACGATCATCCAGCTTACTTGCGAGGCGATGGCGCGGCTGAAGGATTCCCCGCGCGTGGCCGTGGCGGGACTGAACCCCCACGCCGGCGAAAACGGCCTCTTCGGCGACGAAGAGATCCGCGAAATCCGCCCGGCGGTCGAGTGGGCGCAGCGCCGCGGCCTGCCGGTGCAAGGCCCCTTGCCACCCGACACCCTCTTTTATCTCGCCGTACGCCGCAAAATGTACGACGCCATCGTCTGCATGTACCACGACCAGGGCCACGTGCCGCTCAAGCTGCTCGACTTTGAAAACGGAGTAAACGTCGCGCTCGGCCTGCCCATCATCCGCACCTCGGTCGACCACGGAACGGCCTTCGATATCGCCGGCACGGGCAAGGCTTCGACGACAAGTTTCCTCCGCGCGCTCGATTTCGCCGCAAAACTGGCGGAAAAAGGCCCGCTGGGAAGTTAGCGGGCGCCCGAAGCTGCCCGCCAACCCGTCCCGCGCGCCCCACCCAACCCCGCCGGACCGCCGAGAGGCCCCAACTTCCCGCTCCAAAGCTGACGGCCAACGGCCGGCAGCTATACGATAGAAGTGCTCATCATGCCAACCACACGCCGGCACTTCCTCACTTCCACCGCGGCCGGCCTCGCCGCCGCTCCTCTGCTCGCCCAACCGCCCGGCCGCACTATCTCCCCCAACGACAACGTGCACATCGCCCTCATCGGCGCCGGCGGCCAGGGCATGGGCGACTGCGCCGCAAGCCAGCGCGTCGGCGGCGTCAAGCTCATTGCCGTCGCCGACGTCTACCAGGGCCGCCTGGACCGCTCCCGCGAACTCTGGGGCAAGGACGTCTTCATCAGCCGCGACTATCGCGAAGTGCTCGCCCGCCCCGATATCGACGCCGTCATCATCGGCACGCCCGACGTCTGGCACCAGCGCATCTCCATTGACGCCATGCGCGCCGGCAAGGACGTCTACTGCGAAAAACCCATGGTCCAGCACATCGACATGGGGCAGGCCGTCGTCGACGCCCAGCGCGAAACCGGACGCATCTTCCAGGTCGGCAGCCAGCGCGTCAGCTCCATCCTTTACCTCAAGGCCCGCGAACTGTTCCGCGCCGGCGCGATCGGCGAACTCAACATGATCGAAGCCTGGTGGGACCGCAACTCCGCCATCGGCGCCTGGCAATACTCCATCCCGCCCGACGCGACTCCCGCCAACATCGATTGGGACCGCTTCATCGCCGCCGCCCCGCCTCACCCCTTCGACCCCGTCCGCCTCTTCCGCTGGCGCAACTACCGCGACTACGGCACCGGCGTCGCCGGCGACCTCTTCGTCCACCTGTTCAGCGGCATGCATCTCATCACCAGCGCCGTCGGCCCCAATCGCGTTTACGCCTCCGGCGGCCTCCGCTTCTGGAAAGACGGCCGGGATGTCCCCGACGTCTTCTACGGCCTGTTCGATTACGAAGCCCGCGAAAACGCCCACCCCGCCTTCAACCTCGCCTTGCGAGTCAACTTCGTCGACGGCGGCGACGAGAACTCCGGCTTCCGCTTCATCGGCAGCGAAGGCATCCTCGCCATCGA
>JAKAJI010000557.1 GCA_021813825.1 Acidobacteriota bacterium | reverse complement strand
GTCGCCGTCAAACCCGGCGAGCGCGTCGCCGCCGGCTCAAGCATCGTCGCTCGCCGAAAGGATCAATAAGGTGCCAGAGCCCCCCGATCTTGCCCCACGCAAGCCGCCCCGCCGCGCCGCCTACCTCCTGCCGACCCTGTTCACCTCCGGCAACGTCTTCCTCGGCTTCCTGGCTATCCTTCGCGCCTTTGAAGGTGCCCTCGCCGCCTCCACCGGAAATCTCGGCTACAACCCCGATTTCGCCTTGGCCGCCAAAGCCATCGGCATCGCGGTCCTGCTCGACGGCCTCGACGGCCGCATCGCCCGCATGACAAACACCGTCAGCGCCTTTGGCCGCGAACTCGATTCCCTCGCCGACGTCATCGCCTTCGGCATCGCCCCCGCCGTCCTCGCCTTCGCCTGGGGCGTCGAATTCGCCGCCCCCGGCGGCTTCCTCCGCGACCACCGCGCCGGCTACTTCATCGCCTTCCTCTTCCTCCTCTGCGGCGCCGCCCGTCTGGCCCGCTTCAACGTCCAGACCAACCCGAAACCCAAAAACCCCGGCCGCCCAGACCGCAAATACTTCGTCGGCCTCCCTATCCCCGCCGCCGCCGCCGCCGTCGCCGCCGTCATCTACGCCCAAGGCTGCGCCCCACTCCAGGACTGGCTGCTCTCCGCGCTCTGGCTCGCCCTCCTGGCGGCCCTCTCCTTCCTCATGGTTTCCACCTGGCGCTACCCCAGCTTCAAGGAAATCAACCTTCTCAAGCCCCAGTCCCCGCTCATCCTCATCCTCCTCGGCAGTCTCGTCTATCTCATCTGGAACTTCGGCCAAACCGTCCTTCTTCTGATGGCCGCCGCCTACGTGCTCTCCGGCATCGTCATCCGCATCGGAGGCATTTTCCGCCGTCGGTTCCTGCGCCGCCCCGGCCATCCCGAACCTGCCGAACCCGCTACGGAGCCTCCCCTTGGCTGAACACGAACTCCTTGCCATCGTCGGCGCAGACACGCTGCTCGGCCGCGAACTTCGCGACGTGCTCACCGATGCCGGCCTCGGCCCCCGCATCCGCGCCATCACCGCCGGCGAAGAAGAACCCGCCGAACCGGTCGGTGACGTCGAACAAGAGGAGCCCGCGGCCGAAGAGGAAAACGAAGAACTCGACGAGGCCGAGGAGATGTTCCTCGAATCCCTCGAAGACGAAGCCTACTCGGAAGCCGCCGCCCTCCTACTCGCCGGCTCACCCGCCTCCTCCCTCCGCGCTCTCGAAATCGCCACCGCCCGCGGCCTCAAAGTCATCGACCTCACCGGCGCCCTCGAAGATCAGCCCTCCGCCCGCCTCCGCGCCCCCAGCCTCGAAGAACCCGCCCATCAACGCGAAACCGAACTCTCCGTCATCGCCCACCCCGCCGCCTCCGCCCTCGCGCGCTTCTATCGCGCCGTCCACTCCGTCCAGCCCATCCACGCTTCCGTCGTCACCGTCTTTGAACCGGTGAGCGAACGCGGCCAGGCCGGCCTCGACGAACTCCACCAGCAGACGGTCCGCCTCCTCTCCTTCCAAAGCCTCCCCAAACACGTCTTCGACGCCCAAATCGGCTTCAACGTCCTCTCCGAATACGGCGAGGACGCCCCGCTCTCCCTCGCCTCCATCGAACAGCGCATCGAGCGCTGCCTCGCCACTCTCCTCACCTGGGGAGCCGCTCCTCCGCCCATGCCCTCGCTCCGCCTCATTCAGGCCCCCGTCTTCCACGGCTACAGCTTCTCGCTCTGGGTCGAATTCGAATCCGTCCCGGATCTCACCCGCCTCATCCGCGGCCTCGAAGCCGCCGGCATCGACGTCCGCTCTGGCATCGCCGAGCCTCCCACCAACGCCGGCGCCGCCGGCCAAAGCGGCATCACCGTCGGCTCTATCAGCACCGACCACAACCGCCGCAACGCCGTCTGGTTCTGGACCGTCGCCGACAACCTCCGCCTCACCGCGGACCACGCCCTGGAGGTCGTCCGTGAGATTCTGGCCTAGCGCCGCCGCCGTCCTCCTGCTCCCGCTCGCCGCCTGCGGCTACCACGTCTCCGGCAACGGCGACAAAATTCCCAAAACCGTCCAGACCATCGCCATCCCCGCCTTCAAGAACCTCACCGTCCGCTACCGCCTCACCGACTATCTCCCCCAGGCCATCAGCCGCGAGTTCATCGCCCGCACCCGCTACGCCGTCGTCCCCGACCCCGACAAAGCCGACGCCATCCTCAAGGGCGCCATCGTCAACTACGTCTCCTTCCCCGTTATCAACGACCAGGCCACCGGCCTCGCCACCGTCGTCCAGATGAACGTCACCCTCCAGATGAGCCTCACCGACCGCCGCACCCACGAAATCATCTGGTCCAACCCCAGCTTCGAATACCGCCAGCGCTACGAGATCAGCCTCGACCAGACCGCTTACTTCGAAGAAAGCAACGAGGGACTCCACCGCCTCAGCAACGACGTCGCCCGCGATGTCGTCAGCGCCATCCTCGAGAATTTCTGACCCCGTGACGCCCGAACAGTTCCTCCGCCAGATCGCCGCGCAAGCTCCCCCACCCGTCGTCC
>JAKAJI010000133.1 GCA_021813825.1 Acidobacteriota bacterium | reverse complement strand
GGTCGGAGGCCGGGCACAGGTCTTTCAACCCCTGCTGATACTGGATGCCGATCGCGTCGCAGCCGAACTCCGCCGCGATCCGCATCGCGGCGATGTACATCCTGCACTGCTCGAGAATCTGCGCGTCGGTGAGGTCCGTTTCCGGATTCAGACCGGTGCGAAACTGCACGCCTTTCGCATCCAGCCACGCGCGCACGGCGCGGGCTTCCTCCTCCGGTGTTCGGCGCATTTCCGCGTAAAGGGCCGACTGGCTGAGGCGTTCCTTAAAGACCCCCGTGGCATGCAGCAGTTCGTCCGGGATGATGGCGTTGTACATGCCCATGCAACCTTCGTCGAAGACGCCGAGGATGGCTTTCTGTTCGAGGAGGTCACGGGCAACACAGCGTCCGGCCTCCGCCGCATCGGCGGGCAGATGGAGCGAGGACAGCGGGTGTACGTGAGAAAGATCGTATTCGATGGGCTCCCCGCGCAGCCAGCGGCTGAGGTTCTCGCGAAAGAAGGCATCCTCAAAGTCGGCGCTCCACAGCGAATCGTATTTCACCCCGGCCTTGGTCAGCGACCCGTTGAGGTTCAGCATGCCCACCAGGCCGGGCCACTCGCCGCTCCAGTTGGCGACCGTGAGGATCGGTCCGCGATGCGAGTAGAGTCCATGCAGCACGTGGTGGCTGTACTGCCAGACCGCCTCGACAACCACCAGCGGCGCGGTGCGCGGAATATGGCGGAACACCTCCATGCCGTGCTTCTGGCTGTCGATGAATCCGTGTCCTTTGGCCGGGTCGATCGGGTGGCCGCGGCGGACTTCGAAACCCGCGGCGCGGATGGCTCCGGTCACGGCAACTTCCACTTTTTCCTGCGCGGGCCAGCATTTTTGATTGGCCGCCAAGCGGAGATCCCCGTTGGCAATGAGAACAACCGGTTCTGGCATAAGCCGTATTCTGTCACACGCGGGCCAAGGCCGGCCTGCGCTCGATGACCGCTTGTGCCGTAGGATAAAAGAAATGGGCGCGGCTTTGACCACCGACTCCGAACTTGCGCGCAAATTGATGGAAGGCGAGGAAGGCGCCTTCGAAAACTTCGTCGACGTCTATTACGCCAAGCTGTTCCGCTACAGCTACACAATGTGCTCGCAGCGTGAAGACGCCGAGGAAGTGGCGCAGGACACGCTGCTGCGCGTGTTTGAGAGCCTCAACCAGCTTCGCGAACCGGACCACCTGAAAAGCTGGGTGTTCCGGATCGCCAAGAACGCCTGTCTGATGAAGCGGCGCAAGAGCGTGTTTGCGCCCAAGACCGAGATTTCTCTCGACGAGCTGAAACCGAAGCGCGTAGGCGAGGACGGCGGGATGCGGCTCGAAATCGCCGATTGGTCGGCGCTGCCGGAGGACCTGGCGCTCGATGCGGAACTGCGCCGTCGCCTCGAACAGGCCGTGCATGAGCTGCCGGATTCCTACAAGTCCGTTTTTCTCCTGCGGGACATCGAAGAACTGAGCACAGGGGAAGCGGCCGAGATCCTCGGTGTCACGACCGACGTAGTGAAAACCCGCCTCCATCGGGCGCGGTTGGCGCTGCGCAAAAGTCTGGATGAATACATGCGGGAGAGCCGGGCATGAGCGACAAGCACGACTGCGACAGGATTTTCGCGCTGCTGAGCGAATACCTCGACGCGGAAGCGGCGCCGGGCGATTGCCAGGAGATCGAGCGGCACATCGCGGGCTGCAAGCCGTGCGTTGAATTCCTGGAAAGCCTGAAGAAGAGCGTGCGCCTGAGCCGGGCCTTTCAGACACCGGAGCCGCCCCCGCCGCTAAGCGACGACGTCCGCGCCTCGCTCCGCGCCGCCTACCGCAAGTCTCTCCAATCGCGCTCCGAACACAAGCCGTAGTTCCGCCCATTTTTGACGGGATCCGCCCCGGGTTCTGTCACCTTGGCCCTTCATTTGCATCTACTTCCGCGAAACCATATGCGGAAACTGGCGATCATGATGTGGTTGGCGGGGGTGGCGTGGGCCGCCGAGCCGCTCAGCCTGCGGGAGGCCGTGCAGAAAGCGCTCGTCGGCAACCCCGCGATGCAGGCCGGCGCCGAGGGGGTGAAGGCGGCGGCCGCGCGCGCCGAGGCGGCGCGGGGCAACCGGCTGCCTAGGGCTGATTATTCAGAAAGTTGGACGCGCAGTGACAATCCCGTGTACGTCTTCGGATCGCTGCTCGAGCAGCGGCAGTTCACGGCCTCCGATTTTTCACTCGGTTTTCTAAATTATCCTCCCTTTTTGAACAACTTCCAGTCCCGGATCGCGGTGCAGCAAAACATCTGGGACGGGGGGCTACGCGGTGCGCGGGAACGCGCAGCGAGCCTTGGCCGCGACGCAGCCCACGAAGGGGCGCGGGGCGTGGAGATCATGGTGATCGCCCAGGCGATCGGGGCTTACTACGACGCCGAACTCGCGCGGGAGGCCGTCAAGGTGGCCGACGACGCGGTGAAATCCACCCAGGCCGATCTGAAGCGGGCGCAGGACCGCCGGAGCGCGGGGTTGGCCACCGACGCCGACGTGCTCTCGATCCGCGTGCACCAGGCCTCGGCGCAGGAGGAACTGATCCGGCGCAAAGCAGACGCGGAACTGGCGATGGCGCGGCTGGCCACTGTAATGGGGGCACAGGTGGATTCGCAATATGATCTCACCACGCCGCTGCAGGCCGCGAAAAGCATCGTGATGGCGCCCGAAACCGAAGCCGAATCCGACGCCGAGAAGAATCGGCCGGAGGTGAGGCTGGCTCTGATTCAGAGTTCGATTCGCGACACGCAGGTCCGCGCGGCGAAGGCGGCGATGCTGCCGCAGTTTTTCATTGAAGGAATGTTCGAGGCGGACCGCCAGGAGTTTTTCAACAAAGGCGGCGCGAACTGGACGATCGCCGCGGGCATGCGGTGGAACCTGTTCAACGGATTCTCCGACACCCATGAGCGGGAGGCGGCGCGGCACGATGCGCTCCAGGCGCGCGCTAATGAGCGGCAGGCCGCCGCCGCGGTGAGGGTGGAAGCCAAGCGCGCGTGGCTGGAGACGCAGTCGGCCCAGCAGCAGTTGGAAGTCGCCGGCACGGCAACGTCGATGGCCGAAGAGAGCCTGCGCATCATCCGCAACCGCTACGCGGCAGGCCTGGCGGATGTGACGGACCTGCTCCATGCGGAGACGGCGCTGGTGGAAGCGAAAACAAACAGCCTGCGCGCGGCGCGCGATCAGCGCCTGGCTGCGGTGGCGGTGGAAGCAGCGAAAGGGACATTGAACCGGGACTCGGAGGTTGTGAACCAGTGAGGAGAACAGTGAAATTCGGATCGGTGGTGATTGTGGCCGCCCTCGGCCTGGCGGCATGCGGCGGCGGCAAAAAGGAGAGCGAAGTTCAGGCGGCGGCGCCGGCTCCGATGCGGCTCTCAGTCGCCACGGCGGCGGAGGTGAACTGGCCCATCCAGGTCGAGGCTTCCGGCGCGGTCGCGGCCCGGACCGATGCCAAAATCGCCAGCCGCGTGATGGGCTACATCCGCGACGTGAAAGTGCGCGAAGGCGAAACCGTGAAGGCCGGCCAGACGCTGGTTGTCGTCGAAGCCGAGGAATTGACCGCGCAGACGCTGAGCGCCCAGGCCGCCGCCCAGGCGGCGCGCGACGCCATGGCCGAGGCCGAGCAGGGGATCAACTCCGCGCGGGCCAACCTCGATCTCGCCAACAAGACCTTCGCCCGCATGCAGGATCTCCACGCCAAGCACTCCCTCACCGACCAGGAGTTCGACGAGGCCGCCGCGCGGCAGCGGATGGCCGAGGCCGGACTGCGAATGGCCGAGCAGCGGAAGAAGCAGGCCCAATCCGGCATCGAGGCGGCAAGCCAGCAGGCGCGGGCGGCGAGCATCCAGGCCGGCTACACCTCGCTGGTCGCCCCGTTTTCCGGCGTGGTGACCGCGCGCAACGCCGATCCGGGAAGCCTGGCCGTGCCCGGCGCTCCTCTGCTCACCATCGAGCGCGCCGGAGCCTTCCGGTTGGAAGTCGGCGTCGGGGAAGACTGGGTGGCGCGGCTCCACATGGGCCAGCCCGCCGAAGTCCACATCGACGGCCTCGACAGGTCGTTCAACGGGCGCGTCAGCGAAATCGTTCCCTCGGTCGATCCCGGCTCCAGAACATTTACCGCCAAAATTGATTTGCCGCAGGAGCCCGGCTTAAGGTCCGGCCTGTTCGGGCGCGCGACGTTCCAATTCGGCGATCGCAAGACCATCGCGGCGCCGGAAACCGCGGTAAGCGACCGCGGGCAGACCAAGTGGATGTTCGTGGTGGATAACGGCGTGGCGCGCGCGAGAATCGTCACGCTCGGAGAGCGGCACGGCGAACTCGTTGAGGTTCTGTCCGGCGTGTCCGCTGGCGAGCATGTGGTGGCGCCGGCGCCGGCCGGCCTGGTTGACGGAACGCCGGTGGAGAGTGGAAATTGAGCGAACAACCCAAACTGGGCGTAGCGGGGAAAACGGCGCACGCGTTTCTGAATTCGAAACTGACCCCGCTGTTGATCGCCGCCTCCCTGGCCGCGGGCGTCATCGCAGTCTGGAAACTCCCCCGCGAGGAAGAACCGCAGATCAAGGTCCCCTTCGTGGACGTGTTCACGGCCTTCCCCGGCGCCTCCTCCCACGAGGTCGAGCAGCGCGTCACCGGGCCGATCGAGCGGGCGATCCGCGAAATCCCCGGCATCGAGTACGTCTACTCGACCAGCAGCCCCGGAATGTCACTGGTGATCGCGCGGTTCTACGTCGGCCAGGACGAAGAAATCGCCGTCGCCACGCTCCGCCAGAAGGTGAGCGCGAACGTCGATAAACTGCCTCCGGGCGCGATGCCGCCGCTCATCAAGCCCCGCTCCATCGACGACGTCCCCATCCTGGCGCTGACGCTGTCGAGCAAAACATACGGGCCGTACCAGTTGCGGCAGGTGGCGGGCCAGATCCGCGACCAGGTCAAGCAAGTGACGAACGTGTCGCAGGTGGAGATCATCGGCGGCGAGCGGCGGGAAATGCGCGTCACGCTGGACGGAACGCGCCTGGCCGGCTACGGTCTGAGCCCGCTCCAGATCCAGGGCGCCGTCGGCGCCGCCGATATGCGCGCCAGCGCCGGCGGCTACGCCAGCGGTAACCAGCAGTTCGCCCTTCAGACCGGACAGTTCCTGCGTACCAAGCAGGATGTCGAGAATCTCGCCGTCGGAGTCAGCAACGGCCGCGCGGTATTCCTCCGCGACGTCGCCACGGTCACCGACGGCGGCGAAGAACCCGAAAATTACGTGTTCCAGGGCACCCGGAACGGCTTCAACCCCGCCGTCACCCTCGCCGTGTCCAAGCGCCGCGGCGCCAATGCCATCACCGTGGCCGACGCCTCCATCGAAAAGGTGAACGCGATGAAGGGCCGGCTCATCCCGCCCGGCATCGACATCGATGTCACCCGGAATTACGGCCAAACGGCGGAAGAAAAGTCAAACGACCTGCTGCTTCACATGGGGATCGCAGTCATCTCCGTCAGCCTCCTGATCGGCTTCGTGCTCGGATGGCGCGAGTCGGGCATCGTCTTCACCGCAATTCCGGTGACGCTCGCCCTCACCCTGATGACCTTCTACCTCTATGGGTACACGCTGAACCGCATCACCCTGTTCGCCCTGATCTTCTCGATAGGCATCCTAGTCGACGACGCGATTGTCGTAGTGGAGAATATCGTCCGCCACTGGCGTATGAGTTCCAACGCCGGCCGCCCGGCCATGGATGTCGCGGTCGAGGCGGTGGACGAGGTCGGCAATCCCACCATTCTGGCCACGCTGGCCGTCATCTCCGCCATCCTGCCGATGGCCTTCGTCGGCGGGCTCATGGGGCCGTATATGCGCCCCATTCCCATCGGCGCTTCGGCGGCCATGATCTTCTCCTTGATCGTCGCTTTCGTCGTCACGCCCTGGGCCGCCATCCGGATGCTCAAACGCGAAAGCGGCGCCGCGCATGACCATGAAGACCGCGTCACCCGGCTTTACCGGCGCGCCATGCAGGTCATCCTCCACGAGCCGTTCAAGCGGACCGTGTTCCTGGTCACCGTCGTCGTGCTCCTCGTCGCCTCCATGGCTCTGGTCTACCTGGGCGTCGTCAAGGTCAAGATGCTGCCGTTCGACAACAAGAGCGAGTTCCAGGTCATCGTCGACATGCCCGCCGGAACCACGCTCGAACAGACCGAGCGGGTAACTCGCGAGTTAGCGCGCCTGGTCTTGAAACAAAGCGAAGTTACCAGCGTGGAAACTTACACCGGTACGGCCAGCCCATATAACTTCAACGGCCTGGTGCGGCATTACTATCTGCGGTCCGGCCCGAACGTCGCCGACATCCAGGTGAACCTGTTGCCCAAAGGCGACCGCTCGGCCCCGAGCCACGATATCGCCAAGCAGGTGCGGCAAAAACTTCTCGCAACCGCCGCGCAGTTCGGCGCGAAGATAAAAGTCGCCGAAGTGCCGCCAGGCCCGCCGGTGCTCGAGACGCTGGTGGCCGAAATCTACGGACCCGACTCCGCCGGCCGCACGGCGCTGGCCCGGCAGGTGCGGGATCTGTTCCGTTCCACCAAGGGTGTCGTCGACACCGACTGGTACGTCGAAGACGACCAGACCAAGAAGACCCTTCACATCGACAATGAAAAGGCCGCGCTGAACGGCATCGCGGTGGCGCAGGCGGCGCAGACTCTGGCGCTGGTTTCGCAAGGCGCGCCCGCCGGCCTGCTGCATGACGACTCCGCGCGCGAGGACGTGCCGATCGTGCTGCGCGCCGATCGCGCGGACCGCTCCAACCTCGATACCCTCGCCTCCTTCCGGATGCGCGGCGCCAACGGCTCCTTCGTCCCCCTTACAGGCCTCGTCTCCGAGCAGACCTCGCTCGAAGACAAAAGCATCTACCACAAGAATCTGATGCCGGTGACTTACGTGACCGCCGACGTCGCCGGCGAAATCGAAAGCCCCGTCTACGCCATCCTCAAAATGGGTCCGGAGATCGACAAGATGCACGCTCCGGACGGCTACTCGATCGAAACGTACACCGCGCATCAACCCTTCGACGACGCCCACTACGCCATGAAGTGGGACGGCGAGTGGCACATCACCTACGAAGTGTTTCGCGACCTCGGGCTTGCCTTCGCCGCCGTCCTGATCCTCATCTACGTGCTGATGGCCGGCTGGTTCCAAAGCTTCATCACGCCGCTCGTCATCATGACCGTGATTCCGTTCTCGTTGATCGGCATCCTGCCGGCGCACGGCATCTGGCACGCCTTCTTCACCGCGACCTCCATGATCGGCTTCATCGCCGGCGCGGGCATCGTCGTCCGCAATTCGATCATTCTGGTCGATTTCATCGAACTCCGTCTGCGCGAGGGGATGAGCCTGGCCGATGCGGCGATTGACGCCGGAGCCATCCGCTTCCGGCCCATCGCGCTCACCGCGGCCGCCGTCGTCGTCGGCTCGGCCGTAATTCTGTTCGATCCGATTTTCCAGGGACTCGCAATCGCGCTGATGGCGGGCGAAATCGCCTCGCTCATCCTCGCGCCGCTCACCGTCCCCGTGGTGTATTTCCTCATCAATCGAAGGAGACTGGCTCAATGACAGTGGAACGTTATCTACGTCTGATCGCGGGAGGATTCATCGTGCTGAGCGTCGCGCTCGGCTACTGGGTGAGCCCGTACTTTTACTTCTTCACGGCCTTCGTCGGCCTGAACCTTTTCCAGTCGGCGTTCACCAACTGGTGCCCGATGATGGCCATCCTGCGCAAGCTCGGCATCAAGGACGCCGTCTGCGGCAACTGAGACTGACTCCCCGGCCGCGGCGCGGCTCAAGGGCCGGTCACAGCGTCCTGGTTACCTTCGTGAGCGTCCGCGGTTGGTCCGGATCGAGCCCCTTCTCGGCCGCCAGCCGTGCCGCGAATAACTGTGCTGGCACAATGTAGGGAATCGGCGTGTAGACTTCCGCCGGCAGCGCGGACTTCCGGGCCAGCTTCGCGGGAATCGCGATCACGCCGCGCCCCCGCCCGAGCGCCTCGCGATTACTCTCGTCCGTAATCAGCAGCGTGTCCGCCTTCAGGTGCTCCAGCTTGTCGAGCATCTCGCGCATCGCCGGCCAGGTTACGCCCGGCGGGGTAAACAGAAACGCCGGAAACGACCGCTCCACCATCGCGATCGGCCCGTGGAGAAAATCCGCCGCCGAGAAACGCTCCGCCACCACGTAACACGTCTCCATCAGCTTCAGCGCGAACTCGAACGCGTCCGCGTACACCAGGCCCCGGCCCACCACCACCGCTTGCTCCATGAAGCGATACCGCTCGGCCCTCTCGGCAATGCGTTCTTCCAGGCTTAACGCGATCCCGGTCCACTCCGGCAGCCGCGCCAGCGTCTCGAGACTTACTCCGCCGCCGAGCGCGTACGCCAGCAGGTAGATGCAGAGCAACTGGCCGGTGTAAGTCTTGGTGGCCGCCACGCTCTTCTCCCGTCCGGCCTTTACCAGGAACGTGTACTCGGCGAGCTTCGCCATCGTGCTGCCGGCTTCGTTCGTGATACCGATCGACAACGCGCCCTGCTCGCGGGCACGCTCGAGAACCACGTTAATATCGGTCGATTCCCCCGACTGCGAGATCGCCGCCACCAGCACATCGTCGAGCGCAAGCCTCGCTCCGTAGAGCGTGAATACACTCGGCGCGGCAAGCGAAACCGGGATGCCGGTGGCGATTTCCAGCAGATAGCGGCCGAACAGCGCCGCGTTGTCGGAGGTGCCGCGCGCGGCAAGCAAAATCATTCGCGGCCGTTTTTGTTGTAACCGCTGCCTCAGCTTTTCCACCAGCCGCAGCGAGCTTTTCAGTGTCCGCTCCAGCGCCTCGGGTTGCTGGCGGATCTCCTCTAACATTTTCGACATGAATGAAGCTTCAGGATAACAAGCCTCGCCGCCACGACCCCAAACCGCCGCGCCCTACAACGGTTCGGCCGGCCGCGTTTCGCTGCCCACCCATGCCTCGTGCACGGCGAAAATCGTCGGCGGAGGAATCGTCAGATGAGGCCGCAGCACGATCAGCGTATCGTCGTGCGCTTTGTCCGTGGTGCGCTCGCTGAGAATCTTGCCGATCAGCGGTATGTCCATCAGGCCCATGATGCCGACCGCCGTGCGCGCCTCCGATGCGCTCATCATGCCGGCCAGGATCGCCGACTGGCCTTCCCGCATCCGCACCGTGCCCTTGTATTCTCTCGAGGAAATGATCGGCAGTCCGCTCGCCGCCGTGCCGGCCAGAAGCTGAAAAGACGCTTCCACATCGAGCGTCACCTCCTCCATCCCGTGCACGTGCGGCGTGATCTTCAGCACCAGGCCGAGGTCCTCAAACTGCACCGTCGGCGGTGGCGTGTAAACCGGACCCGTGCCCGTCACCTGGCCGACGTACGCGTTGGTGACCACGGGATATTTCGTGCCCACCTTCAATGTCGCCGCCTGTCCGTTGCTCGCCAGCAGTTCCGCGTGGTCAAGCGTCTTGGTGAAAGAACGGCTCGCCGTCGCCCAGATCGTCGCGCTGGTCAGGCCGATGCCGATGAACGTCATCCCTCCGCCGAACGTGAGAAAACCGGCCACACCCGGCGGAATCGGCGTGCCGAGGATGTTCGCGCCGTTGCCAAGAAGATCCACCAGCGGAAACGACGTGGGCAGCGACACGCCGTAGTGGTTGGCGACGTCCGAGGTCGTCGTCATCAGTTCCACGTCCACCTCCACCTGCGGGCGCGGCCGCATCAGATCTTCGGCCAGCAGTTGGGCCGTCCGCACCTTGCCTTCCGTGTCGCGGATCAGCAGCATCCGTTTGTCGGGGTCGGCCATCAGGCGCCGGATGTCCATCGAAGACCGCACAGCGTTGGCGATCTCCTGGATCTCCTGCGTCGTAACCCCTTCCGGAATCGGCACCGCCACGGCGATCATGCGGGCGTAAAGCTGCCGCTTCTGCGCCGTGTCCCGCGCCACCAGGATCACATGCTCGCCCATCGGCACGACAAACGAATCCGTGGCGGCTTCGAGCAGTCGCAGCGTCGACGGAGCGTCCTCCTGCTCGACGGAAAAGCGGACGTTCGCCGTCGGTTGGTACTCGCGATCGAACACCACCTTCAGGCCCATCATCTGTGCCACCTGCTCGAAGAGCGTGCGGCTGTCGCCTTTGAGGTTGTAATCGTGCTTGCCGGGCGGCAATTTCAGCTCGGGCGCCGGCCGGGGCTGCCGGGCCTCGGCTAATTCCTGGTCCGAGATGCTGCCAATCACGCCGGGCACTTCCACGGCGATGTTCGGGCGGGGGGCCGACGGCGCCTGCGCATGAACCGTCACGCAGACACACACCAACGCTGCAGACCAGAACCTCACATGAGGTATGACGAGGCAACCCCGGCCGGCGTGCAGGCCGCTACGATGAAAGAAGTCTCCGCCGATGCGCGTACTTCTGGTTTCCACCTATGACCTTGGCCATCAGCCGTTTGGACTCGCGTCCCCGGCAGCGTGGCTCCGCGCGCGCGGCCATGAGGTCGGCTGCGTCGACGCCAGCCTCGCGCCGGTCTCCACGGACGCTTTCGCCGGCGCCGGCGTGATAGGCTTCTTCCTCCCTATGCACACCGCCACCAGGCTCGCCATCCCGCTCATCGAGCGCGCCCGGCGGGCGAACCCTTCGGCGCGGCTGTGTTGCTTCGGCCTCTACGCAGCCCTCAATCGCGAGCACCTGCGCTCGCTCGGGATCGAGGCGTGTTTCGGGGCTGAGTTTGAAACCGCCCTGGTGGAGTTCGCCGAGGGGCGCCAGGCGGCCGATACCCCCTCGCCGGCCCGGCAGCGGTTTCTCACGCCCGACCGCTCCACTCTGCCCCCGCTACCCCTGTATCCCCAACTGGTCACCGAAACCGGCTCGAAGGTCACTGGCTACACAGAGGCTTCCCGCGGCTGCAAGCACCTGTGCCGCCACTGCCCCGTTGTGCCGGTCTATCGCGGCGCGTTTCGCGTCGTCTCCCCCGATGTCGTGCTCGCCGATATCCGCCGGCAGGTGGAAGCCGGCGCCCGCCACATCACCTTCGGCGATCCGGATTTCCTGAACGGGCCCGCCCACGCCCGCCGCATCGTCGAGCGGTTGCATCACCAGTTCCCGGACCTCACTTACGACGCCACCATCAAGATCGAGCATCTGGTGAAGCACCGGGAAATGTTGCCGCTGCTCCGCGCCACCGGCTGCCTGTTCGTGACCAGCGCCGTCGAGTCGCTCGACGATGCCGTGCTCGCCAAACTCGACAAGGGCCACACCCGGGCGGATTTTTTCACCGCCGCCGATTTGATGCGCCAGGCGGGCCTCGCGCTGTCTCCGACGTTCATCCCTTTTACTCCCTGGACCACCGCCGCCTCCTACCGCGACCTGCTCGCCTCGCTCCACGAGTTGGAACTGGTCGAAAACACCGCCCCGATCCAGCTCGCCTTGCGCCTGCTCATACCAGCGCACTCGCTGCTCCTCGAACTAAGCGATGTGGCGGCGTGTGTCGAGCGCTTCGATCCCCCGGCGCTGCTCTATCGCTGGAACCATCCCGATCCCTCGATGGACTGGCTCGCCGCC
>JAKAJI010000556.1 GCA_021813825.1 Acidobacteriota bacterium | reverse complement strand
CATGAGCGGCGCCGACTGGAGCGCGCCCGCCGACTTACAAAGAATCGTCTATCACGCCCTCGAAAAAGACCCTGCGGCCCGCTTTCAGAGTATGGCGGAACTGGCCGCGAGCCTGAGAGCATATCTCGGCGGGGTCCCGACGCTTGTTCCCGAGTCCCCCACCCTGAGCCTGGCCGCGTCGATTCCGCGCCCCAAGCCGCGGCGTTTGCGCCTGCTTTGGCTCGCGGTCCCGGCGCTCGCCGTGGCCGTGACGGCTGCCTGGTTCGTCCCCGGCGTTCGCGAGCGCTATCTCAACCCGCTTCCCGCCGCCAAACGCGTGGCGCTGATTCCGTTCGCAAACTGCACTCACGAGCCCGTAAGCCGCGCCTTCTGCGAGGGGCTTCTCGACTCTACCACCGGGCTCCTTTCTCTCTGGCAGAACGCAGAACCGTCCCTCGCCGTCACGCCTGCGAGCGAGGTTCGCAGCCTGTCGATCACCACACCCGAAGCTGCGCGTAAGTTCGCCGGAGCCAACCTCGCGGTGACAGGTCAATTCACTCCGGCGGAGAACCCCACCACGCTCACGTTGCGCGTCGTTAACACACAGTCCCTACACGTCCTCCGTTCCGCCTCACTCCGCTATAGCCCCGACGAGCCCACATCGCTCCAGGAGCGGGCCGCATCCTCGATTGCCCGAATTCTCGGGCTCTCCGTGAAAACCACGAAGCAGTACGCGATTCCGGCGAGTCCCGTTCCTGCGGCGAATACGGCCTACCTGCGCGGCGTCGGCTATCTGCGCCGCTTCGACGTTCGCGATAACGTGGACCGTGCCGTCGAGTCGCTCAAGCAGGCGGTCGCCGCAGATCCGGGGTTCGCCGCTGCTCATGTGGCACTCTCCACCGCCTATCGCCGCCGTTACTCGATCTCGAAGGATCCTGCCACGCTCGATGCGGCCCGCACGGAGGCCGGCCGCGCTCTCGCGATCGACGAGCAAAGTCCCGCCGCCCACGCCGCGGTGGGCGCCGTTTTGTCTCTGGGCGGAGACCGCGAACGCGCCGCCGCCGAATTCCGCCGCGCGCTCTCCCTCGATCCGCTGAACGTCGAGTTCCTGCGTGACCTCGCCAACCTGGATGACGCCATGGGACGCACCGCCGAGGCGCTCGACATCTATCAGAAAGCGATCCAGTTGAAACCAGATGAGGCGATGACTTATGGCGACTTAGGCGTGTTTTACTACACCCACCAGAATTACACCGCTGCCGCGGATGCCTTTCGTAAACAAGCTTCTCTAATTCCTGATAGTCCGCTCGTCCATCGCAACCTCGGTGGCATCTACGTCGCCCTTGGGCGCAACGAAGACGCCGAGCGGGAGTTCCTCACCTCCATTCGCCTGAGTCCGACTGTAACTGCCTATCTCAACCTCGGGGTGCTTTATATCTTTGAGTCCCGTTACCAGGAAGCCATCAGCGTCCTCCAGAAGGCCACGGAACTCGCCCCTCCCTCCTTCAGCGGCGCTCCGACGATGTGGGCGAATCTCGGCGACGCCTACCGCTACACTCCAGGCGACCGGCAGAAGGCAGATGAGGCCTACCGGAAGGCAGTAGAAGCCGTCGAGCAACAGCTCGCTTTTGAACCCAGCGATCCCCATTTACTCAGCGACGCCGCCGTCTACCGCGCCAAACTGGGCGACCGTAGCCGTGCTGTCGACGAAATCGCCCAAGCCCTCCGATACGGCCAAGGAAGCCGAACGATCAGCTTCCACGCCGCCCTCGTCTACGAACTGACCGGCGCCCGTGACCGCGCGCTCGCCGCCCTCGGCGACGCCATCCGCGGCGGCTACTCCCTCGAAGACATCAACCGCGAACCGGAATTCGCCAATCTGCGGCGGGACCCCCGCTATCAACGCCTGCTCGCATCCGCAGTCCCACAACAGTCCCTGAACCTCGGAAAGGAAACCAGTAAATGAAATCGCTCCCTGCTTTCGCCTGCATCGCGCTTCTGCTGTTGTGCGCGGCGCCACTCGCGGCCCAGAACACGTACCGGGTCATCGTCGATCACAGCGGTTCGTCGCTCACCTTCCAACACCCCGACGGGCACGGCCAAAACGGCAACCAGAATGCGAAGACGAACGATATCGTTCAGTGGAGGTGCGCAAGCAGCCTCCGGCGCTGTACCGTCGCAGTCACATTTAAGGATGGCAATAGCCCCTGCAGCGCCGCCGTGGGGCCATCCACCGGCACGGTTTCCTGCAAAGTTTCCGTTGGCGCCGGCAACCCGGGCTACGTTGGTACTTACAAATACACGATCACCGTGTCCGCGGGCGGCGCCAATTACGAGACCGATCCCGAAATCATTATCAACAACGGTTCAAGCCAGTAGGGATCGATGCCCTGAGCTTGCTCTGAACCTTGATTGGGGCAGCCATCGGTCGCGCTCCGGCGTAGACTGACGCTAGAATTTCTCACTAGCGTGCAGTTTCCCAACTGAACCACCCGAACATCACCATCATCCACGCCATCGAAGAGTCTGACGACGACGTCCGTCTCATTTTCGAGCACTAACCCGGCGACACTCCCCGTTGCCGGGTCGAAAGCCTCG
>JAKAJI010000555.1 GCA_021813825.1 Acidobacteriota bacterium | reverse complement strand
CCCTGGCACGAGTACCGCACGTTCTACGACGTCGGCTGCGCGCAAGGAGGCATGCCCGTCCAACTGGCGCTGGCTCACTCGCACTTGAGCGGCGGCGGGTTCGACCTGCCGCAAGTGGGGCCGGTGTTTGAAGAGTACGTGGCCGCGGCCGGGCTAAGCGGCCGTCTCAAGTTTCACGCAGGCAGTTTCTTCGACGATCCCCTGCCCTCCGCCGATGTCCTGATCATGGGCCACATCCTGCACGACTGGGATCTCGAAACCAAGCGCATGCTGCTCAAGAAAGCGTACGAGGCGCTGCCGGAATGGGGCTCGTTGATCGTTTACGAAGCCCTCATCGACGACGAGCGGCGCACCAACGCCTTCGGACTGCTGATGTCGCTGAACATGCTGATCGAGACGCCGGGCGGGTTTGACTACACCGGCGCGGACTGCCAGGATTGGATGCGGGAAGCCGGATTCCGCCAGACGCGCGTGGAACACCTCGTGGGTCCGGATTCGATGGTCATTGGTGTGAAATAGCAGAAGCCATGAGCGACAAGAAAGTAATTGCCGTAACCGGCGCCACGGGTTCACAGGGCAGCGGACTGGTGCGGGCCATTCTTAACGATCCGGCGGGCGGTTTCTCGGTGCGCGTGCTGACCCGGCATATCGACAGCGAAAAGTCGCGGGAGTTCGCCAAGCGCGGCGCCGAACTCGTGGTGGCCGACGTGGATAACCCCGAGAGCATGCGGCGGGCCTTCGACGGCGCCTATGGCGCCTATTGCGTGACGTTCTTCTGGGACCATTTCTCGGTCGAACGCGAGATGGCGAACGCGAAGTCGATGGCGGAGGCCGCCAAGTCGGCCGGACTACAGCACGTGATCTGGTCGACGCTCGAAGACACGCGGAAGTGGGTGCCGCTCGAAGATGACCGCATGCCGACGCTGCAAGGCAACTACAAGGTGCCACATTTCGACGGCAAGGGCGCTTCGAACCATTTCTTCACCGACGCGGACCTCCCCGTGACCTTCCTGCTGACGTCGTTCTACTGGGACAACTTCATTCATTTCGGGATGGGCCCGAAGCGCGGGCCGGACGGGACGCTCGCCATCACGTTTCCCATGGACGATAAGAAACTGCCCGGGATCGCGGCCGAAGATATCGGCAAGTGCGCCTACGCGATCTTCCGGAACGGCGAACGGTACATCCGCCAGAGGGTGGGCATCGCCGGCGAACACCTCACCGGCGCGCAGATGGCAGCCATCTTCTCCGACGTGCTCGGCGAGACAGTGCGCTACAACAACGTTCCGCCGGAGGTGTATCGCTCGTTCGGGTTTCCCGGCGCCGACGACCTGGGCAACATGTTTCAGTTCAAGCGGGATTTCGAGCAATACTTTTGCGGCGCGCGCAGCGTGGAGTTCACGCGGCGTCTGAACCCCGATTTGCAGGACTTCCGGACCTGGCTGGTGCGGCACCGCAGCGAGATTCCCTGGGACTAGGTCACCCGCGAAAAGCGCGGCGCCGATAGCGAACCGCGTAGGCGGCGAAGTTCGCACCGCAGACGAGAATCGCCGCGACGGTGAGGATCCATGGCGGCACGTTGGGATACACGGTAGCATCCAGATAATGCAGCAGGCAGGGGCCTCCATAAGGCGTTTTGCCGGCGAGCGACTCGAAGTGGTTCTCTGCGAGCGTGAGCGGGCAGACCAGCGGCGTCGTTTCGGCGATGATCGCATAGACCATCGTCAGCACGTGCGCGACGGCAAGGCGCGGCCTGCCACGCGTGAGGAACGCGCCGAAGATCACCCAGCCGATGAAGGCCAGATGCAGGGCTAGGATCGAGTCAGCAAGCGCGAGGGACAGCGGGGCCGGCATGGAGAACGGCGGTTCGGCCTGACCCCGATGTTACACCCTGGGCCGGGCCACATTGCGCGACGCCCATAAACGGCGAAGCGCGGCGCCCGGGGAGGACCGGGGCCGCGCTTCGTTGCGGCTGAGAGACGACTCGGTACTTACTTCGGCCCCTTCCTCTTACCGAGGCCGAATACGACCATGGCGAGCCCTGGAATTACCAAGGCGAGTGCACCAGGATCTTTAGCGTGAAAAAAACCATCTGCTCCTCCACCGTAGACCGTGCCTCCAGCCACGGTGGACATCGTAGCGACCAGTAAAACCAACAATCCGACGATTGCTTTCATTCGAACCGTTTCGGGAAGACACCATACAAACACCTCGCGCTGCCATGGTCTAGCCAACCCGGGCGCGGATACGATGCCTTCCCCTCCTCCATCGTACATACAATAATCGATAAAACCTTACATGTAAAGACCCAGTACTAAGGGCTATAAGGATCTACCCTAGGTATTTATTTCGAACAGTATAGTACCTTGGTTTCTCCGGCGCGAGACGCCCCCGCCTCGCTATTTCAGAACCTCGAACAGGTTGCTGTAATCGTCGGTCCAGGGTCGGAAGCCGGGGCGAGGCGTGAGGAGCGTGGCGCCGGCGCCGCGCCACCTATCGGCCTCCTGTTGACCACCGATCACGACCCAGGACGTGCCGAAGAGTTCCCGGTCGGGGTCGGGCTCGGTCTCGAAGAGCCATGCGGGGGCGCC
>JAKAJI010000132.1 GCA_021813825.1 Acidobacteriota bacterium | reverse complement strand
GAGTCCGACCATTGGCTCGGCCAGCAGGGGCGTCTCACCCATCCGATGGTCTTGCTCGAAGGCTCGGATCACTACGAGCCGATTTCCTGGGATGGCGCCTTTAGCCTGCTCGCCGATGAATTGAACCGCCTGGCCTCGCCCGATGAGGCGATCTTCTACACCTCCGGACGCACCAGCAACGAAGCCGCGTTCCTCTATCAGCTTTTCGTACGCCAGTTCGGCACCAACAATCTGCCGGACTGCTCGAATATGTGCCACGAATCGAGCGGAACGGCGCTGGGCGAAGTCCTCGGCGTCGGGAAGGGCACGGTCTCGCTCGAAGACTTCGACCACGCCGACGCGATCTTCATTCTCGGCCAGAACCCCGGCACCAATCATCCGCGAATGCTGACGACGCTCGAAGCCGCCGCGCGCCGCGGCGCCAAAATCGTCAGCATCAATCCGCTCGAAGAAGTGGCCCTCGTACGCTTCCGCCATCCCCAGCATCCGCTCGATATCCTCGGTTCCGGCACACCGATCGCGACGCTCCACCTGCCCGTACGAATCAACGGAGACGTCGCCGCAATGCAGGGCATCATGAAGGCCATGCTCGAAGAAGAGGAACGCCGCCCTGGCCAGGTCTTCGACCATGAGTTCCTGCGCGAGCACACCTCCGGCCTCGACGAATTCCTCGCCCATCTCCGCGCCACAAGCTGGCCCGCCATCACCGCCGCAAGCGGCCTTACGCGGGAAGAGATGGAGCGTGCGGCCTCAATCGCCGTTGCAAGCCGCAGCATCATCGCCTGCTGGGCGATGGGGCTCACGCAGCACGAAAACGCGGTAGCCAACATCCAGCAGGTGACGAACTTCCTCCTGCTCGGCGGCCACATCGGGCGGCCCGGCGCCGGCGTCTGCCCGGTTCGCGGCCACAGCAACGTGCAGGGCGACCGCACCATGGGCATCTTCGAAAAAATGCCTGACGCCTTCCTGGACCGGTTGGGTGAGGAGTTCCACTTTTCCCCGCCCCGCCACCACGGCTACGACACGGTGAACGCGATCCGCGCCATGCACGAAGGCCGCGCCGACGTCTTCCTCGGTATGGGCGGGAATTTTCTTTCCGCCACGCCCGACACGCAGTACACCGCCGAGGCCCTGCGCCAATGCCGGCTCACGGCGCACGTCTCCACCAAGCTCAATCGCTCCCATCTGATCACCGGCCGCCAGGCGCTCATCCTCCCCTGCCTCGGCCGCACCGAAATCGACCGCCAGGCCGGCGGCCCGCAGTTCGTTACGGTCGAGGACTCGATGAGCATGGTGCATGCTTCCCGGGGAAGTCTCGCGCCCGCCTCCGAGCACCTGCGCAGTGAGTGCGCCATCGTGGCGGGTGTCGCCCGCACCACGCTCGGCGCGCGCAGCACCGTCGACTGGGACGCTCTCGTCGCCGACTATAGCCGCATTCGCGACGCAATCTCACACGTCGTGGATGGCTGCGAAAATTACAATGTCCGCGTCCACGCCCCTGGTGGCTTCCGCCTCCCCAACGCGGCCCGCGAACGCCGCTTCCTCACGTCCACCGGCAAGGCCCGATTCACCGTCCATCCGATGCCGCCCTTTCCCCTCGCCCCCGGGCAGCTTCTCATGATGACCATCCGGTCCCACGACCAGTTCAACACCACCATCTACGGCCTCGACGACCGCTATCGCGGCATCCACAACGGCCGCCGCGTCATCTTTCTCAACCCCGAAGACATGCAGCAGTTGGGCATCGAAGCCGGGCAGCGCGTCGACATCACCAGCCATTTCCGCGGCGAACAGCGCACAGCCAGCCAGTTCACCGCCGTGCCCTACAAGATTCCCCGCCGTTGCGCCGCCACCTATTTTCCAGAAGCGAATGTCCTGGTGCCGATCTCGGCCGTGGCGGAGAAAAGCAACACCCCGGCGTCAAAATCGGTTGTCATCTCTCTCGCGTTGTCAAAGCCTTCCGCAACCGCGTGATAGACTGCGGGCGAGAATGGACGAAATCGGAAGACGGACGTTTCTGGCGCTGGCCGCGGCGCCAATCTATGCGGCCGGACCTTTGGTCACATTTACTCCGGCCGAGGCCAAGCTCGTTGCCTCGATCTCCGACTGCGTGATTCCAGCCGGCGACGGGCCCGGAGCCACAGAAGCCGGCGTGATCTACTACATCGACCGCCAGCTATCCGGCCCGCTCCAGCGCTTCCACGAGGCCTACCGGACCGGCATCCCGCGTTTTGAATCCGCCTGCCACGCACGGCACGGCCGTTCCTTCTCCGATCTCGACGCCGAATCCCGCACATCGTTTCTTCAAACCATCGAATCCGGCGACGATGCCGAACTGCGTGGCTTCTTCGCCATGGTGGTGGATCACACGATGCAGGGCTTCTATGGCGCGCCTTCGCACGGAGGGAACCGGGACGAGGTGAGCTGGAAGATGCTTGGCATCGCGGACGTCATGGAGGGCCACAAACATTGAAACTCTCCCCGGTTGACGTCGTTGTCGTTGGAGCCGGCGCGGCGGGCGGCATTGTGGCCGAGCAGCTTTCCCTCGCCGGCCTGCACGTGGCGCTTCTCGAGCGGGGGCCTCGCCTCGGCTTCGCCCAAACCCGCCACGATGAACTGTACAGCCAACGCACCACCGTGCTCGGCAACGCCTTCGGCCCCGACGACGCACACTACGTCCGCCTGGTCGAAGGCCTCGACGGCAAAACGCGCCGCGTGCTGCCGAGTGAAGGCGCCTACAACAACATCGCGGCCTGCGTCGGCGGAGGCACCACCAGCTACGGCGCCATGGCCTGGCGATTCATGGAACGTGACTTCCGCATGAAGAGCACCTACGGAGCGCCGCCCGGAAGCACTCTCGAAGATTGGCCGATTACCTACTCCGACCTCGAACCCTTCTACACCAAGGCGGAGTGGGAGATCGGCGTCAGCGGCAAAGCCGGCGCGAATCCGTTCGAAGCTCCGCGGTCGAAAGCCTATCCGATGCCGGCTCTGCCCTACAACACCGAAGCCGGCGTGCTCGACAAAGCCGCCCAGCGGCTCGGATGGCACGCGTTCCCGATCCCGATGGCCATCAATTCCATCCCGTATCAGAAGCGCCCCGCCTGCATCGCCTGCCCGCACTGCGTCGGCTTCGCCTGCGAAGTGAACGCGAAAAACTCGACCGCTGTCACCGTCATTCCCCGCGCCGTCGCCACCGGCCACTGCGACCTGCGAGTCGGCTGCCAGGCCAAACGCATCGTCATGGCCAGCGGCAGCCGCGCCGCATCGGTCGAATACTTTCAAGGCCAGACCCTCGTCGAGCAACCCTGCCGCGCCGTCGTCGTCTCCTGCTCCGCAACAGAAACTCCTCGCCTTCTCTTCCAATCCGCCACGCAACTCCACCCGCGCGGCCTCGGCAACCGCAACGATTGGGTGGGACGCAACCTCCAAGGCCACGCCTACTGTGGCGCCGACGGCCTGTTTGAAAACGAAGTGTTCGATGGCCTCGGGCCCGCCGCGCGAATCGCCTCCTGTCGCTTCAGCCACGGCCTCCCCGGCGGCCTCAAGGGCGGCGCGTTGATGGGCAATGAATTCATCCGCGAGCCCTACTTGTTTTCCCGCTCGATGATCCCGCCCGGCGTGCCTCGATGGGGAGCCGAACACAAACGCTTCGTCCAACGCTATTACAAGCGCAGCGTCAGCCTGCGCGCCCCGGTGCAGGAGATGCCCGTTTTTGAAAGCCGCGTCCAGCTTGCGCCCGAACCGACGGACTTCTGGGGCATGCCGACGGTAAAAATCAGCGGCCACCGCCATCCGCAGGACCGCGAGGTGGCGCGATTCCTCGTCGCGCGAATGCAGGAATGGCTGACCGAAGCCGGGGCCACCCGCACATGGACCTCGCTGCCGGGCGAGGGCGTCAGCGGCGGCCAGCACCAGGCCGGCACATGCCGCATGGGCAGCGATCCGAAAACCTCCGTAGTCGACGCCAACTGCCGTATCCACGACCTCGATAACGTCTGGGTAGTCGACGGCAGCGTCCACGTCAACAACGGAGGGTTCAATCCGTCGCTGACGATCCAGGCGATCGCCTATCACGCCTCGACGCGCATTGCCTCGGCCCTACGAGTGTCCTAGCACCCGGTGCGGTTCGTAGGGCTCTTCGAGAGCGTGAATTTCCTCAGCTTCAAGTTGAACGTCCACCGCCGCCACCGCTTCTTCCAGATGCTCCATCTTCGTCGCGCCCACGATCGGCGCCGTCACGGCTGGTTTTGAGAGCAGCCATGCCAGCGCCACGCGCGCCATCGGCAGACCCCGGCGGCCGGCCACTTCCTTCAGCCGCTCGGTCGCGGCGAAGTCGGAACTCTGATAGTACAGCCCCTTGGCGTAATCGTCGGTCTTGGCACGCACCGTGTCGCCGTAGTCCTCTTTGCGGCGCGTGCCGGCAAGAAACCCGCGCGCCAGCGGACTCCACGGCAAAACGCCGATACCCTGATCGAGGCACAGCGGGATCATCTCGCGCTCTTCCTCGCGATAGATCAGATTGTAGTGGTTCTGCATCGTGACGAAACGCGCCTTGCCGCTATAGGACGCCATGTCGAGCATCCGCGCGAACTGCCAGGCGAACATCGACGACGCACCGATGTATAGCGCCTTCCCGCTCCGCACCACATCGTCAAGGGCGTCGATCGTCTCCTCCATCGGTGTATCCGGATCGAGCCGGTGGATCTGATACAGGTCCACATAATCCGTCCCCAGGCGGCGCAGGCTCGCGTCGATCGCATGGCGGATATGCTTGCGCGACAGCCCGCGTTGGTTCGGATCGTCGCCCATCGGATTGAACACCTTCGTTGCGATCACCACCCGGTCGCGCCCCGGCCCGAAGTCTCGCAGCGCGCGGCCCAGGATCTCCTCGCTCACCCCGTTCGAATACATGTCGGCGGTGTCGAAGAAATTAATGCCCAATTCGAGCGCGCGCTTCAAAAACGGCCGGCTGTCCTCTTCCTCGAGCACCCACTCCCGCCACGCCTTCGCGCCGTACGACATCGCGCCAAGGCAGATACGGGAAACCTTCAGACCGGTATTTCCAAGACGTACGTATTGCATTGTCTCTCCTTCCCCGCCACAGGCCGCTAAACCAACATGCCGGCAATGCAGGCGGTCATGAAATTCGCCATCGTCCCCGCGGCCACCGCGCGCAACCCGAGTCGCGCCAGGTCCGCCTTCCGCGACGGCGCCAGCGCACCGATCCCGCCGATCTGAATCGCGATCGAGCTGAAATTGGCGAAGCCGCAGAGCGCATAGGTCGCAATGAGAAACGAACGCGGGTCAAGCGCGGCCTTCAGAGGGCCGAGTTCCTGAAACGCCACGAATTCGTTCAACACCAAACGCGTACCAAGCAGATTGCCCACCGTCGCGCAGTCATGGAAGGGCACGCCCAGCAGCCACGCCGCGGGCGAAAAAACGAAGCCAAAAATCTTCTCGAGCGACAGATGAAAGTTGCCGAGAATTCCGTTAGCCAGCGCGATCAGCGAGATGAAGGCGATCAACATGCCTCCCACATTCAGCGCCAGGTGCAGTCCATCTCCCGCACCCCGCGCGGCCGCGTCGATGAGGTTCACCCCGGGCTTTTCGACCACGATGTGCACTCCACCGGCCGTCGCCGGCTTTCCCGTTTCCGGAATCAGCACCTTCGCCAGCAAAATCGTCGCCGGCGCCGTCATGATCACGGCGGTGAGCAGGTGCTTGGCGTCCACGTGCGCCATCAGCACATAGGCGCCCATCACCGCCCCGGACACGTGCGCCATGCCGCTTACCATGATCGTGAACAACTCGCTCTCCGTCATCCCATCGAGAAACGGCTTGATCGTGAGAGGCGCCTCCGTCTGGCCCATGAAGATGCTCGCGGCAACGTTCGTCGCCTCCGCCCCGCTCGCACCCATCACGCGCTGCATCACCACCGCCATGCCGCGCACCAGCAGAGGCATCAGCCCAACGTAGTAGAGAATAGAAAAAAAGCTGGCGATGAAAATGATGATCGGCAGGACCTGGAAAGCGAAGATCACGCCGAATTCCGGCGTGCTCGCCCCCAGTTTGTCGCCGAACACGAACCGGCTTCCCGCCTCCGAATAATGCAGCAGCGCGTTCACGCCCGCGCTGGCGGCGTCGAACACGCGCCCAAAGGCGGTTTTCAGCACCAGAAAGGCAAACAGGAACTGCAGCCCGAGACCCCAGAGCACCGTGCCGGGCCGGATCGCGCGGCGGTGCTTGGAGAACGCCACCGAGACAGCCAGGATCGCCGCAATCCCCAACAATCCCGTGAAGCGGCCCATCGCCCGAGCCGCGGTTAGCTTACCACTTCAAGAATCAGGTCCCGTTCCTCGGGCGCATTCGCCGAAATCCGGAACGCGTCCTCGATCAGATCCGCGGCCTCATCGACGTTGGCCTCGTTGGTGTAGTAGAGGCGGCACAGCACGCCGCCCGAGTCCACGCGATGGCCGGTCTTCACTTCGAGGATCACGCCGACCGCCGGGTCGATCGTGTCGTCCTTCGTCGCCCGTCCGCCGCCGATCATCGCCGCCGCCTGGCCAACGTAGGCCGCATCGATCGCGCTCACGAAGCCCGCTCGTGGCGAAAGAATCTCGCGTACTCCCGTCGCGTTCGGAAGCAGTTCGAAGCGGTCCAGCACCTGCGCGTTGCCGCCCTGCGCCGTGATCACTTCCTTGAGCTTCGAATAGCCCGCGCCTTCGAGCAGCTTGCGCTGCGCGACCTCCCGCGCCTCTTCGAGCGTCGCCGTCACTTTGCCCAAGTGGATCATCCGCGCCGCCAGTTCGAGCGAAACGCGCGTCAAATCCGGCGGGCCTGCATTCTGCAGTGTCTGCGAGACTTCCATGACTTCCAGCGCATTGCCGACCGCATAGCCCAGCGGCTGGTTCATGCTCGTGATAAGCGCCTGCACCCGCTTGTCCGCCCGCCGCCCGATTCCCACCATCATCTGCGCCAGGCGCCGGGCCTCAACCTGCCGCTTCATGAAGGCGCCCGAGCCGACCTTCACATCGAGTACCAGCGCGTCGATTCCCTCCGCCAGCTTCTTCGACATGATCGACGAAGCGATCAGCGGGATCGATTCCACCGTCGCGGTCACATCCCGCAGCGCATAGAGCTTGCCGTCGGCGGGCGCCACCTCGGCCGTCTGCCCGATGAACGCCAGACCCGTAGACGCAAGCTGCCCGCGAAACTCGTCGATGCTCAAGTCGGTGCGGAACCCGGGAATCGATTCCAGCTTGTCCAGCGTGCCGCCGGTGTGCCCCAGCGCCCGGCCCGACATCATCGGCACCACAACGCCGGCGGATGCGGCAATCGGCGCCGCAATCAGACTGGTCTTGTCCCCTACGCCACCCGTCGAGTGCTTATCGACTTTCACGCCGGGGATGTCGCTGAGATCAATCGTCGCGCCCGACGCCAACATCGAACGAGTCAACGCATCGACCTCGTGGTCCGACATGCCCGAAAAATACACTGCCATCAAGAACGCCGCCGCCTGATAGTCGGGGATTTCGCCGCCGGTGTAATCCTCGACAAAGCGTGCGATCTCTTCCGGGGTCAGCTCTTCGCCGTCCCGCTTACGTTGGATGAGGTCAACGATGCGCATTAAGTGTTCCAGGGTAACATCTTATATGCTTGAAAGTAAAGAATTACCGCGAAGCCGCTCGCGCGCGGACTCCGGCTTTGGCAGACGCAGGCCCCGCAAAACTCACTTCATCCGCTAACGAAAGGGACGCACCCGCGGACAAAGTTCCCCGCCGTCAACCCGCCGCCTACGGCCCCGCCCACGCGCAAACACGAGCCGGACGCCCCGGTCAATGCCCGCTTCTATTGCCCTGCGCCGGACGCCGCCGGCTCGCTCTTGTCTTCGGATGCGTCCTGGTTCTGATAGTAGGCGTTGTAGTAGCTGTACTTGCTGTAGAGCTCGCCGCGTCGCGCCCCGTTCACCACGATGCCGAGAACATTATTCTGGCAAAGTGACTGCATCGCGCGCGTGACCGAGTCAACGGTGGTCGCCCCTACGCGCACCACAAGTATGGTTCCGTGGCAGAGCGTCGACAAAAGATTCGCGTCGGCGGCGAAAAGTAGCGGGGGGCTGTCCAGAATCACCCAATGGAAGATCGACGGCAGGTCGTCCAGCAACCGCTTCACATCGGGCAGATTGAGCAACTCGAGCGGATTCAGCACCGCCTCGCCCGCCGGCAGAACGTAAAGATTCGTCCCGGCGATGCGCCGGATCACTTCATGAAGCTGCGCCCGCCCCAGCAGGAAGTCCGTGATCCCCGGCGTTCGTGACAGACGGAATATCGAGTGCAGCACCGGGCGGCGGAGGTCGAAGTCCGCCAACAGCGTCGGATTTCCGCTCAGTTGCGCCTGAGCCAACGCAAGATTTACAGCCGAAAACGACTTCCCCTCCGTCGGCGACGCGCTCGTAATCACCACATTGTGAATCGGCTGCAGGCTCTGCAGATGGTTCAGACGCGTACGGAGGCTCCGGAATTCTTCCGTCGGCGCTTCATACGGATGCGCAGGATCAATGAGCAGGGCCTCCGGCGACGGATTGAAAGGCACCTCGGCGATCCGCGCTAAGAGATCCTCCTGAGCACCCGACGGCTCGGCCGGCGGCCCGGACACAAATGCCTGGACTGGGGCGGACGGAGGCGCGGCAACAACCCCGGAACGCGCCGGAATCGGTCCCGGATCCGGGTCGCTTCCCGCTCGACGCAGCGCATCATGAACTCGACTCATAAAGTGGCTCCGGACATCCTCTCGCCCTGGTTAAACCCGGGTCGCGTAGTAATACAAAATCGAACCCGACATGATGAGAATCGACACCAGGCACGCCGTCGACCAGGCTAACCAGCCAAGCCGCCGCCGCCGGCGTACCACAAGGTCGTTCTCGAGCAAAGGCACGCTTCCAAGAATCGGCAATTGCGTGTACGCGCGCACATCTTTTAAGTTCTTCAGCGACGAGTCCTTGATTTCGCGTACACCAGCCAAGATGACACCTACCAATAGACCCAAACCAAGCCCCCCCGCCACGATGAAGTACCGCTTGGGCTGAGTCGGCGTTTGCGGAAGACTCGCCGGGTCAAGCAGCTCGAGCGTCTCCCCCTGGCGCCGGTTCTCGAGATTGGTCGCAATCCGGGACGTCTGGTACTTCATGTTCAGGTCGGAGTATTCGCGCCGCGCCAGTTCCACATCCGCCAACAACTGTCCGTACTCTTTCTCGCCAATCGGCACTGACTCAATGCGCGACTGATAACTCTTGATCGAGTCGTTGATCCTCGCAAGATCCTTCTGGTACTGCTGCATTTCCAGATCCTTCGCCGCCATCTGGGCCTGCACCCGTTCAATCGCCGCGTTTACGGCCTGCGCCTCGCGCAGCGCTTGCGGATTCGTAATCTTACGCACCTGCGTCGGCGCAGCCGCCTGCTCCTTCAGCAGCTCCGCACGATTCTGCCGCGCATCGGCAAGCAGTTTCTCCGCCGTCTGCACATCCGGGTATGTCTCCTTGTATCGCTGCCGTAGCGCCGTGAGGTTCGTTTCGAGCGACGCGATCTGCCGGTCCAGATCGGCGAGTTTATCGTTCTTAGCCGTGGTGACCTCGCTCTGGACGGCGCCGTCCTGAATCGTCTTGAGCTGGTCCTTGAGAATCTTGATCTGATTCTCCATCAGCAGCTTGTCCTGCGTTACCCGGCTCATCGCGGCGTTCACGCTCGTCAACTCAACCTGCAGCCCGTTCAGCGCCTGCATGTTCGCCTGCATCTGATCGGGAAGGCGGCCCATGTTCTGAGCGCGAAAATCGCTCATCCGCTGCTCCGCCTCGTCCAGGCGCTTCTTCGCGGCCTGCATCTCGCTATCCAAAAACTGGGTCGTCCCCGCAGATTCGTCGGTCCGGTTCCGCAGGTTCTCCGTTATGAAACGCGACACCAGCTCGTTGGTCACTTTTTGCGCCTGGAATCGGTTGTCGTAGGAGAAGCTGACCTGGAACGCGGTCGCCATATCCCCTCGGTCCCCCTCCCGCTGCGAGACGTCCTGCGGTTGGAATATCTTGATGTCCTTCGTACGCATCCGCTCGACAACATCATCCATCGGCATCGACGCCAATTCCTTCTTGTAAAGCCCAAACGTCGTGATGATATTCGTCAGCGTCGCCCGGCTGAGTATCACCTCTTCCATGGACGTAAGCCGCGCCGACATGCTCATCGTCAGATTGCTCTGAACCAGCGTCTGGGGAACCTGTGGAGGAATGATTCGGATCGTGGCAGTCGAAACGTAGGTGTCCGGCCAGAGATAGGCCACCACCACGGCAATCACTACGGCGGCCAGCGTCGGCCCGAAGATCCAGCTTCGGTGCCGCCGCACGATATCGACATAGTCCTCAAAATCGAGTGGACGACGGGTAATCGTGACTGCGTCTTGCGGTTGCATGCTTTCTCTCTCCGGCGCCGGCAGTGGACCGGCCGGCCATTCTCTTACGGAACGATGATGTGGTCTCCGTTCTGAAGATAGACATTCTGAGTCATGTTCTTGCCGTGACTGACTTCCTTGTAATTAAACTTCAGCGTCTGATCCCCCCGCAGAATCCGGATTTTCTTCGTGTTCGCGAAATCACGAAATCCACCGGCTTCGCTGAGTGCCTCAAGCACTGTCGTCGGAGTCACCAGACGGTACAGCCCGGGACGATACACCTCGCCGTCGATGTAATAACGTTTGCTATTTACCGAAAGGACCGAGATGGACACATCGGGATTGTTGATCAGCTTCGTCAGCCCCTGCCGCACCTTATCGGCGCACTGCTCCGGCGTCAACCCAGCCGCCTCCACTTCGCCAATCAACGGAATGCTGATCTTACCATCCGGCCTCACCACCACCTGGCGAGTAAAATCCGGCTCCCGCCACACCTGCACGAACAGAACATCTTGTGCGCCGATGATGTACTTGTGAATGTCCACGCCTGCTTCGGAGGCAGGGCTGGACCCGGCGTCCCGTTTGTCGGCCGAGGGAACAGCCACCGAAGGATTGTTCGGATCCGCGGGTTTCGGATTGGCGGGCGGCGCCGTGACGCTCTCCGTCTGCCCTAGAGCTGCCAGCGCCACAAGCGAAAGTAGCAGAACCCTCAGCCAGACCCCTCCGATGCGGTACCCCGACCTGAATCCACTCCCATAAACCTTCGCCATCGGCCCAGTGCTTCTATCGGCGAAATCAGGCAAAACTATACCCTCCTGGCCAGCAGCATCCCTCCAATTGTACACTTACACTGATCGTCCGTCATCGGGGACACCCTGCCTCGCTGCGCAGAAGTTGCTCTTTTTCAAGCAGAAGTGGGAGATATGCCGTACTTCCTTGCGAAGACCGACCCCCAAACCTATTCCCTCGCCGACTTGGAGCGCGACCGCACCACCGTTTGGGACGGCGTCACAAATCCCCAGGCCGTTCAGGCAATCCGGCGCATGCGCCCGGGAGATAAGGTCCTGATCTACCACAGCGGCGGCGAGTCCGCCGTCGTCGCCTGGGCTCAGGTCAAATCGCCGCCCCGCGACGACCCGAACACGCCCCGCTCGGCCGTCGTGGACTTGGCTTTCGCGGGCCGCATCGATCCGCCGGTGACCCTCAAGGAAATCAAGGACTCCGCCCTCTTCTCCGATTGGGCGCTCATCCGCCAGGGACGGCTCTCCACCATGGAAGCC